>NZ_CP170198.1:1827500-2179500 GCF_042434915.1 Aquimarina rhodophyticola
ATAACTTAAACATTATTCAATTCTACTATCTAAAATCTCAATTCTAAATAATTAATTAACAGCAATTAAGACTAAAAAATACTCTTTGAGAATACTTCCGATATTGAATTTAATCTATACAACTAGCTAGGCTAGCGCATAAATCTCTAGAAAGGAGGTGTTCCAGCCGCACCTTCCGGTACGGCTACCTTGTTACGACTTAGCCCCAGTTACCAGTTTTACCCTAGGCCGCTCCTTACGGTGACGGACTTCAGGTACCCCCAGCTTCCATGGCTTGACGGGCGGTGTGTACAAGGCCCGGGAACGTATTCACCGCATCATGGCTGATATGCGATTACTAGCGATTCCAGCTTCACGGAGTCGAGTTGCAGACTCCGATCCGAACTGTGATAGGGTTTATAGATTCGCTCCTGGTCACCCAGTGGCTGCTCTCTGTCCCTACCATTGTAGCACGTGTGTGGCCCAGGACGTAAGGGCCGTGATGATTTGACGTCATCCCCACCTTCCTCGCGGTTTGCACCGGCAGTCTTGTTAGAGTTCCCGACATTACTCGATGGCAACTAACAACAGGGGTTGCGCTCGTTATAGGACTTAACCTGACACCTCACGGCACGAGCTGACGACAACCATGCAGCACCTTGTAATCTGTCCGAAGAAAACTCTATCTCTAAAGCTGTCAGACTACATTTAAGCCCTGGTAAGGTTCCTCGCGTATCATCGAATTAAACCACATGCTCCACCGCTTGTGCGGGCCCCCGTCAATTCCTTTGAGTTTCATTCTTGCGAACGTACTCCCCAGGTGGGTTACTTATCACTTTCGCTTAGCCACTCAGACCGAAGTCCAAACAGCTAGTAACCATCGTTTACGGCGTGGACTACCAGGGTATCTAATCCTGTTCGCTACCCACGCTTTCGTCCCTTAGCGTCAATATATTGTTAGTGATCTGCCTTCGCAATCGGTATTCTATGTAATATCTATGCATTTCACCGCTACACTACATATTCTAACCACTTCACAATAATTCAAGACCTGCAGTATCAATGGCAATTTCACGGTTGAGCCGTAAACTTTCACCACTGACTTACAGACCCGCCTACGGACCCTTTAAACCCAATGATTCCGGATAACGCTTGGATCCTCCGTATTACCGCGGCTGCTGGCACGGAGTTAGCCGATCCTTATTCGTAGAGTACCGTCAAGGTGCTACACGTAGCACTAGTTCTTCCTCTATAAAAGCAGTTTACAACCCATAGGGCAGTCTTCCTGCACGCGGCATGGCTGGATCAGAGTTGCCTCCATTGTCCAATATTCCTCACTGCTGCCTCCCGTAGGAGTCTGGTCCGTGTCTCAGTACCAGTGTGGGGGATCTCCCTCTCAGGACCCCTATCTATCGTTGCCTTGGTATGCCGTTACCATACCAACTAGCTAATAGAACGCATAGCCATCTTATAGCGATAAATCTTTAATTATCAATCGATGCCAATCGATAATACTATAGGGCATTAATCCAAATTTCTCTGGGCTATTCCCTTCTATAAGGTAGGTTCTATACGCGTTACGCACCCGTGCGCCGGTCGTCAGCAAGTAGCAAGCTACCTCTGTTACCCCTCGACTTGCATGTGTTAAGCCTGCCGCTAGCGTTCATCCTGAGCCAGGATCAAACTCTTCATCGTGTATCTTTAAATATTATCTAAAAACAACACCGGAATTTATCGTAATCTCAAGTATGACTTTCTAGTCTTAATTCTTTGTTTGCTTCTACAACCTAATCCCGAAAGATTAAATCGTAAAACGCGCTGTCAATCAATATGTCTATGAACTTTCTCTAATTACTAAAGCAATCTTCATCGCTAGCAATTCTTGTTTAAGAGTAAGGAGTCGAACCTCTTTAAATTTCTGCCCTATTGCAGTATCTTAATGATTATGAACGTTTGCTTGTTTGTCTAAGCGGCTGCAAATATACAACCTTTATTTACACTAGCAAGCTTTTTTTAAAGTTTTTTTTAGTTTTATAAAGACCTCAAAAACTCTCTAGAACATCTGCAAAACTTCTTGTCGTTTTGCGGCTGCAAACATACAACCTTTTTCTATTCTGTCAAGTGTTTTTGAAAGTTTTTTGAAATTATTTTTTTCTTCGAAATAAACTCTAAAAACAATACTTTTCTATGAACTTTAGCCGCAGCTACTAACCCTGTTTTGCGGGGTGCAAACATACAAACCTTTTTTATTATGAAAAGCTTTTTTTTTAAAGTTTTTTTTAGAAATTTTTACCTCTTTTAAAACTCTTAAGAAACTCTACTCTTTTTCTATGAACGATCGCTCAACAGTTAGCCCGTTTTGCGGGTGCAAACATACGACCCTTTTGCAATACAACAAGTGCTTTTCTTGAAAATATTTTACAAAAAAATAGAAGTATCTGATTTAAAAAAAGATAGAATATAAAATTAATGAATTTTATTTAAATTAACTCTAACCAAACTATTTTTTTTTATAATTGACATCTTATATCAACTACTTCTCTCATCAGTATAAAGAGATTGTTATTTAGAATCTTTGGAAGAATTGCTTTTGCTGTTAGACCATTTATTCCTTAAATCATAAAAACTAAAATCAAGAGCGGTACGCTGTTCTTCCAAAATTTTATTTTGAAAACTGCGCTGTAAGATATCTTCAATCCAATAATCCTCTTCTACATTAATAGGATCGTATTGTTCCTTCAGAGAAATTTTAAAAAGTTTTGCCGTGTTATGATACCAAAAAGCATTCCACCCACTTCGATATTCTTTTACGAGATCAAACAAGGTGTGTCCAGTTTGTCTATTGATTAGCTTAACCAGAATCTGACCTTCTGTACGCGTCATTTTTTTTAGCTCTTCGGTAAATTCTTCTTCCATATAGTCCTGAAGAATTTTGACATAACGTTTACGTGCTCTTTTACCTTTAATTGAATCTAGTCTATTATTTAGACTTGTTAATCTATCCGCAGCTAATTTTGCATATGGATATACTTTTCTAGTTTTCCGTCTTAAAATTAAATAACGTCTTCTCGCAAGTTTATCATTAAATTTAAGTTTTCCTAAGATAATAACCTCTTCAAGATCTATTGCTTCATGAGGAATAGTATCCCCTTCAACAATGTAATATTGAACATAATTTATAGAATCTTTACTTGCCAAACCTTGATTTAAGGTATCTTGAGCAGATATAGATATCGAAAAAAAAAGAGTTCCTATATATATAAGGTATTTAACCATATTTTAAAATCTTCTAAAATCATTCCAAAAATAACAAATACCTAATGTAAACATGATATCTATATGAATATTATTAACTTCGTAAAAAAACGTAATTTAAAAATTTACTATGTCAATGAAAAGTATACTCAATCAAGATTCAATTAATTTTCTCGAAAAATATCTCAACAATCCTGCTCCAACTGGTTATGAGTGGAACGGGCAAAAACTTTGGATAGATTATTTAAAGCCTTATGTAGACACCTTTATTACGGATACATATGGATCTGCAGTTGGAGTGATCAATCCTGAAGCGAAATATAAAGTTGTTATTGAAGGGCATGCTGATGAGATCTCATGGTATGTAAACTACATCACAGATAACGGGTTAATTTACGTTATTAGGAATGGTGGAAGCGATCATCAAATTGCAGCTTCAAAAAGGGTAAACATTCATACAAAAAACGGTATGGTACAAGGTGTTTTTGGATGGCCAGCAATACATACCCGTGATAAATCAAAAGAAGAATCACCAAAATTAGAAAATATTTGTATTGATGTAGGGTGCAATACGAAACAAGAGGTTTTAGAACTTGGTGTTCATGTAGGATGTGTAATTACCTATCCTGATGAATTCTTTATACTCAACAATGATAAATTTGTTTGCAGAGCTTTAGATAATAGAATGGGTGGTTTTATGATTGCTGAAGTTGCTCGTTTATTAAAAGAAAATAAAAAGGAGCTTCCCTTTGGCTTATATATCACCAATTCTGTACAAGAGGAAATTGGCCTTCGTGGTGCCGAGATGATCACACACACTATCCAGCCTAATGTTGCAATTGTTACAGATGTTTGTCACGATACAACTACACCGATGATAGAGAAGAAAACCCAAGGAGAGACAAAAATTGGTGAAGGTCCTGTGATTTCCTATGCTCCCGCTGTCCAAAACAAACTAAGAGAGCTTTTGATCGATACCGCAGAAGAGAATAAAATTCCTTTTCAACGTATGGCTTCGAGTAGAATGACTGGTACAGATACCGATGCATTTGCTTACAGCAATGGCGGAGTAGCCTCTGCTTTAATATCTTTACCCCTGCGCTACATGCATACTACTGTAGAAATGGTACATAGGAATGATGTAGAGAATGTGATTAAACTTATTTATGAAAGTCTTCTTTCTATTAAAGATGGAGAAGATTTTAGCTATTTTAAGTAAGTAAAATTTTTAATTAAAAAATAAAAGGCAATCTGTTGATTGCCTTTTATTTTTTAATTAAAGTGCTCTTTCCATAATCTCCTGAACTACATCGGGATTTAATAATGTTGAAGTATCCCCTAAATTGGAGGTGTCTTTTGAGGCTATTTTGCGTAAAATGCGTCGCATTATTTTACCGCTCCGTGTTTTGGGTAGTCCGCTTACAAATTGAACTTTGTCTGGTTTAGCTATAGGTCCAATTGTTTTTGCCACCATATCTCTAATTTCATTACGTAAAGCGTCATTAGGATCTTTTCCTTCATATAGAGTTACAAAAGCATAGAGTGCTGTACCTTTTACATCATGAGGAAAACCTACTATAGCAGATTCGGCTACCGCTAGATGCTCATTTATAGCATTTTCGATTGGCGCAGTACCTAGGTTATGACCTGATACGATAACTACGTCATCCACCCTACCCGTTATTCTATAGTTGCCCGTGGCATCACGATATGCTCCATCTCCCGTAAAATACATGTTTTTGTAGGTAGAAAAATACACTTCTTTATACCGTTGATGATCGCCATAAATGGTTCTAGCTATCGAAGGCCATGGAAACTTAATTGCCAATCGACCTTCGGCACTTTTAGAATTCAACTCTAGCTCATTTCCCTCTGGGTCCATAAGTACTGGCTGAATGCCTGGTAAAGGTAGCGTTGCAAAAGTTGGACGTGTCGGTGTGATCCCAGCTAATGGTGATATCATCATTCCTCCAGTTTCGGTCTGCCACCATGTGTCTACTATAGGTGAATTACCTTTTCCTATATTATCATTGTACCAATGCCAAGCTTCCTCATTTATAGGTTCCCCTACACTACCTAAAACTTTTATGGAACTTAGATCATGTTTATTTACCAAATCTAAAGGTTGTTTGGCTAAGGCACGAATAGCTGTAGGTGCGGTATAAAAATGAGTTACATCGAGTTTGTCACAAATTTCCCAGAATCTCCCATAATCAGGATAACTCGGAATTCCCTCAAACATTACCGTAGTAACACCTGCTGCTAAGGGTGCATATACAATATAAGAATGTCCCGTAATCCATCCAATATCTGCCGAACACCAATAAACATCTGGCACTGATTTTACTTGATTTTTGACTCCTGTAGCTGCAAAATGATCACATTGAAATACATTTGCAAATGTATAGGTCGTATAGACCATATATCCGCCAATAGTATGTACCATACCTTTGGGTTTTCCTGTAGATCCCGAGGTGTACAGAATAAATAATGTATCCTCTGCATCCATAACCTCTGCAGGACATTCTTTTTCAACTTTTTGTAATTCATCAAACCAAAATTTATCCCTTCCTGCTTTCATTGGTGTAGCTTCTACAGTACGACGGTATACAATGACAGTTTCGATAGATGGTGTTTGTTTTAAGGCTTCGTCACACATTTCTTTCAGCTTAACTGGTTTTGTTCCTCGAAACACTTCGTTTGCTGTAATTAACATTTTACATTGTGAGTCATTAATACGACTTGCTATAGCTCGGCTAGAAAATCCTGCAAAGACGATAGAATGTATAGCGCCTATTCGTGCACACGCTAACATTGCTATTGCTAATTCGGGAATCATAGGCATATATAAACATACGCGATCTCCTTTTTTGATACCATTATTTTTTAAGACATTAGCAAAGTGTGAAACTTTTACAAATAATTGCTTGTAGGTTATGTGACGTGATTCTTCATCAGGATCATTGGGTTCCCAAATGATAGCTGTTTTATTTCCAAGCGTATCTAAATGCCTATCCAAACAATTTTCTGTAATATTTAATTTCCCTCCCTGAAACCATTTAATTTCGGGTTTTTTAAAATCCCATTCCAAAGTTTTATCCCAGCGTTTGTGCCAATAAAACTTTTCGGCAATAGCATCCCAAAATTTTTCAGGATTCTCTATACTCTCTTGATACGCCTCCTTATATTCTGCAAATGATCGTAACTGTAAGGTGTCTCTAACTATCATGGTTTTAATTTTTTATTTTAATTCGCACTCATTGCGCAAGTGCATTAACTGTTTTTAATAATTTTTTAACTGAAAAGGGTTTCGTAACATAGGCATCAACACCCATAGCTAGTCCTTTCTCTATGTCACTATTTTTATTTTTTGCTGTTAAGAAAATCACTTTAATATTTTTAAATGCAACATTGTTCTTTACAAATTCTAAGGTTTGATAACCATCAACTTTGGGCATCATAATATCTAAGAGCATAATATCTGGTGTTTCAGCTCTCATCAAAGCCAAAGCTTCACTGCCGTCTCGAGCTATAAACACTTCATAATTATGTTTTTTAAAGATATACTCTAACGACATTACAATATTAGGTTCATCATCTACTATTAAAATTTTTTTACTCATTTAGATTTACTTCTGTCAGTATTTTTTAATTAATAATTGCTGTTAGTTACAAGGCAGCTCAATATTAAACCGGGCTCCTTCTACAACATCTTCATCTACCCATATAGTACCTTTATGATTTTCTATAATATGTTTGCTAATAGCTAAACCAAAACCGCTACCGATTGGTTTCTGAATATTTTGATTTTTAGATTGATAAAATTTATCAAAAATATGAGGAACATCTTCTTTTGGAATACCTTTACCATTATCCTCTATCTGAATCAATACATTATTCGTAGTGTATCTGTACTGTATTATAATTTCTCCTTTTTCTCTATCTACAAATTTTATCGCATTGGATAGGACATTTGTAAATACCTGAAGTATTCGATCCTCATCATATTTGGTTTTAACAGGAGCAAATGATTGAGGAACTTTGATTTTAATCTGTTTTTCCTTGGCTATCGGAAGTACTCCTTTGACCGCACGATCTATAGTTTTTTGTAAATCGTGTTCTCTCTTATCAAAAATCTCTCTGCCAGAAGCTAATTTTTCTAAATCTAAAATATTACTAATTAGCCTAGACAAGCGTTTAGAATCCTGAAGTATGTTAGTTAAAAACTCTCGTTGTAGCGCACTAGGCATATCATCATTATCCTTTAACACCTCTGAAGTTGCACGTATAGCAGTAATAGGAGTTTTAAGTTCGTGAGCAACCGTATCCAAAAATTCATCCTTCAACTTATCCTGAAGTTGTAATTGATTATTGGCTTTTTTCAACTCTTCTGTTAACTTCACTAATTCTTTTGATTTTTGTCTAAGTGATTTATTACTAGAGATTGTCTTTTTGTTTTCTTCCAAAATTTCCAAAACTTCAATCAAACTAACGGGTTGCTCCTCGATCACACTAGCTATTAATATACGTGAAGATGCGCTTCCCAAACTTCCTGTAAGTAATTTTTCTGAAAAATTAATAAGTCTTGCATCTGCTCGTTCTGTGGTTTTTGGCAAATTATATTTGACGAAAAAATGTTTTAAAGCTCTATCGGTTTTATCCTTTCCTAAGAAAGTATATAGCATATTACGTATATCTTGTACATAGGCTTCACCTTTCCATACAAAAGCGTTTTCTTGTAAATATTGTGCGTTACTATTAACAAACATCTCTGCATAGTTACGCTCCCGATAATTGCCTACACTAGCCAAGGATACTCCCATATAAACTAATATGTTAAAAAACATACTCCAAAAAAATGCATGGGTTACTGGTGTAAGAAAATTAATCCCGAACAAATGATATGGCTTGAGTAACCTAATTCCAAAAGGACCGTATTCTATAAATGTTGAATCATCAAAAATTGTATCCAATACAAACGGTAAGATTAGCGTATAGAGCGTAATAAGACTTCCGCAAATAATAGATAATTTAGCAGCTTTTGCAGATCCACGATTCCAAAATAAACCAATAAAAAATGACGGCGCTAATTGTGCTATCACTACAAAAGATATTAATCCTATGGAAAATAGCGATAGTTGAATATTAAAATTAATATAAAATAAATAAGCTCCTACAATTAAACTAAAAATTGCGATGCGTCTTATATTTTTTATGTAATAATCTATTCGTTCAGGATGACTACGACTAAATTTATCCAAAAATCCATAAGGGATGATTAAATTGTTACTCAACATCGTCGAAAGTGCCAAGCTAGATACAACCACCATGCTTATAACTGCCGAAAATCCACCTAGAAAAACTAAAATAGCCAGAATTATATTATTCTCACTAAGCGGGATAAGCAATGTATAATAATCAGGATTAACATCACTACCAAGTGATAACCTTCCGCCCCAAGCAATAAAAATTACAAAAATATTGAATAGAAGAAGGTACAAAGGAAAGAGCCATATAGCTTTTTTTAAATGTTTCTCTGTTACATTTTCAATTACCGAAACTTGAAATTGTCTCGGTAAAAGGAAAATTGCTAAAAATGATAACGCTATCATAAAATACCAATTAACTCCAGCTTCAAGGGAGGTCAAACTAACTAACGTATCAAATTCTGAAGTTTGACTTATTTTTTTAAAAATATCAGAAGTTCCATCAAATAAATAAAATGTAACATATACACCAATAGCAAGAAAAAAAAGTAATTTCAAAACAGATTCGACAGCAACAGAAAATATGATTCCCTGTCGTCTTCTCGCTGCATCCACCGTTCGTGTGCCAAAAAAGGCTACAAAAACAGCAAGCAAAATGGCAACATAAAATGTAGTATCTGTAAAAACAGAACTTGTGGAGGCCGTTAATGGTGTTGATGTTAATATTGAAAATGTTTCAGAAACAGCTTTTAATTGTAGGGATATATACGGTAATATCCCAATAACACATACAAGTGTTACTAGAGCTCCCAGAAATCGATTGTTACCATACCGCAATGATATAAAATCTGCTATACTTGATATTTTATGTTGTTTGGCTATGCGTATTACTTTTTTTAAAACAACAATCCAGAGTGGTGCAGCAATGATAGGACCAAGATATGTAGTAAGAAAACTTACCCCAGAGCGAGCTGCAATGCCAACACTACCGTAATATGTCCAGGCAGAGCAGTAAACGGCAAGTGAGAGTGTATACACGTAGGCATTATTAACCCAACGTTTTTTGGCTATTCTCTCTGCCCAATATGCAATACCAAAGAGTACTAACAAATACAGTATAATTATACTTATAACACTGTAGCTATTCATGGAAACGTTTTAATATGTATGCTGATAAAAGAATGGACAAAAACCAAAATAAAAAGATAAAAAAATATAACAACGGAATTCCCATGACATTACCAGATTGATTGAAGATAAATATCAAAGGAATATTGAATAAAAAAACAAGTACCATAGAAAGCACTAACAGTTTTTGTTCATGTCTTTTTTTCATCTATACTACTTTAGCTATATGAATCACTATAAAGTTAAGAAATCACGTTCTTAACTTTATAGATAATTCAATTAATTTGATTAATGTGTCGCTTCACCTGCATTGTTAGGTAATCGAATATTCTCTACAATATCCTGCACATCTTGAGGAGGAGGAGATGTAAATGAAGAAACTGATAACGAAACAATAAAGTTTATAACCATTGCTACTGCTCCAAATCCCTCTGGAGAAATACCAAACCACCATTCGCTAGCTGGAGGCAAGGTTTCATCAAACCAACCTAATTTATATTTGATCATGTATAATAACATACAAAGAATCCCTACAACCATCCCGGCTATTGCTCCCTCTTTATTCATTCTTTTATAAAATATCCCTAAAACGATCGCAGGAAAGAAAGAGGCTGCGGCTAGACCAAATGCCAACGCTACTACAGCGGCAACAAACCCAGGAGGATTAATACCAAAATAACCTGCAACACATACTGCTGCAACAGCAGACAAGCGAGCTGCTATTAACTCTCCTTTTTCTGAAATACTTGGCTTAATCATTTTTTTAATTAAATCATGAGAAACTGATGAAGAAATTACTAAAAGAAGACCTGCAGCAGTAGACAATGCAGCTGCCAAACCTCCTGCAGCTACCAGCGCGATAACCCAATTTGGTAATTTAGCAATTTCTGGATTGGCTAATACCATAATATCTCTATCAACAAAAAGTTCATTTTGATTTGATACATTGCTATTAGAAATCAAGCGTTCTCCATTAACACCTCTTTTCTTACCTTCAAAAATAGGTTTGTTTTTATTACCTTCTACAGCACTTCCATTACGGTATTGAACTTTACCATCATTATTTTTATCTACCCATCCTAAAAGTCCCGTATCTTCCCAATTTTTAAACCAAGCTGGCAATTCTTGGTATGCTTTATTATTTACCGATTCTATTAGATTTGTTTTTGCAAATACAGCTACAGCTGGTGCTGTTGTATATAGAATTGCGATTAAAAATAAGGCGTACCCCGCAGACTTTCTGGCATCTTTCACTCTTTTTACAGTAAAGAAACGTACAATTACATGTGGTAAACCCGCTGTTCCCACCATTAATGCCAAAGTAATAGCAAAAACATCTAAGATGGATTTTGATCCATCGGTATATGCCGAAAAGCCAAGTTCTGTACTTAAGCCATCTAATTTATCCAATAAATACACCCCTGAACCATCAGAAACAGTATCGCCAAACCCAAGCTGCGGAATAGGATTTCCTGTCATTTGAATAGAAATAAAAATAGCCGGAACCATAAAGGCAAAAATTAATACACAATACTGGGCCACCTGCGTATAGGTAATGCCTTTCATACCTCCTAAAACTGCATAGAACAATACGATAATCATACCGATTATTACTCCAGTATTTATTTCTACTTCTAGAAATCTAGAAAAAACTATCCCCACTCCTCGCATTTGTCCAGCTACATAGGTAAAAGAAACTAATAAGGCACAAAAAACAGCAACGGACCTTGCAGTTTTAGAATAATACCGATCTCCTATAAAATCTGGCACAGTAAATTTCCCAAATTTTCTTAGATATGGAGCTAACAGCAGTGCTAAGAGAACATAGCCACCAGTCCATCCCATTAAGTATACTGCCCCATCATATCCTGCAAAGGCAATGATACCTGCCATAGATATAAAGGAAGCTGCACTCATCCAATCTGCTGCAGTAGCCATACCATTAGCTAAGGGTGAAACACCACCGCCTGCTACATAAAACTCTTTTGTAGATCCTGCTCTAGACCATATTGCTATACCAATGTATAGCGCAAAGGTTATTCCTACCAAGATATAAGTCCACATTTGAACATCCATAATATTATATTTTAGTTATTAGTTTATTATTTATTAATCTTTATCATATCCATATTTTTTATCAAGTTTATTCATCAAGCGAACGTAGATAAATATTAAAATGACAAAAACATAAATAGAACCTTGCTGTGCGAACCAAAAACCTAATCTAAAGCCTCCTAATCGAATTTCATTAAGTGCATCTTTAAATAAGATACCCGCACCATAGGAAACCAAGAACCAGATGATGAGTAAAATAAAGAGATATCTAACATTTTCTTTCCAATAGGCTGTAGCCTTTTTTTGTGATTCTGACATAATTAAATATTTTATAGGTAAATCATTGCTTGTAATGTTACTAATCCAGTGGCATCCCCTTCTCCATATTTAGTGTTTTTATATTCTAAGGTCAATTTTGAGTTATGACCATTCATATACATATTAGCTCCTACACCTAGAGTGGTAGCTGTATCATCAATAAGATCTATAGATCGTAAACTGAAGGAAGTATAGGGCTGAAATTTTATTTTTTTATCGGTAGCATTTGGCAAAACTACTCCCAAATGACCATAGACCATGGATCCCGTTTCGTATGTCTGACCCAATGTATAATTGTCTCCGTAATTATTATTTTGATACGTAGCATACCCAGTAATGGCAGAACCTTTATCACCGATAGGCGCATCGTAAAAAGCATCAATTGCAAAAATTGCTACATTTTCACCATTTAATGTCCCATCTACTTCAGCTGTAACCGCACCTTCTGGATGGTAGAAAAAACCAGCACCGAGAGAAAAAACTTTTTTTGTTCCCAAGTAAGAACCTACTTTATACGGAAGAAAATTAGATTCCTGATCCAAGAATTGATATTCAAAATAACCAGCAAAATTTTTACCCGCATCTTTGGATCCTAGTAATCTTCTTCCAGCGTAAACGGGAGTCTCATTAGGTAATGGTATAGCTTGTTCTTGTAAGTTATTTGTGACGGCTTCATTTATTGCTAAACGATACTGTAACTTTCCAAAAGAGCCTTTAAAAAAGATACCAATATGCCTAGCAAATTGATCTGATAAACCAATAGTAGCCCATGATTGTCGATTGTTATCAAGAGTTAGCAGATTCAAAGTACCTTGATTATTTAATCTAGATATACCGTTCCAATAATGCAATCCTCCTCCAACAGCGTGCTTATCACCCAGACTATACTGAAGATAAACGTCGTGAAAAAAAAGTTGTGAACTATCTCCAAGGCCCGTAGGGCTTTGATTATTGGCATTCAAGCTATTGAGTCCAAAGTGAGTTAAAATTAGAAAATCCTTATTAATTTGAGAATACATTAAAATACGTGCTCGACGAACACTAAAGTTTATATTACTAGCATCATCGGGAGCATCGTCGTTGTATTGTGTCCAAAATTGAGCCCAAGATAATATCCTAAAATATTTTGTCCCCTCGTCGTTTAATTTTACTTTAAGACCTCCAGTATAATCCGCTGATCCTTGGGAAAAAGTGTGATGAGTAGTAAAGCAATAAAGAATAAGTAAAAAAATCAGATTTTTTTTCATGACTTTTAGTTTTTGATTTATAGTGTGAATTGAAAATCAGTATATAATACTTATCTAAAAGTCCTAATTTCTATATCTTAAAAAAAAATCAATATAGTTAAATGGTAATATAGTATAGTTACTCTTTAAAACGTTCCCATTTTATAACCATAAACTTATCACCCAACTCGGTAACAATAACCCCTGCCCCCTTTAGGTTAGATGCCAAACTAAAAAAATTTGATAACTCTAAAGCACTCATAATTTTATAAGTAGGATGATAGTCTGAGTTATATGGTCTTTTAATTCCATATTTTTTAACCCAATTCATGATACTAACATGTGAAACTCCTAAAATTCTTTCAATTTCTCGGTATGACAAACCTTCTAAATAAAGTTGTAGCGCTTTATTCACATAATATTCATCAATTCCTTTACCTAACTTATTAACAGTGAAATAGTAGTTACAAAGTTTACATTGGTATCGTTGTCGATCCTTTACGATGCCACTTTTAATATATTTTAACGAGTTACAATTTGGACAGCTATTGATAGACATCTATACTATTTTTGCATAAATATACTTATTTAGCAATATATTTTTATTAAAAATATACATACTTTTTAATGAAATCCTTAAAATATTAAAAGCTTTCATGTTATTTTAATTAAAGTTTAGAGAAAAATCACACTATATAAACATGATAGTATTTCAGAAATTGAGTTAATTTGTAGCAGTTTCAATACGGCTTAAGTTCAAATACTACTAGATAGATTTTTGCAATATTCTCATAGAGAAAAACGAGAGAAAATTCTTTTGCAGGAGTACCGAAATACAATTAGTAGTCTACGTTAAATTTATACTAAACTATAGCACTTTACTCATTTTTTAGAGAGATTCTATGGTAATTTGCATAAAAACTTACAAAAAATAAAATTTATGAATTATTTAAATTTAGATGCAGATAAAACTTCAGAAACGGTAAAAGAATTAAATACTCTTTTGGCAGACTATCATTTATACTATCAAAAATTAAGAAATTTTCATTGGAATATTTTAGGGAAAAATTTCTTTGATCTTCATGTACAGTTTGAAGCTATGTATGATGATGCAAAACTAAAAGTTGACGAAATTGCAGAGCGTATACTTACTTTACGATATCAACCAGTGAGTAACTATTCTGATTACATTAAACAATCAAACTTAAAAGAATCAAGCTCTGACTTGAGTGACGAAAAAATGATCTCTACCTTATTAGAGGATCACGGAACCATGCTTAAACAAATGAGTAAAGTTGTTAAAACCGCTGATAGTGCAAGTGATGAAGGAACTATTGACTTGGTTGGAGCCTATATTAGAGAACTCGAAAAAACTAGTTGGATGCTAGATGCTTGGAGAATGAAGACGGGTGATTCTATGAAGGTTTCAAAATAAATTTACTACATGGCATTGCAAGAAGCTCAAAAAAGTACGTCAGCAACATTTAGGATTAGTGATTCAATAGAGAATTTAACCGATAAATTAGAAGGTTGGTTAGATGGCTTAATTCTCATTCTACCCAATTTAATATTGGCAATCTTAGTGTTTCTTTTATTTCTTCTTGCTGCCAAGTATCTGGGTAGGCTTTTAAGAAATGTAATTTTACAACGAATACGCCAAGAATCTATAAAAAGTATTACGATTAGAGTGATAAAAAGTATTGTCATTCTAATCGGCTTTTTTATCGCTTTGGGTTTATTAAATTTGGATAAGGTATTGACATCGGTCCTCGCGGGTGCAGGTGTCATAGGATTGGCAATAGGACTGGCTTTACAAGGTACGCTTAATAATACTTTCTCGGGTGTAATTCTTAGCTTTTTACCAAGGATCGAATTGGGTGATTGGGTCGAAACGAATGGGTTTGCAGGCTTGGTAGAAGATATAAATTTGAGAAGTATTGTTATTAGACAAGCTGATAATAATTTTGTTATGATACCGAATGCAAAAATTATTGAAGAACCTTTTGTAAACTATTCACAAACTAATAGATCACGAGTAACAATCTCATGTGGTGTCGGCTATGCTAGCGATTTAGAAAAAGTATCAGAGCTTACTAAAAAAACTATTGAAAAAAATTTTAAGCAAAATAACAAAGAGGAAGTAGAGTTTTTCTTTCAGGAATTTGGAGATAGTTCAATCAACTTTATTGTTAGATTTTGGACCAACGTTTTAAATAAGAAGGACATAATGGCCGCACAGCATACTGCAATAATCGCTCTTAAACAAGCATTTGATAAAGAAGGTATTACTATTCCTTTCCCAATTAGGACTATAGATTTTTCTAATAATCTCTCCCTTAGCAATAAAATAAATGAAAAGTAATATGATTTTCAAACTTAAGGTAACAATATTTTTTATTCTAACTTCTATTACTGGTAGTTGTCAAAAATATGGCGACCTAGTAAAAGTTAATCAACTTTCTACAAGTATTCAAGAAATTTCTGGAATTGCAAAAATTAGTCAGGATCAACTAATCTATGCAATAAATGATTCTGGTAACGATAATATTTTATATGGTCTTGATGCAACAGGTACAATTGTCAAAGAAATCAAATTAACTAATACAACAAATATTGATTGGGAAGCAATGGCATCTGACAAAGATGGGAATGTATATGTTGGTGATTTTGGAAATAACAAGAACGATCGAAAAGACTTAGTTATCTACAAAGTATCAGAAGTATTTGCTAAAAAAACTGGCAATGCAACTGCTATAAAGACAACTTTTGTATTTGAGGATCAAGAAAAGTTTCCTCCAAAAAAAGAAAAACGAAATTTTGATGTAGAAGCATTTATTTATCTCAATAACAACTTTTACCTTTTTACTAAAAATCGAGCTAAAAAGTTTGACGGAGTTACTAAGTTGTATAAAATTCCTGCAGCTCCAGGTGATTATGTGGCTAAGTTAATTGGTTCTTACGAAACCTGTAATGATGACAATGATTGTTTTGTTACAGGAGCCGCGATCAATACTGAAAACGATAAGATAGTTCTTCTAACTTATGACAAGTTATTCATATTTAAAAATTTTAAAAATGATAATTTTTTTGAAGGTGACGTCGAAAAAATCCAATTAGAACATCGATCGCAAAAAGAAGGAGTTTGCTTTAAAAATAAAAACACTTTATTTATTATAGATGAAGGACGCGGTCAATCTGGTGGTAATTTATACGAATACCCTCTTAAATAAAATTATAGTTTTTTATTACTCCTTAGCTTCAGTACTGTCTACATTTTTGATCCAATCTTCATGTAGAATTGCATAATCAAATCCATCAGACCATCCAGATTTTAACGGAAGTACTTTTCTTTTTTTTCCTTCTCTCAAGAATCCCGACTTTTCTAATACTCGTATTGAGCTAAGGTTGTCACAGGCACAACCAGCTTCAATACGATGCAATTTAAGTTCTTTAAAACCAAATTTTACTATTTCTTTGGTTACTTCAGTTCCAAATCCTTTATTCCATTGTTCTGGCATTAATTTATACCATACTTCTCCTCTACTATATTTTAAATTCCCCAGTTGCAAACCAATAATTCCGATATATTCATTAGTGACTTTGTCCTCAATCACAAACCCATAGAATATTTGGGCATTCATATTTTCTATCCATTTTGAAAGAATTCTCGCTGTAGTATGTATCGACTCGGGGATACCTAGTGTATTATACTGGTCTACTTCTTCTAGGATATGCAATTTATGAATGGCATGTAAATCTTTAGATTCCATTGGCCGTAAAGTACATCGCTTAGTATTTAGCATTTTGATCAAAATGTAAAGCCAAAGCCAAAAGAAAATCGTAGGCCATCCTCACCAGTGAAAAAATTAAAGGTTCCACTAATAGAATCGGCGCTATTAATCCAAAATCCACCGCCGTAATCATTATGCCATTTTTGAGAATTATCATTATCCCCTAACCAAACCCTTCCCAAGTCAGCACCTGTAAAAACACCTAATTGTATAGGTAGTACACCTGTTTTAAATTGGTTAAAACTATAACGTACATCTGCACTAGTAGCAAAAGATCGCTTTCCCGAAAAACGTTGATTACGGTATCCTCGTAATCCTGTATTTTGTCCTAATTGAGCAGATTGATAGAATTCGAAATCATCACCAATATTTATTTGTGCTTGCGCAGAAGTTTTGAGTACAAGTTTACGATTTGTTGTCAAAGCATTATAAAAACCTAAGTATGGTTTAATGTATGCAAAAGTCCTATCAAAATTTTCAACATTAGCTGTTACTCCTCCATTAATTTCAAATTTCATACCATTGGAAGGATTTACATCTACATCGTAACTTTCATAACGATAAGTTGCATCGGCACTTATAAAATATTTTCTTTTGAAAAATTCTAAATCTTCAACTTCAAAAATTGGATTTCCTATAAATCTATCACCATCGTTATCGACCTGTACTCCTTCAAATCTAGCTTTGTAATCAAAATAACTACCAAATCTGCCAAATTTTGCAGCACCAATGTCAACTCCTAAATGACTAATGCGTACTCTGTTAAACTTAAGTCCCAATTCATCATCATTATTTAAAGTTTCATTACCAAAACCAAAGTAGTTTTCACTAAAGTTAGGGCTTGTAAAAAGTGCTCCTACTACTAGATTATAATTTTTAAAAACACCTGCAAACTCTCCTCTATATTTTATATCAAAACCGTTTGTAGCAAAATAAAATCCTGCTGTAAAAGTATGTTTGGTGGTAAATGGGTTTCTATTAAATCCATTCACACGATAAACATTTTTGATTCCAATTTTAAAACCATCATCAGGATTATACCCCACCGCCGGAATCAGGGAATTCTTTTTTACAATTTCTTTATTTTTGTCAAAAGAGTTTACTTCGTATGTATCAGTAAAACGGATATTTGCATTTCCTTTTCGAATTATCGTGTTGGGTTTGGATTTGTAATCATAAATAGTAACCCTTTTACCATTTTCGACATCGAATTTATCATGATCCTGCCCACCAATTATGCGAATATAAATAAGGTTTTTACCCTTACCAGATATTTTAAAATAATCGTCATCGTCCAAACCATAGAGCCAAATTTCTTTAGTATTTTTTCTGTCGTACAGTTTTTCACTTACTACATCAGCTTTCTTACCTCCTTTAATTCTTGATATTGTTATTTTAGTTTTACCATTTTCTAATCTTTCAACTTCAATATAATCATCTTTATCGGTTCCTGTTACAATTGCAAGTTCTGCCAAATACGCATAATATCTATCTGCGATTTTTACCAAATTATCCCGTCTTCCTTTAAGATTATCCATGATCTCTTGTGAAGATTCTCCTTTTACTGCCTCGGGTAATTGTGTGAAAGCACTTTCAATAATTTCGTCGGTTAATTGATCTTTAATATACTGTGCTTGCTTTTTCCATGCATCCCTCCCACTGTTCTGTATAAAAGTTCTATCTAATTTGAGCCCTGCTATATTAAACCACTTTATGCTTTTTAAGGTTTTATCATATACTTGAAATTTATTAGTTACTCCTACCAAACCTCTAAGTGTCCCCAAAAAAGCACCGTCAAAATTTGAAAAAGCTTGATCTCTATCTCGTGGTATTGGTCTAAAAATATGGTCTCCGTTTTCCTCTTCAAACTCGGCCCAGCGCCATTGATCTTGGTGCCTATCCCAATCTCCAATCAACATATCAAACATTCGTGCTCTTATAAAAGCGGTTTCATCAATTTTATATTTTTCGTCTCTACGCAAACGCTCATACACATCGGCAGTACTCTCAATGTCATCTGGTTGTCCAAAGGTAATTTGATTCGCATGATTTTCTTCTGGCCGTTCTTCGATCATAAAAAGCTCATCACCATATTCTGCATTATATTTTCCTAAGGCTTTTTGCTTTGGAACATAAAAAACTTTAGGATTTGTATGATAAATACCCACAGCATCTGATAGTTTTGGGATTACCGTGAATATATATGGATGTGCTGCTGTATAAAAGTCTTGTAGTATATCCTCAGAAATTGTGTTCTCCAAATCATCAACTACATAGTTGTTTTTAAAGGCATTAGCCTGCAAAAATTGAACTCCGCTTTTTTTGAGAGCTCTCAAATTAAATTCTTTTCCCTCTTTGTCCTTTACTCTTAATGATCGGGTCTGTTGCCCGCCACCTTTACGCATCACTGTTAATCCACCAAATAACGTATCCAAATCTGCTACTGGTGCTTTAATTTTTGTGCCGTACAAATCTCTGTAATGATCTCCCCAAATACTTTCGTACACCTCGGTACGATCTGTTTCCTCATATTCATATACAGATGCTTCTACTACTGGATCAAAACTATCTGGTAACGAAGAAAAATCAAAATCCTTACGTTTTGGATAAACTTCTGTCTCAAATAGTAAGGTTGGTTCATTATTTTTACTTCCAAAATAAGCGACGCGAGAAGAACCATCTTTTAAAATATCTAGACGTGCAAAACCTTGACCTCCAAAAGCAAACAGACCATCATTACCCAAGGTAGCATAAGAAGCTTTGGCTCCAGATCCCGATACAATCTGTTTAATACCATCATTTACAATGTATTGTATAGAATGTTCATGACCAGATGCAAATATTACATTTTCGCCACTCGCAGCAATTGTAGAAATACGACGAACTAGTGATTTATATTGTTTGTTTTGTATATCTTGGCTAGAAACTCCGCCACTAGTTCTAATCATCATTGCTAACGAACCTAGTACTGGTAAAGGGATTTTTCTTTGACTAGGGTATAAATGCTTCACAGGAGCATATTTACCACCATGTACACCATTCGAGAATAGAGGATGGTGTAGTGCTACCAAATTAGTCTTGTCCTGCCCTTTTTTTAAAGCGCTTTCAAATTCGAGAAAAAATGTCTCTCTCGATTTTATTTGGGGACAATTATCATTGATTGTTGGGTGCTTGTCCCAATTTTCGAGATACCATTGTGAATCAATCAAAATCAATTGAATATTATCGGTTATCGCGATAGTCTCTATGGGGCAACCTTGAGCTGGTCTAAATACCTTGCGATCCTTTAATTTACTTTCAAAATAATTTTCTTCCCTTTTTAAACCTTTAAGCCCCTCGTTATACCAATCATGATTTCCTGGTATAAAAATAACTTGACCATCAAAACCATTAACCGAAGCTATTTGTGCATCTAATCTATGCTCTGCTAAGGGTCTATCAACTGCGCCTTTGACAGG
Organism: Aquimarina rhodophyticola; assembly: GCF_042434915.1. Lineage (GTDB taxonomy): Bacteria > Bacteroidota > Bacteroidia > Flavobacteriales > Flavobacteriaceae > Aquimarina. The sequence goes on from NZ_CP170198.1 coordinate 1,847,918, forward strand.
CATGCCAGCTGGATAAATATTATCACCCAAAAATATTGCGTAATTACCTTTTTGAGGATGTGTTTTCAAATATGTTTCAAAAGCCAACAGCCCTGGTGTACTGCCTCCAGGCGAAGCATATCCCGCATCTCCTATTAGAAAGAATGTTTTTTCAATTAAAGAAGAATCCACAACCTTATAATTCGTCTGTTTATCTCTGTATTGGGGCTCATAAAGCGCACAATTCGATAGTAATAAAAAGCTTAGAATTGTTAGAATTATGTTATATTTTTTCATACGAATAGGACGGTAATTTTAATATATTGTACTTTGGTGTTAAATTTAATACGAGTCTATGTCAACACTTATAGAGAAAGCAGATAAGTTTGTTTTACAGTTATTTAAAAATGAACTTCCTGAAACTTTTGTTTATCATAATTACATCCATACACAACGCGTCGTTAAAAGTACTAACGAAATAATAGAAAATTCTGAAATTGATGTTAAAGATGCCGAGGTACTAAGGCTTGCAGCATGGTTACATGATACAGGCTATACCAAAAGTATTGATACTCATGAAGAAGAAAGTATTGTCATCGCTAACAAATTTTTACGAGAACACAATGTTGATCCTGAGGTTATTCAAAAGGTAGAAAAATGTATTTTAGCTACTAAATTTAATTCTACTCCTACTACGCTTTTGGAAGAAGTAATTAGAGATGCAGACAGCTCTCATTTTGCCAAAAAATATTTTGAAGAAACCAGTGAGTTTTTACGACAAGAATTACGTTTGCACAATATTAAAGATTTTACATCCAAAGAATGGATTCAGGAAAATATAGAAATGTTTACTCAAAAACATCAATATTATACTGACTATGCTTTAAAAAATTGGGTTAAGAAAAAGGATGAGAATTTATTGAAGCTTATCGAAAAACAAAAGAAGAGAAAGAAAAAGAATAAAAAGGAAGCTTTAAAGGCCCAGTTAAAGGCTAAGTACAAAAATGAAAGTCCAGAACGGGGAATACAAACCCTTTTTAGAGTTACTTTAAGAAATCATATCAAACTTAGCGATATAGCAGATACAAAAGCCAACATATTACTGTCGGTAAATGCAATTATCATTTCTTTGGCACTTGCTAATTTGATTCCGAAATTAGATTCTGTAAGCAATCAACATTTATTATTTCCGAGTTTAATTTTAGTATTGTTTAGTGTAGCCTCTATAATTCTTTCGATTATGTCTACGCGACCTAATGTAACTACTGGAGAATTTACCAAGGAACAGGTACAAAATAAAGAAATTAATGTGCTCTTTTTTGGCAATTTTCACAAAATGCCCTATCAAGAATACAAATGGGCGATCCAAGAAATTATTAAAGACAAGGAATATGTGTATGAGTCATTAACTAAAGATTTATACTTTCTTGGCATAGTACTTAATCGTAAATATAAATTATTACGCCTTACTTATACAGTATTTATGATTGGAATCATCGTCTCAGTTATCGCCTTTATTGTGGCTTTTTATTACCTATAGCATTTAAACTAAAATATTATTTATAACTAAAAACTCAATTCTTAGGTAAGAATTGAGTTTTTAAATTAAATTTTAATCTGAAATAATAAACTACGCAAGTTCCTTCATCAGGTCTTCATAATTATAAAATTCTTTTTTATTCTCGTCAGGATGATAAAGAATATTTATTCTAAGCGCTTTGAGACCAGTTACTCCTTGTAAATCTTCTAATTCTAAAATTTCAACTTCATCTCCCAAATACTTTTTAGATTGTAAAAACTTTACATAACGTAGATATTCTAATTCGTCTGATCGTTGAGAGTATACAATAGTAAGTTTCCCTTCTTTGGTAATACGCTCATCAGTACCTTTGATATTCGCCTTATCTACACGTTTTTTCACAACCTCATATCTAGCATTATAAGTGCCATCTACATCAAATCGCTTTTCGTCCATTCTAAAACGAACAGATAATGATGTATTAAATACCAAAATCATAGAAGCTACATCTAGTTTTGCAGGCAAATCTTGTTTGAGTTGATAATACGCATTTTCCATTTCACACATTACCTGTAACTGCCACAACCTGAGATTTTTGAGATAGATTTTATTAAAACTATCTTCTTTGGTGATGGATTCACCAATGTACATATTATGTTCTACTCCATCTGTTTTAAAACGCTCAAAATAATGAGGATATAATTGCTGAGCTTCAACTTGTTTTTGATCTAGAAGATCTGCCATCTTTTTATTAATAAGCATCACAGACTCGTCATAATCTTTTCGATGCTTGTATACCATTTTAAATTCAGCATCCAATTGATCGTAATATTGATTTATTAAAATCTCGAGATCACTATATTTACTTTTGAGATGCTCAAATAGTGGTGTAATATCTTTTTTGACAAAATTGAGAATTCGTTGCTCACTATCAACCTCTAATTGAGAGGTTACTTCATCGATAAATTTATCAATTCTAAATTTAAGTTGTTCGTAAATAGGAAGGCTATCGGATTCGATTCCCCGATCTAAGATTCGAGAGATCTCGATAAGTTGTAATTGCAAATCCTTTTGTATGGCTTCGTTTCTTGCTTCAGAAGAACCTTTGATATCTATTTGACCATATAGCGGATATACATTTTCAAAAATTATTTCTCTGAAAGAAGTTGGTAACCCTTCAATTTTAGATCGTACAAAACGCTTCGCCTCTTGTCTAAACTTCCAATAAACACTTCCATGAATTGAAGTACATTCCTCTTGTATAATAAGTTCAAGTTCATTTTCGGCTTTGACTTTGGAACGCAATACAGAATCAACCAAATACGGCATAACATCTTGCAACTTATGCGCATTAATACTATTAAGTTCTCTCTTATTGGGAGATACAATTTCTAAAACACCCAGTAATTTACCCTCACCCTCGATAGGCGCTATAATAGCACTATGCACATTTTGATTTACTAAATTCTCATAGAATTTTTCATCTGGCATAAGTCGCTGAAATTTTTCAACATCAGAAATCGGAAAATATGTAGACTTACCAAATAAATTCTCATACGATCCACAGCATAAAGCTTCCTTACACCCTTCAGAATAGCGATCATTGAGTATATAACTGTCTATGTCTTTAAATGGAACGCGCTCAAATACTTGATCCTCTTCATTATAATTGGAAAAACCTATTCGTATTTCGGGTAAATTAAAAATAGCTCTAAATATATCTTGAAATCGCTCAATAAAATTATTTTGAGTCTTATCATATTGAAGCAAACTAGTCTTAAATTCTGATAACGACACATCAGTAGTTGCATCAAACATATTTGCGATTATGACTCCCTTAAATTTATAGCTTTTGGGTGGAAAGAATTTTTTCCAAACTGATATGTCATCAAAATGATCAAGCAATTCTCCAACCTCTTCATCTGTTATATTTACTGCCAAATCGGTTTTCTCGATTTTTACAAAATCTGCATTGTACAAAATCTTATAATAGCGAATCATTCCCGTTGCATCAGGAATTTTGTAGTAAAATGGACGTCTAAAATCTATTGAATAACCATAAAAATGATTTAATATAATACTACATCCCATAATGTAGTAATGATCATCCTCTAGATTTGTGATTGCTGGGATAAAAGAACTACCTGCCTCCTCGACAATAGAACGATAGCGCCTGGTAGACTTCAATACAAGATTTCCAAAAGGGATGGTAGCTATCTTAATTTCGTTCTTTTGCAGAATTTCAGAAAAAACATCCTCTAAAATAACATCAATATGAGGTCTTAATTCTTCTATTTCTTGGGTAGTCTGAATGCCAGACTCCAAAATTGGATGTGACTCGGCGATATCCAAAATTTTGAGCGCACGATTTTTCAAAAGTGATCTATCACTTTTGGCATACTCTCGATACCTATCAAAGAAAGATGAAAAACTTATCCAGATATCCATAGGAAAATCCTGATCGAACGTCTCCATAAACTATTACTTTACACTAAATATGGCAAAAATACTACAATTGACAAAGCTTTGAGTTAGAGATTAACATTAAATTATAAAGTTAATTATTCTTTTATACCATTATGATTCTTTATTTTTACTTCCCAAATTAAGTATATTATGATGAGATTATTTTTACTATTGCTAGTAATTAGTGTGACATTAGGCTGTCAAAACGAAAAAAAAGATAGTTATATTATTTATGGATCAACACAAGGTTTTGAAGACGGAACAGCGGTATATGTTAATGCATTAAGTCAATCAAACCGACCTGCTGTTATTGATTCTACAATTATTAAAAATGGTAAATTCGAAATAGAATTACCGCCAGTTGAACAGTTAGATTTTAACTATTTGACGTTTGATAAGGTTTCTGGTAATGTATTATACTTAGCCGAGAATAATCCAATTCAAATGACTATTTATAAAGATAGTTTGCGTTCTTCAAAAATCGATGGAGGTATTGATAATGATCTGTTCTTTGAGTATGTAATAAAAGTTCAAGAATTTAATAATAGAAGAATTGATCTTAATAATCAATACCAAATCGCTATCAAATTAAAAGAAGGTGATAAAGCCAAACGAATAGCAACCGAGCTTACAGAAGCGTTTAATCAAGAGAAAACGTTTAGAAAAAATATTGCAGAACAAAATCCAAATTCAATCGTATCAGTTATGGCGCTAACTGATTTATTAAATCTTAAAGTAATACCAGCTCGTGAAATTAAAGAATTGTACACTACGGTAGATGCTTCTTTAAAAAACACACGATTAGCAAAAAACTTAGATCAATTGATTCGTAACTCTGTAGGTCGGATTGATGTTGGTAGTGAGGCAGTAAGTTTTGCCGCCCCATCACCCGATGGGACTAATATCTCCTTAAATGATGCCATGGGCAAATTAACAATAATTGATTTCTGGGCTTCTTGGTGTAAACCTTGCAGAATTGAAAATCCTAATGTCGTACGCGTTTATAATAAATATCATGATAAAGGCCTTAATATTATTGGAGTTTCTTTAGATCGTGATAAAAACAAGTGGTTAGAAGCAATTGCTGCTGATAATTTACAATGGAGTCATGTTTCTAATTTAAAATTTTGGCAAGAACCTATCGCTAAGTTATATGGTGTACGATCTATTCCTGCCACATTTTTATTGGATGAAGATGGAAAAGTTATAGCAAAAAATTTGAGAGGTGTAGCTTTAGAAAATAAAATAGCTGAACTTTTAGACTAATATTGATTTTTATAAACAAAAATAGGCAGTCGATCGACTGCCTATTTTTGTTTATAATTTACCTAAACGTTGCAGTATAAAAAGAATGATAATCGGAATTGCGAGAATACCAATCATTAAAAGATTTTCTTGAAAAAGCCAAGGAGCTATTAATAAGGTTACCAAATACCCACCTACCGCACCACCAAAATGTGCATCATGACCTATATTATCTTGTCTATTTTTCATGCCATATATAGTGTACAATAAATATCCTATCCCAAAAATATACGCGGGTATGGGAATTGGTATCAACATCAAATACAAACTCATATCAGGACGAAACAAAATTGCAGAAAAGATAATACCTGATACTGCTCCACTTGCTCCTATTGCGCTATAATGCGGTTCATTTTTATGAAAAACAAAAGAAAATAAATTTCCCACTAATAAACTAGCAATATAAACAACCAAAAATTTTACAGTTCCTAGATATATAATTACTACAGGAGCAAAAAAGTACAAGGTGAACATATTGAAAAATAAATGCATAGTATCCGCATGTAAAAACCCCGAACTTAGCATTCTAATTTGTTCTCCTCTTCTAATACCAGCTATATTAAACTTATAGCGTTCAAAAAAGGAATACTCTTTAAATCCTTTTAATGAAAAAATGACATTTACAGCAATTAATAGTAGTACTACAAGATTTGTCTCAGACATACATTTTTTTTTCAAATATACTGTTTTCTCTAAGTAAATATATACATAATTACTCCTCATATTATGGCGTAATGAATGATTAACTGCATAAATAATATTAAATTTGTGGGCTAGATATTATTTAATAATGCAATTACTCATCTATCGATTAGTTTATCCTATACTTTGGATAATTTCAAAGCTTCCTTGGCGTATTTTTTACATGTTCTCAACCGCTATCTATATACTTGTTTACCATATCATTGGTTATCGCAGACGAACTGTTACTAATAATTTGACACTTGTTTTTCCCGAAAAGACAACTGACCAAATAAAAACAATTCGGAAAGCCTTTTATAAGCATATGTGTGATATGTTTTTAGAAATGATAAAATCTATGACCATAACCGATGAAGAGTTGTTGGCAAGATTCAAAATTACTAATGTCGAAGAGATTAAAGCACTTGAAGCCAAAAATAAAAGCATAATCGTTCTTATGGCACATTATGCCAGTTATGAGTGGGCAACCGTTGCACAGTTAGTGATAAACTTTCCTACAGTAGGAATTTATAAGAAAATAAAGAATAAATATTTTGATCGCTTAGTGCACCGCATAAGGCAGCGGTATGAAGCTCGTTTAATTCCTAGTTTTAATGCCATGCAAGCTATTACTAATGATAAAGCACAGGGTAAATTATGTTCCTATGCGCTAGTCTCGGATCAATCGCCTAAACTCAAAAATGCTATGTACTGGACAGATTTTATGGGAATAAAGGTTCCTGCATATTTGGGTGGTGAGGTATTGGCTAGACGATTGGATCTATCAGTTTCTTATCTACACGTCGAAAAGGTAAAACGAGGTTTCTATCAAGCAAAATTCATAACTATTACCGATGATATTTCAAAATGTAGAAAGTTTGAAATTGTAGATACGTATTTAAAACTTTTAGAAAAACAAATTCGTGAACGACCAGAACTATATCTCTGGACCCATAAACGTTGGAAACATAACAATTCAACGATTCCTCATAATGCTACCGTTAACTAGACAACTATTCCTCTAGTTTTTCTAATTGGTGCTTATAAAACATACTGATTAATTAACAGTATATTTGAAGACCTAAATAAAAAACTATTTATGCAGTTATTGATATATTTAATAGCTTATCCCATTTTATGGTGTATATCTAAACTTCCTTTTTTCCTATTATATTTTATGTCTGACGTCCTTTATTACATCGTATATTATGTAATACGATATCGGCGAACTACAGTAACCAAAAATCTCGAACTTGTATATCCTGAGAAATCTAAAAAAGAGATAAAACAAATTAGAAAAAAGTTCTACCATCACCTGTGTGATATGTTCTTAGAAATGATAAAATCATTAACGATCTCTAGAAAAGAGCTGGTTAAACGCTATAAGATGGTAAATCTTGATGAATTTCATGCTATGGAAAGAAAGGGCAAAAGTACGATTGGCTTTATGGGACATTATGCCAGTTATGAGTGGTCTAATGCAATAGATTTAGTCTCCCTTAATCCATGTGTAGGTATATATAAACAGGTAAAAAATAAATATTTCGATAAATTGGCACGTCGCATTCGCGGAAGATTTGATTCTAGATTAATTGCTAGCCATAAAGTACTCAAGCAAATAATACGCGATAAACAAAATGGATTAATTTGTACCTATGGGATGATATCGGATCAATCGCCTAAAATTGGAAACGCTAAATTTTGGACAAATTTCATGGGTATAAAAGTTCCAATTTTTTTGGGTGGAGAAGTTATCGCAACTAAGCTTAACCTTACATCAATTTATATGCATGTTGAAAAAGTAAAACGTGGTCATTATGAAGTACGTGCCATACCTATTGCCGATAATAGCGGTGAAATGGATCAGTATTATGTCGTAAAAGAATACCTGAAATTACTTGAAAAACAGATACATTCAAAACCCGAATTTTATCTTTGGACACATAAAAGATGGAAACATCGAGAGGCAACAATCCCTGCAGATGCTATTGTACATTAAAAGAGAGGATACTGTCAAATATCCTCTCTCAAAATCCTGTGATATTATAAATTAGATACCAGCAATGTTTTTTAATATTGCTATAGTCTTTTCTGCTAATTGATCTGCCTCATCTTGATTAGACGCCTCTGTATAAATCCTAATAATTGGCTCGGTATTACTTTTTCTTAGATGTACCCATGAGTTGTCATAATCTACTTTAACACCGTCGATGGTCGTAATAGCTTCTCCTTTATTTTTATTTTGAAATTCACTTAAAATCATATCAACATCTAACGAAGGTGTTAATTGAATTTTATTTTTACTCATAAAATATGATGGGTAAGACTTTTTTAACGTACTTACGGCACATTTTTTCTCGGCCAAAAGAGTTAAAAATAAAGCTACTCCAACAAGAGAGTCACGCCCATAATGCAACTCAGGATAAATAATTCCACCATTGCCTTCTCCTCCAATAATTGCTTTGTTGCGTTTCATTAATTCAACCACATTTACCTCACCAACTGCACTAGCTTCATATGATCCTCCATGTTTTTCAGTCACATCTCGAAGCGCACGACTTGAGGATAAGTTAGAAACCGTATTTCCTTTATTCTTACTCAACACATAATCTGCACACGCAACCAATGTATATTCTTCTCCAAACATCTCTCCATCTTCACACACAAATGCCAATCTATCCACATCTGGATCAACTACGATACCTAAAGTTGCTTTTTCTTTGACTACAAGCTCGGATAAATCAGTAAGATGTTCTTTTAAAGGTTCAGGGTTATGAGGAAACTGACCATTTGGCTCACAATATAGCTCAATTACCTCTACCCCTAATTTTCTAAGTAGTGCTGGAATGGCAATACCACCCGTAGAGTTCACGCCATCAACAACTACCTTAAAACCAGCAGATTTTATTGCGTCTGGATCTACAAGTTTTAAGTTTACTACTTCTTCGATATGTCGATCGATATATGTATTGTTTTCTGTAATACTTCCTAATTCATCAACTTCTACAAAGAAAAAGTCATTATGCTCTGCTATTTTCAATATTTTCTCACCGTTAGCCGCATTTAAAAATTCTCCTTTACCATTAAGTAATTTTAAAGCATTCCATTGTTTTGGATTATGACTTGCAGTAAGTATAATACCTCCATCTGCCTTCTCAATAGGTACCGCTATTTCTACAGTAGGAGTTGTTGACAATCCAAGATCGATCACGTGAATTCCCAAACCAACTAAACTATTCATTACCAATTGTTGTATCATAGCACCAGAGATACGAGCATCCCGCCCTACAACGACAGTAGGATGTTGTTTTTGAGTTTCTCCCTTAAGCCAAGCTCCGTAAGCCGAAGCAAACTTGACAGCATCTATTGGTGTTAAATTTTGGCCTACTTTTCCTCCTATAGTTCCGCGGATTCCAGAAATCGATTTTATTAATGTCATATATTTATTTCGGTTTTATTTATTGATTTTAACAAATGTAAAGGGTATGATTGTTTGTCACAACTTTACAACAAAAGTTTAATAAAAAACTTACAGCATTTTTTATTATTGTATTTTCCCCTTATGAACTTTTTAGCACATATCTATCTGTCTGGAGATGATACCGAATTAAAAATTGGTAATTTTATAGCTGATTCTGTTAAAGGGAAAAAGTTTGAGCAATTTCCTAAAAGAATTCAACAAGGTATTACCCTGCATCGTCAAATTGATTTTTATACTGATACTCATCCCATTGTACGCCAGAGTGTAGGACGTTTGTTTCCTAAATACAGTCATTACAGCACAGTGATAGTAGATATTTTATATGACCATTACCTAGCTGCAAATTGGAACACTTACCATAAAACATCTCTACCCCTTTATGTAGCATCTTTTTACCAAACCCTACAAGATCACTATGGACTACTGCCCAAACGTATAAAAGACTTTTTACCCCATATGATCAAAGATAATTGGTTGGCAAGTTATGCAACTATTGACGGTATAAGCAAGATTCTTTATCAAATGAATCATCGTACCAAAAACAGATCTAAAATGAATTTGGCAGTAGTAGAGTTAGAAAGATACTATGAGGCATTTGAAAGTGAGTTTACTTTATTTTTTGAGGAACTCATGTTATTTACGAAAAATGAAATAGAAAAAATTTAAAATAATAGTTAACGACCGTTGTAGCGTTTTATAACATTCACTAAATAGTCTAAAAAATGATAAGATTTCTACTTACAATTTGTCTTTTTATATGCTTACTCTCCTGTAAGACTAAAATCACAGAAAATAAAATAATCACTAATGGTTTAATATCCGATAAAGCCATGATTGTTTCGGCTAGAGCCGAAGCCTCTAAGGTGGGAATAGAAATCATGAAAAAAGGAGGTAATGCTTTTGATGCTATGGTTGCTACAGAAATGGCCTTGGCAGTTTGTTACCCTTTTGCAGGAAATTTAGGTGGTGGTGGTTTTATGGTATACAGAATGGCAGATGGTACTGTTGGTGCATTGGATTATAGAGAAAAAGCTCCAAAAGCAGCATTTAAAAATATGTATCTTGATGCTTCGGGAGAAGTACTACCCGAAAAAAGTCAGTTGGGTGCACTGGCTGTGGGAGTACCGGGAACAGTTGCCGGAATTTTTGAAGCGCATAAAAAGTTCGGGACTTTACCCATGCAAGACGTTCTATCGCCAGTAATTCGTTTAGCACAAAAAGGTTATGTGGTAACAGAAAAACAATATAAACGATTTGCCAAATACCGCGATGTCTTTTTAGCGGTGAACACAGATACGATCCCCTATGCAAAAGATATTATCGCCGGAGATACTATACGAAACAGAGCTCTGGCTGCAACCTTACAGACACTTATTGACAAAGGCCGTAATGGATTTTATAAAGGAGCTGTTGCTGAAAGTTTTGTAGATCATCTCAAAAAAAATGGGGGCATCATTACCTTAGATGATTTGGCAAGTTACAAAGCTGTATGGCGAGAACCTATTCGCTTTACGTATAAAGATATCACAGTTATATCCATGTCACCCCCATCAAGTGGAGGTACTTGTCTCGCGCAAATAATGAAGATGATTGAGCCATATGATCTTCAGCAATATGGTCATAATAAAGAAAAAACAATTCAATTGTTGGTTGAGGCAGAGCGTCGTGCCTATGCAGACCGAAGTTTTTATTTAGGAGATCCCGATTTTGTAACCATTCCTTTGGACACTCTAATTAGTGCCAACTACTTACAGAAGCGTATGCAGAGTTTTAGTTTTAAAAAGGCTACGTCTTCTATTGAAATTTCTCATGGCAAACTTCCTGGTTACGAAAGTGATGAAACAACTCACTACTCTATCGTAGATACATTTGGCAACGCCATTTCGGTTACAACAACTCTTAACGGAGCATATGGATCTAAATTGTTCAATACAGAATTGGGTTTTTTTCTTAATAATGAAATGGATGATTTTAGTGCCAAACCCGGGATCCCTAATATGTTTGGGCTTATTGGAGCTGATGCAAATGCAATTGCTCCCGAGAAAAGAATGCTAAGCTCGATGACACCAACTATAGTTGAGAGAAATAATAAGTTATGGATGTCTGTAGGGACACCAGGCGGCTCTACCATTATCACCTCGGTATTACAAACTATCCTTAATGTACATGCATTTAATATGACCATGCAAGATGCAGTAAATGCTCCTAGATTTCATCATCAGTGGTTGCCGGATGTAGTTATTTTTGAACCCAATGCATTTGATCAGGAGCTGCTAAAAAACTTAAAAAATAAAGGGTATACTATTGATCAGCAAGACTCTCAAATCATAGGAAAAGTCGATGGCATCTTAGTTCGCGACGATGGAACTTTAGAAGGTGGCGCCGATAAGCGAGGAGATGATACGGCTGCAGGATATTAGATTGTATTGCAAGACAGTAATCAATAAAAAATGCGCAGCTAACACTGCGCATTTTTTTATATAAAATTGAATTAGAATTATTTTACTTCTTCAAAATCAACATCTTCTACATCACTACCTTCAGTATTTCCACCTTCTGGTTGTGCTCCTGCATCAGGACCCGGTGCACCATTTTGCTGTGCCTCAGCTTGAGCCTTATACATTTCTTCGCTTGCTACTTTCCAAGCTTCATTGATCTTATCAAGTGCTGGTTGAATCAAGGCTAAATCTTTAGATTCATATGCTTTTTTCAACTCTTCTAAAGCCTCTTCGACTGGTTTTTTCTTATCCTCTGATAATTTATCACCAAATTCAGATAATTGCTTTTCTGTTTGGAAAATCATTCCGTCAGCTTCATTCAGCTTTTCAGCCGTTTCCTTAGCTTTTTTGTCAGATTCTGCATTTGCTTCAGCCTCTTTCTTCATTTTCTCGATTTCTTCTTCTGTAAGTCCTGAAGAAGCTTCGATACGAATATCCTGAGTTTTATTGGTCGCTTTATCTGTTGCAGAAACTTTGATAATACCATTGGCATCAATATCAAACGTTACTTCAATTTGAGGTGTACCTCTTTGTGCTGGTGGAATTCCATCTAAGTGAAAACGTCCAATTGTTTTATTATCAGCAGCCATTGGTCGCTCTCCTTGTAAAACATGGATCTCAACAGATGGTTGATTATCTGCAGCAGTAGAGAATACTTGAGATTTTTTTGTAGGAATAGTTGTATTGGCCTCAATTAACTTGGTCATTACATTACCCATAGTCTCAATACCGAGAGAAAGTGGTGTAACATCTAATAATAATACATCCTTTACATCTCCTGTTAACACTCCTCCTTGGATAGCCGCTCCAACAGCTACAACCTCATCAGGGTTTACGCCTTTACTAGGTGCTTTTCCAAAAAAGCTTTGTACAGCTTCTTGCACTGCAGGTATACGAGTAGAACCACCTACCAGTATAATTTCATCTATATCACTAGTTGATAAACCAGCAGCTTTAAGCGCTGTCTTACATGGTTCAATAGTACGTTTTACTAAATCATCAATCAATTGATCAAACTTTGAACGTGTTAATGTACGCACAAGGTGTTTTGGACCACTTGGAGTTGCTGTTACATATGGTAAATTGATTTCTGTTTGAGAAGAAGAAGATAATTCTATTTTAGCTTTTTCTGCTGCTTCTTTCAAACGTTGTAAAGCCATTGGATCTTTTCTTAAATCCATATCCTCGTCAGCTTTAAACTCTTCTGCTAACCAATCGATAATTTTTTGATCAACATCATCACCACCTAAGTGTGTATCACCATCGGTTGCTAATACTTCAAACACTCCGTCTCCTAATTCTAGGATCGAAACATCATGTGTACCTCCACCAAAGTCAAACACAACTATTTTTTGATCTGTTCCTTTTTTATCCAATCCGTAAGCCAATGCCGCAGCAGTAGGCTCATTGATAATTCTTTCTACTTTAAGACCTGCTATCTCTCCTGCTTCTTTGGTAGCTTGACGTTGTGCATCATTAAAATATGCTGGCACAGTAATTACTGCTCTACTTACATCTTGTCCTAAGTAGTCCTCTGCTGTCTTCTTCATTTTTTGAAGTGTCATAGCAGATAGTTCTTGCGGAGTATAAAGGCGACCGTCGATATCTACTCGTGGGGTATCATTATCTCCTTTAACCACTTTATAAGCTGCACGCTCTGCTTCTTTTGAAGATTCAGAAAACTTATTCCCCATAAATCGCTTTATTGACGAAATAGTTTTTGTAGGATTTGTTACCGCTTGACGCTTTGCAGGATCTCCTACTTTAATTTCTCCTCCATCTACAAATGCGATTACCGATGGTGTTGTTCTTTTTCCTTCAGCGTTAGGAATCACTACCGGCTCATTACCTTCCATTACAGAAACACAAGAGTTGGTCGTACCTAAGTCTATACCTATTATCTTACTCATATTATCCTTGTATAAATTGTTTAAGTGTTATTGCTTTTTTAATACACTTCTATTATTTCAATGATTATGCCATGGCAATTCATATGACATGATGTCATATGAATCGCAATTACCATCTTCGGGTATACCCAATATCTGTAATTGTAACATAAAAACTCTAATACAATTTTTATATTGAGGTGTTGCTACTTTATATCAAACTATTATATTTACCCGCTAATTATAGACTATTTTGTTATGGAATGTATCAGTATTTTTGACATGCTTAAAATTGGTGTCGGCCCATCAAGTTCTCACACGTTTGGTCCGTGGCGTGCAGGTCGTAGATGGATTTCAGAATTAAAGGATACGAAAAAATTCGATCATGTAGTCTCGATTACAGTTGATTTATATGGATCATTATCTCTTACGGGAAAAGGTCATGCAACCGATATTGCTTCGGTTCTAGGATTATGTGGTTATGATCCACAAACTATTGATGTGCTTGAGATAAATACCATTATCACTTCTATTAAAGAAGCTAAATTGTTACCGTTTAATAGAGAACATAACATCATATTTGACTTTACAGAAAACATCATATTCAATAAGGATTTCAAAGAATTTCATCCCAATGCAATGACCTTTACAGCAATATTAACGAATGGCAGAAAATATGCTTCTACTTTTTATTCTATAGGTGGGGGCTTTGTTGTAAAAGAAGAACGTAAGCGAAAGGAAAAAAAATTGGAAGCTTTTAACGAGTTCCCGATGCCTATCCAGAAAGCAACTGATCTTTTGGCGTATTGTGCCAAAAGAAATCAAAAAATATCGGATATCGTATTAGAAAATGAAAGATCTCTGCACACAGATCAAGAAATTGATAAGCGCATTGCCGAGATATGGAAGGTAATGCTAGAATCCATGTATATTGGATGTCATACAGAGGGTACCTTACCTGGCGGACTTAATGTGAGACGAAGAGCCTTTGATTCTCACAAAAACCTTATTGGTACTGCATCCTATACAAATCCTCAAGAATGGATTGCGAGCATTCGCGATACCGAGGTAAAGTTTAGGCAAATATTAAAATGGGTTTCTTGTTTTGCACTTGCTGTTAACGAAGTTAATGCATCTCTGGGTCGTGTCGTTACTGCACCCACTAATGGAAGTGCTGGTGTCATACCTGCAGTAATGATGTACTATATGGTCATCGAAAACCATGATGCTAACTTTGAAGATATTAAACAGTTTATGCTAGTGGCTGGAGAAATAGGGAGTTTGTTCAAAAAAGGCGCAACTATATCTGCAGCGATGGGAGGCTGTCAAGCAGAGATAGGCGTTTCTTCGGCGATGGCAGCAGGTGCCTTAACAGAGTTAATGGGTGGATCTCCAGAACAAGTATTAATTGCTAGTGAAATTGCAATGGAACACCATCTGGGCCTTACATGTGATCCCATAGGAGGTTTGGTTCAAATACCCTGTATAGAGCGTAATGCAATGGGGGCTATTAAAGCTATTAATGCCTGCGAGATGGCACTGGATACTACGGCAGCTAATGCCAAGGTCCCTTTGGATAAAGTAATCGCTACCATGTGGGCAACAGCACAGGATATGAATACCAAGTATAAAGAAACCAGTGAAGGGGGGCTTGCTATTGCCGTTAGTTTAAGTGATTGCTAGTTAATTAGTAGTTACTATACAGCCCTCTGTATTACGCGTATCTGCGATAGCTGTAATTTTCCAAGCAGTACCATTATTGTATAACTGAAAACTATTAACCCCGCAATGGCTCAATCTATCGTTCAAATAAAAATTGTACGGAGTCCATACATGGGCTATAGCATCGGTAGCTTCTATTTTAAAATCAAGCAGTTCTTCTTTCCAGTTTTCTGATTGTTGTTTGTTATGTATTGCTAAAACAAACATTTTAACATTACTCATGGTGATCGTTCTACCCCCCTTAGTATCTGGAATTATCGTTTGTAGGATCATACTTTTATCAATACTAGTATAAATCTTTGTAGTATCTGCACTGTGAAAACCTTCAAAAAAAGTTGTGATCGTTGCTTTCACTTCTTCTTGCAAAAGCTTTTTGGATTGAGAAGATTGAGTATTCTGTGTATATCCTAGTAAGCTACTTAAAGAAAATATGATGATATGGTAATAAAGTGAATTCATAAAATTATGTTTTATACCTAAAAATACATTTTTTTTATGGATGCATGGTATAAACCTGATAAAGGTGGCAATTTTGAACTTGTCACATCTTACTAAATTAGTACTTTTACCATATTAAATTAATTTCTACTATGTCTACTGCAAAAAAAGATTACAAGCGTATCACAGTTAAGTCTCTAATTGAGATGAAAGCTAACAAAGAAAAAATATCTATGCTTACCGCATATGACTATACCATGGCAAAAATTGTGGATGGTGCGGGAGTCGATGTAATTCTTGTAGGAGATTCTGCCTCTAATGTAATGGCTGGTCATGAGACAACACTACCCATTACTTTGGATCAAATGATCTACCATGCCTCTTCTGTTATTCGTGCAATAACACGTGCACTCGTGGTTGTAGACTTACCTTTTGGAAGTTATCAAAGTGATCCCAAAGAAGCCTTGCGATCTGCCATACGCATCATGAAGGAATCTGGCGGGCATGCCGTTAAAATGGAAGGCGGTAAAGAAATTAAAGAATCTATAAAAAGAATTCTCAATGCGGGGATTCCAGTTATGGGTCACTTAGGACTTACACCTCAATCCATCTATAAATTTGGAACCTATACAGTACGAGCTAAAGAAGAAGAAGAAGCTTTGAAATTAAAGGAAGATGCCTTATTACTTCAAAAAGCGGGTTGTTTTGCAGTAGTGTTAGAAAAAGTTCCAGCTAAGCTTGCAAAAGAAGTTGCCAAAAGTTTAACAATACCTGTTATAGGCATTGGTGCGGGTAATGGTGTTGATGGACAAGTATTAGTGACACATGATATGCTAGGCATGACTCATGAATTTCACCCACGATTCTTACGTCGTTATTTAGATTTATATACAGAGATGACTAATGCATTTACCCAATATGTTTCAGATGTAAAAGCATTAGATTTCCCGAATGATGAAGAACAATATTAGCCACCAGTTCGTGCTTTTAACATATCCAATAGCTAGAAACATCTGATGATTTGATAATCTATGAATAAAGAGCTCTCTACAAAGGATAATCTCGATGTCCTATATGAAGACAATCACATTATAGTTGTTAATAAACGTTCTGGAGATATTGTTCAAGGTGATAAAACTGGAGATACACCTTTAAGCGAAGTCGTCAAAGAATACATAGCCCATAAATACAACAAGCCTGGAGCCGTATACCTAGGTGTTGTACATCGACTTGATCGTCCTACTAGTGGGATTGTTGTCTTTGCACGTACCAGTAAAGCCTTACCCCGCCTTAATAAATTATTTGCAGAAAAAGATGCTAAAAAAACGTATTGGGCAGTTGTCAAAGGAGGACCTCCAAAAGAAAGTGATAGACTTACACATTGGTTAAAGCGTAATACGAAACAGAATAAATCATACGCATATCCCAAAGAAATAACTGATAGTAAAGAAGCCATTTTAGACTATAAACTCGTCAAGAAACTTGACCATTACAACTTGCTAGAAATTAATTTGCACACTGGGCGTCATCATCAAATTAGAGCTCAATTAGCTACTATTGGATGTACTATAAAAGGAGATCTTAAATATGGATCGGATCGTAGCAACAAAGATGGTAGTATTCACTTACATGCGCGAGCCTTGCGGTTTGTGCATCCCGTTAAGAAAGAACCTATTCATATCATTGCGCCTCCTCCTAATGATCCTGTTTGGAATGCATGCAAAAAATAAGCCTTGCACAAATGCGCAAGGCTTATATATATATGATGTGTTAACGCTTACATCTGAACTTTGATATCTACTAATAAACGAGTAGCGTTAATTGCTTTTAATTTGATCGCACCTTTTTTACCAGCTGCATTTTCAAAAATAACAATTCTATCTTTATATCCTTCAAGACCAATTGCTTCGTTATCACCTACTACGGTAAGTGCTTTTAACGTGGTATCATCCTCCATTGCATCAAACTCTGCTACAGTCATACTCACATTCTGAGTTTGAATTTTTGTAACAGATCCATTTGTAATAAAATCCTCTGTTTCTGATGGGCTTGAGAAAGCAATAAAAGCTGTATTACTATCACCAACAATATCAATAACTTTTACTGCATCGGCATCGATGTTTCCTTCACCATACATTTCGTTTGTACTGGATGCATAAAAACGGTTTGAATCATCAAGAGAAAATGAAATATCTGCAGTCGACTTTAACGTTACTACAGCTTCCTCTTTTTCTTGCTCACCACCATCATCGTCACTAGAACAAGAGATAAAGAATAAAGAAAAAATAAATACACTACTCAACAATTTAATTTTCATAATAAATAGATTTGGTTTTTTAAAAAGCTAAAGATACTAAAATTAGTCAAAAAACCATTTTTTACCTGTAAAAAACATAAATATCATAAATTAAATGAATTTTGTAGGAAATTTTACACATTCTTGTACGAACGAATACTTTCTATTACAACAGAACATAAAATAAGTACGCCCCCGATGCATGTACTTACTTTTGGAATTTCGCCTAAAACCAATATACCCAAAACGATTCCATATATTGGTTGGGTACTACTTATGATACTTGCCGTTGTAATCGAAAATTGCTTAAAGCTTTTTAAAAATAGTGTATGGCCTACCGCAGTAGTTAAAAATGCAAGTATTACTAGATAGTGCCATTGATTTTTTACGTGAGATACTTCAAAAAAATAGAAGCTAGGTAGTAAAAAAACCGAAATGATTAGAAGTTGATACCACATCAACATCGATCCATTGTAATTGGTCACTTTAGATTTTAAAATCAAATTGCGCAACGCATAAAATAAGGCAGAAAGTACCCCCAGCATAACGGCTTGTGTTATGGAGTTCTCAAAACTTATCACGGGTAATAAAAAGTAAACTCCTATTACAACAAGTCCTCCTAATAATAAATGACTGCGATCAAATTTTGTTTTAAGTAACATTGGTTCTAACAAGGCTGTGATAACTGGATAGGTAAAGAGTGATAGCATTCCTATAGCTACATTGGAGAGTCGCAAAGCGTAGAAATAAGTAATCCAATGTAACCCCATTAAAACTCCTGTTGCTAGAATAGATAAGCGGTCTTTGCTTTGAATGTTAAACGACATTTTTTGCCATCGACAGTATAAAAACAATACAATAGCGGCAAAGAGCGCTCTCAATCCAATGGTAACAGGTACAGGTAATTCTATATATCTTCCTAAAACTCCTGAAGTACTTATAAAAAGCATGGCGAGGTTAAGTTCTAAAATATGCCGCAAATGGGTTGCTTTATTCATGAATTGCTATCGAATTAAAATTTTTGATTTTTCCTGAATGATTTCTGCCACTGGGCGACCTTCAATATTGCTTTCTAACCATGATAAAATATCCAAATATAAAAAAGCACGTTTCTCATACGGGTGATCTTCGTATTGCTTTAGTGTTTTATGTAGTTTTTTAAATTCTTCTTTAATCTGGTGAGGAAAAATATCTCCAAGATTTTTTAAAAATCGTATCATTGCCTTCTGCACTTCGTGCAAATCGTTCATTTTAATCAAAAATTTATAAGTTTCCTTTAACTGGGATTCAAGATGATAATCCATGCCTGCTTCGTAATGAGCTACCAAACTTAGTACTCTGGCAAAACACATTAAATCTTCTCGCATACGCAATGCTCTATTGTGTATAATTTTGGAAAGATATTCAATACACTTACGGTAGTTATCCATACCAAAATACAAACATCCTATCTTATAATACAGTACCATAATGTGATGATCATCCATACGATCGCTATACAACATAATCCCATCCAAAATTTTTTGTACCAGTCCTTCACCTTCGATAAAGGTACCTTCGAGGAAATGAATATTGAGTCGATTATTGTATACAAATTGAAATGATAACATTTCGATATTATCATCTAAAGGAAAAGTCTTTGATTGAATTGTTGCTTCAAACCTTTGCAAGGTTCTTTTAAGTTGTGAATGATTTTTGATTAAATAGAGTGATTCGAGTAGGTAATGATTACCCCGCATATAAAATACAGGGTTAAGTGTAACCATCTTGGGATATTCGTCAAACAGTGCTACCCATTTTTTTGAATATTTATAACAGCATAAAAAATCCTGTACTATAAAACTATACCATAAATGTGCTTTGTATAGCCAGAGTTTTTCTCTAAAACCTAGCGAATTCCAATCATAGGATGGTAAATTATCATTAAAAAACGAGGTGATGATGGTATGCTCTTTATCATTTTTGACATAGCCTGTTTTAAGCATTATGCCATATAACTGTAAAGACAAATTGGACAACTTACTTGTCAATACATTTTTTACACTCAGTCCTTTTGCCTCTATGGATAGCTCATCTGCACGCGTATGTATGCTTCTGGTAATATATTGCGTTTCGATAATCTTTTCTAACTCTACAATTTCGTACGCACTAGTATGCTCTTCATTATCTATTGCTAGACCTTTGGCTTTTTCTAAGATTTTAAGACTCTGTTTGTATAAACCTTTGTGATATAATATAGTAGCAAAATCCATTTGTTCTCTAATTTGGGAGCGAACGTTCTGGTGTACTGGACTTAGTCGCATACTAATTAATATTTGTTTATACAGATGTGCTTTTAGATTTGATATCTGTAATTTGGTAACGATGCCTTTTTTGATAATTTCTTGTTCGTCTAGGCAAGTACTTTTATCCAAGTGATTAAATAAGGCTAAGAATTTTGAATCAGTATTCCCTCCTAAGCGTCCTACGTATACTTTAAACTGTCGCTTTTCGGATTTTGAAAGTGATTTAACCAACACAAATAATGGGTCTTTTTGATCATTAGTCATTGTAAGAACTACTTAATTAAAATACTGTTTACAAGTTATTTACTATAATTAAAAGCGTTTTTGATATTGTAAAATGCTTTTAAAATATTATCTCTTTAACATTCCCAAAATATAAATTCGTGAGACAATAAAGAAATATCTATGGTAGTATTTTATGAAAGTTTACTACGTATATAGAAAGTAATTACATAATCTTAAAAGGCATATGAGCATTGATAAAGTTCAAATTTTTGATACCACCCTTCGGGATGGAGAACAAGTACCGGGTTGTAAGCTAGATACCACTCAAAAATTGATCATCGCACAGCAATTAGACACCTTGGGTGTCGATGTAATTGAAGCTGGATTTCCTGTGTCTAGTCCCGGAGATTTTAAATCTGTATATGAAATTTCAAAATTAGTAAAAAACGCTACGGTTTGCGGACTCACGCGTGCCGTAAAAAATGACATCAAAGTTGCTGCCGAAGCTTTGCAGCTGGCTAAGAGGCCTAGGATTCACACTGGTATAGGTACATCAGATTCGCATATTAAATATAAGTTTAATGCCACTAGAGAACAGGTGATTGAGCGAGGTATTGCTGCGGTTAAGTACGCCAAATCATTTGTAGAGGATGTTGAATTTTATGCCGAGGATGCCGGGCGTACCGATAATGAATTTTTGGCACGTGTCTGTGAGGCCATGATTAAAGCTGGTGCCACGGTGCTTAATATACCTGATACCACGGGCTACTGTTTACCCGAAGAATATGGTCAAAAAATTAAGTACTTAAAAGAAAATGTCAAAGGTATTGACAACGTAATCCTGTCGTGCCATTGTCATAATGATCTAGGACTGGCCACAGCTAATTCGATTGCTGGAGTTTTACATGGTGCCAGACAGATAGAATGCACTATTAACGGAATCGGCGAGCGTGCTGGCAATACCTCTTTAGAAGAGGTGGTTATGATCATGAAACAACATCCTTACCTAGACTTAAGTACCAATATTAATTCACAAATGCTTTATGCTACAAGTCAAATGGTGTCTGAGCATATGGGGATGCCTGTACAGCCTAACAAGGCGATTATTGGCGCCAATGCTTTTGCTCACAGTTCTGGTATCCATCAAGATGGGGTGATCAAAAACAGAGCTACCTATGAAATTATGGATCCTGCAGATGTTGGGGTTACAGAATCGTCTATTGTATTAACGGCAAGAAGCGGACGAGCAGCGCTGGCTTATCGTGCAAAAAAGGTAGGCTACGAATTAACCAAATTACAACTCGACGATGTATACTGTGAATTTTTAAAGTTTGCAGATAAAAAGAAAGAAATTAATGACACCGATTTACATCATATTATTAAAAAAACAAATGTCGAAGTAGCCGCTGTTGCCTAGTTTTTTTACAATAATATTTACTTGAACTTATGAAAAAAACCTTATTTGATAAAGTGTGGGACGCCCACGTAGTCAAAGAAATAGAAGATGGTCCCCAGATTTTATATATTGATAAACATCTAATTCATGAAGTAACGAGTCCGCAAGCGTTTAATGAACTTGAGCGACGAACAATACCGGTATTTCGCCCCAATCAAATTGTTGCTACGGCAGATCACAATACCCCAACGCTTAATCAGCACCTACCTATCAAAGATGAGATGTCTCGCAAACAATTGGCACAACTCGCAGTTAATTGCGAGAAAAATGAGATCCCATTATACGGTTTAGGACATGCCTATAATGGTATTGTACATGTTATGGCTCCCGAGTTGGGTTTTACCCAACCAGGGATGACCATTGTATGTGGCGATAGTCATACGTCGACTCATGGTGCTTTTGGGAGCATTGCCTTTGGTATTGGTACAAGTCAAGTAGCGCAGGTATTTGCAAGTCAATGTCTGCTATTACAAAAGCCCAAGAGCTTGCGCGTTACTGTTACTGGTACTTTACGACCGGGTGTTTTACCCAAAGATGTTATTCTTTATATCATTGCGCAATTGGGGACCAATTCTGGTACTGGATACTTTTGTGAGTATGCCGGGAACGTGTTTGAGGAGATGAGTATGGAGGGGAGAATGACCGTATGCAATATGAGTATTGAGATGGGAGCCCGTGGCGGTATGATTGCACCCGATGCAACTACCTATGCCTATGTAAAAGGTAAACCGTTTGCACCAAAAGGTGAAGAGTTTGATAAAAAAGTAGCTTATTGGCAAACCTTGGCTACCGATTGTGATGCTGTTTTTGATAAAGAATATCACTTTGATGCCGAGGCGATCGAACCCATGCTTACGTATGGTACCAATCCTGGGATGGGTATTAAAATTTCTGAGCGTATCCCCAACCACACCTCTGATACGTTTGAAAAATCATTGGCGTATATGAACTTTGATAAGGGGCAATCGCTAATCGATCAACAAGTAAACTATGTTTTTATTGGGAGTTGTACCAATAGTCGTATCGAAGATTTTAGGATTGCCGCACACTATGTCGAAGGTAAACAAAAGGCAGCCAATGTAACGGCTTGGTTGGTACCTGGTTCACAACAAGTAGCCAAACAAATTAAGGATGAAGGTTTACATAAAATATTTGAAAACTCTGGGTTTCAATTGCGCCAGCCGGGCTGTTCTGCGTGTTTGGCTATGAATGATGATAAGATTCCCGAAGGAGAATATTGCGTGTCTACCTCTAATCGCAATTTTGAAGGACGTCAAGGTCAGGGTGCTCGAACCATACTGGCAAGTCCATTAATGGCAGCTGCTACTGCAGTACACGGAAAAATTATTGACATTACCAAACATCTTAATTAACATGGAGCCTTTTATAAAAATAACATCAACTGCTATTCCCCTACCGATTCAAAATATTGATACCGATCAAATCATACCCGCTCGTTTTTTAAAGGCTACAACACGAGAAGGTTTTGGCGAAAATTTGTTTAGAGACTGGCGGTATCACCAAGATGGTAGTATTAATACTGCGTTTCAACTAAATAACGGTACGTACAACGGTGAGATTTTGGTAGCGGGTGATAATTTTGGTTGCGGTTCGAGTCGAGAACATGCCGCCTGGGCGCTACATGATTACGGGTTTAAGGTAGTGATCTCTAGTTTTTTTGCCGATATTTTTAAAGGCAACGCCTTAAATAATGCGGTATTACCTGTGCAAGTATCTCCTGCTTTCTTACAAGAATTGTTGCAGGCAATCCAAAAAGATCCCACTACAATTATAGAGGTAGATCTTCAACATCAACACGTGAGGTTGATGGCAACAAATGCTTCAGAAAACTTTGAGATTAACGGCTATAAAAAAACCTGTATGCTTAATGGATACGATGACATTGATTTTCTGTTAAGCAATTTAGCAGCGATCGAAACTTTCGAAAAAACAAAAATTTAAAAAAATTAATGCTCGGGGAACAATTGTATGTCTCCTGATTATAAAAAATTGTGTTATGAAATTAGAAATTGCAGTACTTGCAGGCGACGGGATTGGACCCGAAGTCACAACTCAAGCGATCAAATCGCTCGAAGCGATTGCCCATAGTTTTGATCACACCTTTTTGTTTAAAGAAGGATTAGTTGGTGCTGTAGCGATTGATGCTACAGGAGATGCACTCCCACAGCAAACACTAGAGCTTTGTGCTACCAGTGATGCTGTTCTTTTTGGCGCTATTGGCGATCCAAAATATGATAATAACCCAAGTGCCAAGGTGCGTCCCGAACAAGGATTACTTACATTGAGAAAGGAGCTTGGATTGTATGCCAATATACGACCTGTAAAGGCCTATCCTACCCTGTTAGAACACTCCCCCTTAAAACGTGCTGTGATCGAGGGTACCGATGTGGTAATCTATCGCGAACTTACGGGTGGTATCTATTTTGGAGAAAAATCTTTGAATGTTGATGGTACCATAGCATCGGATCTGTGTGAATACGCTGTAGAAGAAATAGAGCGCATTGCCCATTTGGCATTTAAAGAAGCTTTAAAAAGAAGAAAAAAATTGACCTTGGTTGATAAAGCTAATGTTTTGGAAACCTCTAGATTATGGCGCAAGGTGGTGACAGATCTATCTAGCAAATATCCCGATGTAGCACTTGACTTTATGTTTGTTGATAATGCCGCTATGCAGTTAATTTTGAACCCAAAGGCGTTTGATGTGATCCTTACCGAAAATATGTTTGGGGATATCTTGTCAGACGAAGCCAGCGTTATCGGTGGTTCTATTGGATTGCTAGCCTCTGCATCTGTGGGTAACAAATTTTGCATGTTTGAACCAATACATGGCTCTTATCCACAGGCTACGGGTAAAAATATTGCAAATCCAATTGCTGCTATTTTATCTGCTGCGATGCTTTTGCGACATTTTAATTTGCTGGATGAGGCCGATAGGATCGAAAAAGCGGTAGAAAAGGCCTTAGAGCTTAACATCACCACGCCCGACCTTAACAATCACCATCCCTTATCTACTCAAAAGGTTGGAGACTTTATTGCAGACTATATAGCTAACCCCTTTGATTCTAATATCAATTTTGAAAATATACATGTGGGACAATCCACGATAATTTAGGTTTTGAGTACATCTATTTAATTTGTTTAGTAAAAGCAGTCTTGCGTTATGACCAAGGCTGCTTTTTTTGTTAACTGAGGGAGAACCGTAAAGAAAATTCTTACAATTTTTATAGCTTTACACTATAACTTTTAAAACCTTATAAAATGTTAAACAAAATTTTAGAATTCCGCGGAGTACAACAGCTTAATCGTACACAACAACTTTCTATCAACGGAGGGCGTAAACAATGTATTTTACCCGGTACTACGCAATGTTCGGAATACGGACAACAATGTGCAGAGAGACAATGTATTTTTGCACCTTTTTAAAACGTATTAAGAGCGTATATGCTATGATGTAAATACGCCAATTGTACGTTACAGTACTTAGACCTTTCATTAAGTTGAAAGGTCTTTTACTTTTATATTAGCTGCTCACTAAAACCAAAAAGCAACCTCTCAATACGCCTTCCTTATTTCCCAACAAGTGATATACCCCTTCTGGGGAAGGGATTGTGTATTCCCGGGATTGTAGTACCCGCTCCGGTGACACCAAGTAGCTTCGCAGGAAGGCACACATAGCTCCCTGCGGGTTGTACTCCCGTTCCATGGCAATGATCTCACGCTCCAGCTACCATGGAAGCCTTAAAAAACTCCCCGGAGCACCGAGTACGTTCGCTGGAAGGGTTCTCACCCTTCCCGGAAGCCATCCAACTGTCGCAGGACGGGTATACAGCTGCGCCGGAGACTATCCAACCCTCGCAGGACGCGTGGTAACAGCCCCGGGAAGCCTAAAAACTTCCTAGGAGCATTGTTTATGGGTGTTGGACGTGTTTTAAAGTATCCTGAGCTTAGGGGAAGCTGTTTACAATAGATTATTAAAAATCTACGAACTCAAAAAAATTATGTAGTTTAGTAATATTAAAACCAGATTCCCACCCCAGTTGGTAACGTTGTGTTACCTTTTAGTATTGATATAAAGGATATATAGTTATTAAAGGTAACTATATACAATTGTTGTGAGCAAGCTTGAAAAACATCATTGAATGAAAAACTTAATATACTATCCTAATTTTGAATCCAATGATTTAGAGTGGTTGAAATTCTCATTGCTATATCTAGATAATTTTAGCCCTATAGTTCCTGAAACTGGTGTACCTTTTTTATCTGAATTATATAAAAGATTGCAAAACGAGACCGATTTATTAAAACTACAAAGTCCAGGTATAGGAGCAGGAACTAGAGCAACGAGAAAAGCAATAGAATATGTTACAAAAGTCATTCAAAATCCTCATTCGTTTGCAGATGAACTACACTCTGCTAATATAGTTCGAGTTTGGACTAATCAAGATGAACAGAATTACATTCTATTTGATGAAAAGTTTGTTGGAGAATGGAGGTGGTTTTGTGAGGAAAATAATTTTGTTAAAGATTCTAGATTTGGGATAGATATTTCAAAAAGTCTTGGAGAATTATATATGACATTTTTAGCGCAAGAAGTTGCATACGAAAAAGAAGCGTCACCAATAACAGATAATAAAAACCTTGATGAGTTATCGATTTCAATAAGAACAAAAAATATTACAAATGATAATAAGATTAAAGTTGCCAAAAGTATAATAGAACATAAACTTCCATTAGATTTTAGTGAACTACCAATTGAAAAAGTTATAACTATTAGAAATAGTCCAGATTTTAAAACTAAACAATCAGCATTTCATTCTGAATTGGATAACGCATATAACAAATTAGGAATGGGAATTGACCCTTCTGAATTTAGCAAATCTTTCAATAGGACTTTAAAAGATTGGACAGGAGAATTGACCAGTTTAGGTATTAAAACTATCAGTTATGGACTTTCTGCGTATATTCTTTTGGAAAGTGATGAACCATCAAATTTGGAATATATTAAAAGAGCATTAGAAGCTGGTTTAATACTTCAAGGAGGTAAAAGTTTAGTGAAAAATATAAACAAAAATCACGAAAGAAAATATTGTAGACAATACCTGACTCAATTAGAATCTGTCAAATAGCCAGCTCACAACACGGTGTATAAAACATAGCTAGTAAGTGCTAAATCGAAAGGTTTATGTTTTATTTGCTGAGACCGCCAAATTTTTAATTTGGCTATAAAATGAGAAGTTAAATCAAAATATAAAAAATTGGCTCTGTGCTAAATCCAAAATGTAGTATCTTTTTACACGCTACATTTCATACACTGAGCCGTTGCCCACAATTTGAGAAAATATGAGTAGAATTAACATACAAGGAACAATTGACAACATAAAGAGCAAATCTAATGTTTATACACCTGTCATTGAATCGATAGTTAATTCCATTCAATCAATTTCGGACAAAGGAGTGGTTGATGGAAAAATCGAAGTCATTTTACATCGCGAAAAAGTTCTTGAATTTGAGAATCAAATACCAAACATTAAATCAATCTCAATTAGAGATAATGGAATTGGATTTAATCAAAAAAACAGAGATTCTTTTGACACATTTTACAGTCAATATAAAAAAGACATTGGAGGAAAAGGCTTTGGTCGATTTATGTTTGTAAAATACTTCGGAGACGTAAATATTTCTAGTGTGTTTAAAGATGAAAATGAAGTTTTAAAATCAAGAGATTTTAGATTTGGAAGACAATTTGAAATAATAGTTGACGAAAAAATTAATGGTACAGAAGCCATTGACACTTACTCTGTTTTAAATTTAAACAATCTGATTGACTCACACTCATTCGATAAAAATATTGAAACTATTTCAAGAAAACTTCTTGAAAAACTTTTAGTTTATTTTATAAATGACTCGTTTAATTGTCCAACAATTATTGTAAAGGAAGCTGATGATAGTCATTCTGTTGTTTTAAACGATTACATAACTGGAAAGAATGAAATACAAGAGATAGAAAACTTCAAGTTTAAATTAACTTCTGATAAAAATGTAACTAAACATTTCATAGGAAAAGTATTCAAAATCTATTTTGCTGGTAATCAAAAAAGTAAAATTAGTCTTACAGGTCATAACAGAGAAGTTACAGAAACGAATTTACATAAATATGTACCAGAATTCGAAGATGATTTTTATGATATAAACGCATCAACTCAATCTAGAAAAAATTATATTATAAAAACCTACATACTCGGAAAATATCTTGACGAACACGTTTCATTAGAAAGAGAAGCATTTGATTTTGGCAAAGAGAAAGGAGATGCTTATTATCCATTTTCACAAACTGACATTGAAAGAGAATCTGCAATTAAAACTAAAGAAATCTTCAATAATGACATATCTACGAGGTCAGAAAAGAAAGTTGAAAAAATAAAAAATTACGTTACCAAAAGTGCACCTTGGCACAAATCTTATGTAAATGATTTAGATTTTTCAAAAATTGGATATAACTTATCTGAAAATGAGATTGAAATGGAACTTCATAAAGTCAAACATAAAAAAGAAATTGACACTAGAAGTCGATTTAATCAATTCTTTGAAGACCCTGAAAATTTAAAAAATGGAACTCTAAATGATATGATTTCAGAGATTTCTGAAATAGGTAAAAGCGATTTGGCTCATTATGTTTATAATCGTAAATGTATTCTAGAAGCATTTGGAGAGATGCTCAAAAGAAATGAAGATGGGGATGGATTTTTAGAAGAAGAAATCCATAACATCATTTACCCAATGAGGAGAAACTCGGAAAACACAAATTATGAGGAACATAATCTTTGGTTACTTGATGAAAGGCTAGTTTTTTCAGAATTCATTTCGTCTGATGAAAAGATATCTTCCAAAAAAGTAAACAATGCACTTGATGAACCAGACCTAGTTGTATTTGACCAAAAACAATCTTTCAGAAATGGAGATAATGAATTTAGTAATCCATTAACCATCTTTGAATTTAAAAGACCTAAAAGAACCAATTACAGAGAGAAAGATGACCCAGTCTTACAAATTGGAAAGTATCTAAATAAAATACGCTTAGGCAAGTACGAAATGCCAGATGGTTTGGAACCAATTAAAGTAAACGATTGTACACCAATTTATGGATATGTAATTGCAGACATTACACCAAAAATAAAAGAATTTGCTTTACATAACCAATTAACAGAAAGTCCCGACAAAGAAGGATATTTTGGATTTCATAGAGGATATAAAATGTATATTGAGATTATTAGTTTTAGAAAACTATTAAAAGATGCTACGTTAAGAAATAGAATATTCTTTAAGAAATTGCAATTGGAATAAAAACTGTGGGCAATCGAGTAGCCTGACGCGATGAAAATTCACCGTGTTGAGGCTCTCATACCGCCCGCTCCGCAAAGTCTCCCGACCCTCCAACATAGTATCGAAACCCTAAAAACTACAAATTCAAAAAAATTATGTAGTTTAGTAATGTTAAAACCAAATCCCCACCCAGTTGGTAACTTTTTAAGTTGCCTTTTAGTAATCGTATAAAAGAATATAGTTACTAATGGTAACTATAGAACAGTGTTGGCAGTAATTTAGAAAATAATGGAAGCAGGAAAAGAACTCATTGGATTAGTAAAAGATGTGCCACAAGTATTAACGTCAATATATCAGGATTTAGCTCAACCAGGTGTGAAAAAAGTTGGAATTGCTCTAGAAACCGTCTTGGAATTTAGCACGTCAATTCTTCTTCCCGTAAAATTGCTAAACGAAAAGTTTAAACTAAATTTTGAAAAGAGATTAAATGATTATAAAGAAAAACTTGACACTATTCCAGAGGAAGATATTTGTGAAGTTAATCCACAAATAGGAACACCGATAATTGATAAGCTAAGCTATACAACTAATGACGAAATAGCTGACCTATTTACAAGTTTATTAACAAAAGCAAGTTGTTCCAAAACTGTAAATTTAGCTCATCCTAGTTTTATTCAATTAATCGAAAGACTTTCGGTTGACGAAGCAAGAATAATAAAGCATCTACTTAAAAAAGATTTCATCCCTTGTATTTCGTTAAGAGCTCACGTTGCTAACAATAAAGGCTTTATGACAATCCTTAAAAATGGAACGTCAATACAAAAAGATATTGAGCTTCTTTTCCCTCAAAACATTAATACTTATTTGGACAATTTAGGTAGTATGGGAATCCTTGATAATTCTCACGGATTTCATAAGAAAGATAATAAACCATATGAGGAATTATATAAACAATATAACTACGATAGCATAAACGAAAATTATACTAAAGGAGGGGCATTTGCGAAAGTTGAAAAAAACAATAGTTATTTCCAAATAACAGATTTTGGAAAGGCCTTTATTTCGGCTTGTAGTTTTGAATAAAAAAACGAATGCCAACAAAGTATCCTATGTAAAGCCTTTTTTCAGTCGTACCTACAAAAAATTAAAATCTGAAGCCTTGAACTATACTGATCTTATATTGAAAATTGAAAATGCCAAAACATTAGAAGAATTACAAAGTATTTATGCAAACACAGAATTTGGAAAATATAAATTCGATAAAAATAAATATCCTAATTTTGATTTTACAATTTCCAAAGAAGAAATAAGAAGCTTGGAGGATGTTAATGCTATTGGAAAGGAAGGACAATTACTTCATGAATACTTTAGAGATGGTAAAAAATTGACAACAATTGAAAAACTACTGTATTCATATATTTGGAAAAGAGGAGAACTTAATAGATTCCCTAGTATGATCTCTGGAATTAAAGGTGATGATTATATGCGTAATACAGGGCAAGTTTTAAATCAATTTGGTAAATATTTATCAAATGACAATTTTAACGAGCCTATTGTTGATCAACACGTTATTCGAGCATTTAGAGTTTGTATTGAAGATAATGAATCAAGTACTTCAGGAACTGTCAATTATAGAATAATTCAGGATTATAGACATTGGTTATTAAACTTGGTCAACAAGAAGAATTTAAAAAATAAAAAATTGGCGATTGCAATTATTGATAAAATCATGTTTAGTATCGGGAAAAGTTTAAAACAACAACACAACAGGTGAACCGCTCCACTAACTCTCCTGACTTCGCGGTATAGCATCAATACATTAAAAGCTACAAACTAAAATAAATTATGTAGTTTAGTGATAATTTAAACCAAAACCTCTCCCCGGTTGGTAACTATATGTTACCTCTTACTATTGATATTAAAGAAAGCTAGTTGCCAAAGATTTTTATTTTACAATATTAAGTTATCTTAAGGAATACTGTGGTGTACTTCTAGAGTATTCTTCAATTTTTCATACTAAAAACAATATAGTGATTTATTTTATCTACTATGTATGTACGTGTATTACCTTTTAGTTTAACAACGTACTAGGCAGATAACCTAATTGTTTTTTGAAGGCAACTGTAAAATGCTGAGGATTTTTATATCCCACCTCATACGACGCTTGAGCAATCGTATATTCATGTTTTAAGATTAATTCTGTAGCCTTTTCGATCCTTAAAGAAGTAATATATCTAAATACAGGAACTCCATAGATTTGTTTAAAAACGGTTTTGAACTTGGAGGTATTAAAACCCGCTAATTGGGAAAGTTTCTCAATGGTTAAGTCCTCTTTTAAATGTGTACGAATATAATCTTCTATTCTAATCAAGCGCTCTTTATCTTCATCTCGTATTCTTTTACGAGAGCCCATCGAGCTATCAGATGTTAGGGATACTAAAAGTAATTCTGTCAATTTTGACTCTATATAAGATTGTCGAATCATACCCTTAAAAGAACAACTTAGAAGATCATGAATAATATTTCTCAATTGACTAGTAAGCACTAAACCGTGGTTAAAAAAAGAACAAGGCCGCTCTTTTTTTAAAGCTTTATGGTATTTTTTTGAACTTTTCAAAAAATCTGCTCCCATCTTACTCTCCAAAAAAGACTTAGTAAAATAAATATTAAGCACTTGACCTTTATCGCTAGAAAACTTATACATATAAGTTGACTTCGGTATATAAAATAAGGTATATAAATTTTTGTTTAACGTAAGCGCTGTAGATGCGTCTTCATCCAACGCTACATGCAATTCTCCCTCTAATACATATTGAAGTAGAAATACAGCTTGATTTTGAGCTACATGCACCGTATGATTTTTAATATCTGTAGCCGTATAATCTTGAAATAATACGAATGTTTTATCAACATGAATTTCTTTTACAGAGCCAGTGACACCACCAGTAAAATCAGTATGTTTCTTCTCTGTTAAAAAAGAATTTTTTAAATCTTTATCAAAGCTCTTCACCAATTCTTCACCAAAACATTTAGAGCTTTTAAACCTAATTTCCATTCCTTCTCTTTGCGTTATAATAAGTTCTTTTTACGTTATTCAGAATAAATCTAAACAACATACATTTGCAAATATAAAATTATTTTTATCAAGTCTAAATAAGTGAATTTAAAATTACTTTTTTTCGCCCTTTTAAATACCCTATTTGTATACTCTCAAGGTAATCAAAACAGTATTTCAGGTCAAGTTTTTGATAGTGTAGGTCAATCCTTATTTGGGGCAACAGTAGTTCTCGATAATAATTTAAAAGCTACAGTTACTAGTGATAACGGTCGCTATACATTTAACAATCTATCGCAAGGGACTCATGTATTAAAGACTTCTTTTATGGGTTTTATATCCCAAACTATAGAAATACACTTTGACAAAGACCAATTAGATCAAGAAATTATACAAAACTTCTACCTAAAAGAAAATGTTGAAGCACTACAAGAAGTAAATATTAAGAGCAAAACAGAAAAGCGCAAGATAGAAGAAAAAGGATTTTCTGTAAATGTTTTAGAAACAAAGGAAGCCAGCCAAAGAAATATTCAAACTAACGAATTATTAAAAACTAGTGTAGGTGTGAATATTCGCCAAAATGGAGGCTTAGGTTCAGATGTTCAATATAGCTTAAACGGTTTATCTGGCAATGCTGTACGTATATTTATTGACGGGATTCCAATCTCTTTATACGGTTCATCCTTCAGCTTGAATAGTATTCCTCCCTCAATGATAAAGCGTATAGAAGTTTATAAAGGTGTAGTACCGGGGTATTTGGCCGATGACGCATTGGGTGGTGCTATTAATGTAATACTTCATAAAGGGACAAAAACCAATTTTAATGCTTCTGTTTCTTATGGATCCTTCAACACACTTACGACAAACCTCAATGGATTATATCGTTTTAAGGAATCTGGATTGACAATAAAGGCATCTGGGTTTTATAATTATTCTGATAATGATTATAAGGTTTCTGGAAGAAGCATCGTAGTAAACGGTTTAGGTGGAGTACAAACTCCCATAACGGCTAGAAGATTTAATGATGCCTATAAATCTATTGGCGGTGTGGCTCAAATTGGTTTTACGAATGTAAAATGGGCGGATCAATTTTTTATTGGGGTAACGGGTTCAGACGATTACAAAGAGATTCAACATGGTGTTTTTATGACTACGATTCCTTACAAAGGTAGGTTTATGGAATCTGATGCTTTACTCACCAGCCTGACCTATCAAAAGAAAAATATTTTCTTAGAGGGTTTAGATTTTAATGTTCATGGTTTGTATGGAAAGCGAAATCGTATTGTTAATGATACTACGGCTATAGCCTATAGTTGGAATGGTGAACGTGCTATTGATTTTAGAGGAAATGAATTTGAATACTCTTGGGGTTCTCAACAGGAAGGTGGACCTACATTAGCAAAAATTAAAAGAAATGTAGCTTCGGTTAGAACTGGTATTTCTTATGCTATAAGTGAGCATCATAAAATTTTGATTAATCATTTTTATAGCCAAATTGATCGCGAAGATAGTGATGCGTTGCAATCTGTTCTAGAAAACACCTTTATTGGCACCAGAGATCTTCACAAAAACATTTTTTCTGCGACATACGAAGTACAAGCATTCAAAAATAAATTAAAAGCGAATTTGTTCGGAAAATACTATCATCAAAAAACTGTAAATATCGATCCATCTATTGTATCCGATGCAGAGGGGAACAATCAAATAGTTGACGAAGTCACTAGCAGTAATACAACCAATAATGGTTATGGTTTTGCGCTATCCTACACATTTTTACCAAAAGCTACCTTAATAACTTCGGCAGAAAAAGCCATTCGTTTGCCCGATGAAACTGAAGTATTTGGAAATGATGGAGATAATGTTGTTGCAAACCCAAGTATTAATCCTGAGCAAAGTGATAATTATAATTTTGGATTTAGATTTGGAATGTTTGAGATAAAAAAACATGAGTTCTCTATTTCAACTAATTTGTTCACTAGAAATATTAAAGATAGAATTGGTTTACCTATTGAAAATTCTTTGAACGTCAATGATGAAACTATACTTTATGTAAATCAAGGAAGTGGTACCTCAAAAGGAATAGAAGCACAAGTAAACTATATATATAACGATAATTTCGGATTCAATTTCAACGTTTCTCGTTTTGATTTAAAAGTAGTAAACAAGGGTACAGAGATAGATGTACCTAACACTCCGTTCTTTACGATGAATGCAGGTATGCGCTATTCGATTAAGAATTTTATTAAAAAACAAACGCATTTAAATCTATTTTATAATGCATACTTTACTGAAGCTTTTTCCTTTTTACCTCCTCAAGGAGAAAATACTGTGGGAGATGATTTTTTCCGAGTTCCACAACAATTGGCACAGGATATAGGTGCAAGCTATACATTTCCTAAAAACAATTTTGTACTAAGTTTTGATATAAAAAACATATTTAATACTCCTGTATACGATAATTTATCAGTACAAAAGCCTGGTAGAGCATTTTACCTTAAACTTAATTATTTTATAAATAAATTTTAAAACAATCATATTATGAAAATTCAATTTTTCAACCTCAAAACCATATCTCTAGCTCTAAGCGTATTAGTACTTACCACTAGTTGTAGTGATGATGATTCGATTTCTATAGAAGAAGAAAAACAAGAAAATAATAGATGGATAACAGTTGCTGCCGCTAAAATGGGAGATAATCCAGGAGATGGAAATGGAGGAACTCTAATTTATGCTTTGAACAGTGAAGATGCTAAAGATCCAACAAAATCTATTGCTCCTTTTGATAATGGATTTATAGTGCCTTCAAATAGAACAGCCAGACTACAATCGTCTGAAGACGGTAATATTATCTTTAATATTAGCTACGCAGGTGACACGGGTGGTAACTATACAAAATATGAGGTTAGTGGAGGACAAGAATTTAATCGTATTGGTTCTGAGATAAATATTTCTCAATACGTAGGGTCTGCTCCCCGATGGGTGAAGTTGTTTGATGGAGATAAAACGGGAGCTGCTGTATATGTTTCTACAGAAAATGAAATTGATGATAAAGGTACCGAAGACGTTACTGATGATACCTATGTACGTACAAATGCAAAAATTGGTGTCGTAACCTTAGATCTAGAAAATTCTTTAATCAAAGAATTTCAAGAACACAATGTTGCCTTAAGCCCAGAGGAAGAAGCTTTAGGGTATTATATTTCTAGAATTGACATGCCTGTTTTAAATGAAGCTGGTGATAAACTATATATCGGTGCACGTTTGAGTAAGGTAGATCCTTTAACTGCTGAGCGTGATACAGATTACGAAATCTTAGGTTCTAAAACTATCGTTTTAGATTACCCCTCTCTATTAAATCCAACAGTAATTACTTCTACCGTAGGTATTGGTAACACCAATGGGTACAGAAGTATTAATGCTTTTCTATTTGATGGTAGCGTATATCAAGCAAATCAGGGAGATCCAAATGGATCTCATATCTTAAAAATTAATGCAAATAATGAGTATGACAATTCTTATGTCTTTAATCTTGATGAGGCTTTAGGAGTACAGGATGCGTATATTCTTGCATGGAGACCAACCGCCAATGGCAAAGCGGTAATAGCATATCGTCACGCTGGCTCTGCAGAAGGTGTTGCGGGTGCACAAGGCTTTTTTGCGCTAGCTGACTTAAACGCAAAGACTGCACAAAAAATTGATACCATACCTTATGATCCTGATTTTTATTTATTTCAATATCAAGGTTTTGTTGTGGATGGAACAGAGATCTACGTTACCCAAGCTCCTGTGGGTAAGAATGGAAATATTTACGTGATTGAAACGGAAACTGGCGAAGTAACTAAAGGTGCTGAATTGGTAAATACAGAAGGAAGCCACTTTATCGGAGCTTTCTAAGTACATATTAAAATTTTAATTTATAAATTCCTTTCTACCTATGGTTAGAAAGGAATTTATTCAATAATAAAATCATGAAAAAAATACTTGTTTTACTACTGGTAATTCCAACAATTATCTTTGCGCAAAGACAACAGAGCGCCAACGAACTTCACAACAGGACGTTTTGGAAGTCAAAACCAGATGTCGCAACTGTGAAGCAAAAAATTAAGGAAGGTAATGATCCTGTAACGCCCAATGCCGCTGCCTTTGATGCCATTTGCTTTGCCATTAGAGCCAAAGCTCCTGTAGCAACCGTTGAATATTTACTATCCATTCCAGGAAACGATGTTAATAAACCTACACATGACGGAAGAAGTTATTTAATGTGGGCAGGTGCTGCTGGGGATTTTGAAATGATGAAGTTATTAATTAGTAAAGGGGCTGACACAAAAGTTGAGGGTAGTCATGGCTTTAATTGGTTTACATTTACTGTAAATGCTGGTCATGACTCTATCAAAATTTATGATCTGATGGTATCCAACAATGTTGATTTGAAGCAAACTAATCGCTCAGGTGCCAATGGTATATTGTTGATGGCACCTCATGCTAAAGATGAAAAAATTATCAAATATTTTCAGGACAAAGGTTTAGACATCAATGCTACAGATAAATTTGGAAATACTATTCTTTTTTATGCTGCCAAAGGTGGAAACTTAAACCTTTTAAAAACATATATCGCTCAGGGTATTGATTATAAAAAAGAGAACACGCTTGGAGAGAACTTAGCACTATTTGCAAGTCAAGGACGTAGAGGCTACAGCAACCCAATAGAAGTATATAAGTATTTAGACAGCTTAGGCCTCACTATGGCTCAATCTAATCATAACAATGAGAATGCTTTGCATAACATTGCTTCGAATACTAAAGATCCTAATATCATAGACTTTTTTATCGAAAAAGGAGTTAATGTTCATCAAAAGGACAAAGAAGGTAATACAGCATTTTTAAACGCTGCTAAAGGAAATAACCTCTTGGTTTTAAAAAAATTAGTCCCAATGATTAAGGACATCAATCATCAAAACTCAAAAGGATTTTCTGCCATTACCTTTGCAACCCAGCGTATGAATTTAGATACTTTTAAGTTTCTTAAAGAAAAAGGAGCGAATTTAAAGAGTACAGATACCGAGGGTAATAATTTATACTATCATTTGTTTCAAGCATATAACAAAAGAAATAGTAAGCACTTTGACGCTTTTGAGAAAGCTTTGACTGCTGACGGAGTTTCTTTTCAAAATGCTTCTAAGACAGAACAGCCGTTACATATAGCTATTGCCAAAAGAGAAAATAAATTGATTGAAAAAGCGATAGCATTAGGCGCAGATGTTAATCAAAAAAATAATAATGGATTGTCCCCCCTTCACTTGGCTGCTATGAAAGCGAATGATATCAAGGTTTTACAACTTCTCATCAAAAAGGGTGCAGATACCAAAGCTCTTACAGATTTTGATGAAAGTGCTTATGACCTAGCTTTAGAAAACGAATTACTTAAAAATAAAGACATCACTTTTTTAAAATAATTTTAAATAATATAGTACCATGAAATTTTATAAATATCTCTTTTTTGTAGTTTGCTTATCATGTATGGCATTTACTACCATAGAAAACATAGCACCGAAACCAAAATACAAATGTATGGTTCAATTAAAAAACTACGAAGGTGAAGGCGCTTATATTGTAGTTTCTGTAATAGATAAGGATAATAAATACCTTAAAACATTACAAATCTTGGGTGATGATAAAAAATGGTATCCAGACCTTCCTACATGGTGGTCATTTTTTGAAACGGTTAAGGATACCAATGTAGATGCTACTACAGGTGCAACCATTGCTGGTGGAGAACGTTCTATATTTACCTTTGAACTAAACGAAGATGATTTAAAAGCTGGTTATAAATTAAGATTTGAAACCGCAGTAGAACATCAGGAATACTATGAGAAGGATTTAGAAGTATTGTTAGACAACAATAACTTGAAAAATAAATTTGAAGGAACCGGCTATATTCGTTACGTTAGAATACTACCAAATTAATTAGAAATATGCTTAACAAGTTATGGAGATACAGTCATTTAGGCTTGACTGTATCTTCTTTTCTATTTTTACTATTAGCAACTATAACGGGTTCTTTTCTGGCATTTGAACCCATTTATGACAAACTACAACCTTATCACATTAACGAAGGTGAAGATGTAACTTTATCTGAACTAATAACAAATCTACATAATCAATATGATGAGATTTTAACTATTGAAGTTGATAAAAATTATTTTGTAAAAGCTGATGTATTTAGCATAGATGAAGCTGGTAGCGGAGAATTCTACATCAACCCATTTAATGGAAATAAAATTGCTGACATACCCCCAAAAAAGCTGTTTTTTGAGTTCTTAACAAACTTTCATCGCTCTTTGTTTTTAAAAACTCCTGGAAGAATTTTTGTTGGCATTACTTGTTTTTTTCTTTTTCTCATAGCCATTACAGGTTTAGGACTAGCTATAAAACGACAAGGTGGTTTGATAAAATTTTACTCAAAAATTATTAACGATAAGTCCATACAATATAATCATGTAGCGCTAGGGAGATTACTATTGGTTCCTATTGTGGTTATTGCCTTATCTGGCACATATTTATCGATGGATAGATTTTCATTACTACCCAAGATAAAAGAAACTGCTAACCAACATACACTAACTACTAAAGATGCCCTCCCCTTCACTGAATTTCCTGTCTTTAAAAATACATCATTAAAAGATATTAAAAAATTAGAGTTTCCCTTTTCAACAGATGCAGAAGATTTTTTTATACTAAGCTTACAGGATAAA
Organism: Aquimarina rhodophyticola; assembly: GCF_042434915.1. Taxonomy (GTDB): domain Bacteria; phylum Bacteroidota; class Bacteroidia; order Flavobacteriales; family Flavobacteriaceae; genus Aquimarina. Next base: position 1,887,306 of record NZ_CP170198.1, read on the forward strand.
GAAATGAAAATACATCAAAAAACTGGAGAAGTAGTAGAAACACTTAATTATGCCATAACCAAAAAAATTGCAGCTCTAAGTTTTGATCTTCATACAGGTGCAGGTAGTATCTTTTGGTCCTTAGTGTTATTTATAAGTTCGCTTTCTATACTATATTTTATATACTCTGGGAGTATCATTACTTTTCAGAGAGTACGATCTTCGATTAGTAATACCTTTAAATTCAATCAAGCTACAATTATAATCCTTGTAGGATCAGAAAATGGAAATACAAAACGTCTAGGAAAAATTTTGCAACAATCTCTGGTAAAGGCTGGTAAAAAAGTTTTTTTAGATACCTTAAATAATTATCGACAATATGAGAATATCGATCAGCTACTAATTATAACTTCTACCTATGGACAAGGAGAACCACCCAGTAACGCTGGTTTATTTATAAATAAACTTCAAAGCATCAAAATTATCAAACCTTTTAGTTGCCATGTCATTGGATTGGGGTCCTATTCATATCCGCTATTTTGCGAATTCGCCAAAAAGATTTATAGCAAAGCTTTATTGCATAAGGATATTAATGTTCCTTCATCAAACCCTCTATTAATTCACAACCAAAACTATCAACAGTTTAGAAAATGGGCGTTAGATTGGGCTTTATCTTTAAAAATCAACTTAGAGCTGCCCATGGAGTTAGCAACTAAAAAAGAAAAAGAAACTGTTTTCAAAGTTATAGCAAAACAAAATGTCATTGATCCGTATGATGAAACTTTTAAACTTACTTTAACCACTAATAAAAACGGAAAAGTTGTACCTGGTGATCTGATCGGATTTACACCTCCTAATGAAACTCAGGAACGTTTATATTCGGTAGGTAAATCTAGTGATGGTCATTTGTTATTAAGTGTAAAACGGCATACTCTCGGAGTATGTTCTAATTTTCTAAATGAATTAAAAATAGATCAAGAAGTAAAGGGAAAAATTAAGAAGAATGAAGAGTTTTATCTCCCAACAAAGAGCCCACAAATAGTATTGATCGCTAACGGAACTGGAATTGCACCTTTTTTAGGTATGATTCATCAAAAATCACAAACTCCTATACGTTTATATTGGGGAACAAGAACCAAAAAGTCTGAAGAATTATATAAACCACAGATTGATGAAGCTCTACAAAATGAAACGTTGCAGCAGTATCACGTAGCTTTTTCTAAAGAGGATAGCGCATATAATTATGTACAAGATTTGATTTTAAGAGATAAAAAAATGATAGCTACACTTTTGTCGAGCGGAGGAGCCCTAATGATTTGTGGATCCATTGTTATGCGCGATACTATTTATGAGCTCTTAGAAAAAATTTGTGAAGAATATCAACTTCAGTCATTAGAAGTGTATTTAAGTAAAAATCAAATTTTAACTGATTGTTATTAATTTTTATGGTTTCATCCCTATAAATACATCCTTATCCATCGCTTTAAAAAAATTTTCAATTTACCGACAATAAAATAACTATAGACTATGTAACGTACAATCCATAGTAATAGATGAAAAATCAAAAAATATCGTAGTTTAGCATAAATTAAAACCAGATATCTATGCTATTTCAAAGCATCTAGTTTTTAGATAATAAAAATTATAGAAGACTCTTTCTAGTGTCATGATGCAATGGGTGATAGCAATTAAAGACTAAACAATCGACAAATGGAAAAAATTTGGATACTAGTAATTTCGCTTTTTTTTAATAATAACTTTTCTATTTTGGAAGCTTACCCGTGGGCATTTTAAAAAAGCATGCGGTACAAAGATTTGGAATCAATGGGTAACACGTCTTTTTTATTGGCAGGGGGCAATCTTTGTAGGTATCTCTGCTACAGTGCTAACCGTTTTTCTTTTAAAATGGTCTAATGTTTTGATCTTTTAGCCTTCCCATGAAAAATAGTGATCATTTAATAATAAACCCATTTATTACGCTGTTATCAAAACCTTTATAAACAGAAATATTATCTACAAGTTTTGACAAGGAACGTAAAACATGGCTATATTAAGTCGTATCCAAAAAAATGCTTAGATTAGGTGTAAAAAGGTAAAGTGAATTGAGTTCATTACTCCAACCCTAACAGCACTACGGTAATTCGATCTAATCCCTTGTACATCATCATTGTATAATTCAATACATATCTTCCATGCAGTTTAGAGTAAATACTGATACGTGGTTTGTATTTTCCATCTTATTTATTGGTGCATTAGCACTATTTATATTGTTATTTGTAGCGATTCCATATACTACAAGAATAAAACAATTGAAAAGAATAAAATTAAAATACAAAAGAAAACAGGACACGTACAAACAGTTGGAAGAAAAGTATGCTGAGCGCACAATTGCTCAACTTAAAGAAGAAAATCAAAGATTACAAGTTAACTTAAAAAAAGACTTGCAACGAATCTTGAAATACAATACCCATGAACCTGATCTTTTACACTTTTTTTCAGACTTCGAAAAAATTTATCCAAAATTTAAACAAACGATCCAAACATTAATTCCGGATATTACTGCTAATGAATTAAAACTCTGTGCGCTCTTAAGATTAAATTTAAGTTCAAAACAAATTAGTATGCTATTGAATATAACACCCGAAAGTGTCAACAAAGCCAGGTATCGACTTAGAAAAAAAATGGAAATTGATTCTACAGATGATCTGTACATCTTTCTTTCAAATATATGACAATCTGGTTCTTACATCATTGTCCATTGTTTGTCCATAGTATAATTTAGCTACTAATCATTTTTATTAATTCTTTTGTCTAAAACCAATAGCATGAGAATTTTTGAAATCATCTTACTAAGTATCTGTACTTTACTGCCTCTTTTAATTTCGACAAGAAATTATATAGTACACAAAAAAGTAGCTTCATCCATAATCATAAGCACAAGCTTGCTACATTTTATTATCGAAGGGCCCCGATGGCAAATGATTCCCTCCTATTGTATCATACTGATTTTAATTTGGTGTTTGTATAAAGAGTCTGTATTTTTTTTTTGGAGGTTGGTTTAGAAAAACTGTCAGTATCATCACATACATAATACTCTTGGTAATTGGTTGGGGGCTTCCGTATGTATTACCTGTTTTTACATTACCAGAACCCACAGGAAAACATAAAGTGGGCACGCAGTATATCCATCTAAAAACGAATCAATTTGAAACGCTCACTCCATTAGCCGATGATATGAGAGAACTAATGATTAAAGTTTGGTATCCTGCCCAACTAAGTAATGAAATAAAAGAAACCTATCTAAACGAGGGGGATAGATTGGGCTTTGCAAAAAAATGTGGTTTACCCGAAGCTACGTTTGATTATTTAGATAGGGTTACAACGCATACATATAGTTACCCAGAAGTAGCGTTGGGAAGCTTTCCTGTTTTAATTTTTTCTCCCGGAATTTATGCGAATGCGTCCGGCTATTATGCCTTGATAGAAGAAATTGTAAGTAACGGGTATATTGTTTTAAATATTAATCACACCTATGAAAGCACTGGGTCACTTTTCCCTGATGGAGAAATAAAACTATACGGTACTGAGTACGATAAAAAGCACAATAATCAAAAAATGGATGAAATGGTATGGCTTGCTATGCAAAACTATAAGAAGGCGTCATCCTCTGATGAACAATATGGCGCTATTGAGGAACTAATCCGCAATTATATCGCAGCCGAAATAACCTTACGATGGAGCAATGATATTTCTTTGACTCTGGATGAATTAGAAAAACTGAATACCTCTTCTTTTCTGGCAAATCACATAAACATTTCTAAAATAGGAGTATTCGGACACTCGCAAGGAGGTGCTGCAGCCGGTCAGGCGCTGTTAGATGACAATAGAATACAAGCAGGAATAAATCTGGATGGCGTACAATGGGGACCTATGATTGATACACTTCTGACTAAGCCGTTTGCCTTAATTTCTTCAGCATGGGATAGCAACCACCCAGATTTCAACACACATATTTATCATAATGGAAGTCTTTCTGATTTTTATAATGTTAAAATTATAAATTCAGGACACTCAAGTTTTATGGATATTCCATTAATGATTAATGTACCCTTGTTAAATGAAGCGGGAACAATCGATCCAATAAAAGGTTATAAAATATCAACAGAAATAATACTACAATTTTTTGATAAATATTTAAACGATCACTCTTTAGATTTACTGAAATTGAATGATAGACACCCAGAACTTGAAATGGAACTATTAGAAAAAACTCCATAATAAACCAAACCAATTTTATGGTATATCCAATATAAAATTTAAACTGACAATGATAATTCGAAAAGCTACCAAAAATGATGTTTCACTAATTGTGGAGATGATTGCCGATGATGAGCTTGGAAAAGAAAGAGACAACTTTCAAAAACCTTTACCCGATAAATATTTTGAGGCATTTGAAAAAATAAATGCTGACACAACTCAGGAATTGATTGTTGTTGAGAATAAAAAAACTGAAATCATAGGAACTCTACAAATATCATTTATACAACATTTGACGTATAAAGGTGGAACAAGAGCGCAAATTGAAGCGGTTAGAATTAGAGCAGATAAAAGAGGACTCGGAATCGGAAAAAAGATGTTTGAATGGGCTCTCAATAGAGCATAAGAACGCCATATGGATGACTGGCAAGAAAAGACCAAAAGCACTTAAATTTTATGAGGACATGGGATTTTAATCATCTCATGAAGGAATGAAATTACATATTAAATAAAAAATTAGTCATATAGTTCTTTAAAAATTAACTATTTAGATCTTAAAAGCCCTTTAAATGAGCTTATAAAAACATGAACTAAAAAAACAAGCATATACCCGATTTAAACTGGAAGAATTGCATGCTATAACCAATAAAGAGAATTTAAGTTCACAACGGCTAATAACTAAATTAGGATTACAATTTCAAAAATATATCACATTACCAGAGGATACAGAAGAAATTATGCTTTATACCATTAAGAATAGTTAAACTACAACTACTTAGCGTATATAATACTAACCAACAATCTCAAAATGTATTTTTGACTATAGAATCATATTCTTCTTAAATTACTGTGTATGCGATACTGTCATAACTCGAGCCAAATGTTATAAATTCTTAAAATTAATAATTTCTGAGTTAATCAAATTATAAACTCATTAATTACCTGTTGTTGCGCCTTCTATTAATTGTATTTTTATATAAAAACGATATGAAACTTAAAAATAAAATTGCTGTAGTTACAGGTGCTAGCAGTGGCATTGGTAAAGCCATTGCACAATCCCTATCACAACACGAATGTATTGTGATACTGGCAAGCAGAAGCACCGAAGAACTGCAAGAAGTAAGTAAAACGCTTCCGTACAAAAACAGCGTTGTTACAATGGACGTTAGTAGCACAAAAAGTGTGTCAAACGCTTTTAAAGAGATTTATGAAACCTATGAGCGTATTGATATCCTTGTCAACTCTGCAGGAGTAATGCCCTTAACCTATATTAAAAACAGACATCTAGACGAATGGTTAGACACCATCGATGTAAATGTAAAAGGCGTTTTACGTTGTATTTATGAAGTACTTCCTTCTATGAAAAAACACGCAAAAGGACATATTATTAACATTGCCTCTGTTGATGGTAAAGAAATTTATAAAGGTGGCGCAGTGTACGGTGCATCCAAAGCAGCATTGATAGCTTTATCAAGAGCCTTGCGTATGGAGCTTTCACCAGAATTTAATATCAGAATTACCGCCATAGAACCAGGGACCGTAGCGACCGATTTACGCGAGGATATAACAGACAAGGAGCTACTTAATGATAAGGACTATGGTGGCGACGAACCAAAATTGAAACCTTACAATATAGCAGATTCGGTATTATATGCTTTACAACAACCCGATGGTGTTAATGTGAATGAGCTACTACTTAAACCGACAGGTAAATCCTAAAAACGTTTATCAAAACTCATCTCTCGTGTTTTTATACTTTCTTACGTAAAAATAAAAATTCCTTTATCTTGTACCGTAATTAAAAGTATACTCTCATGAAAAAACAGTTAACCGCAATTATCTTTGCAGTAGCAATAATCATAGCATCATTTGTTTTAGGAAAAGCCTACGTAGACCGCAATGCCAAAGAAGGTGAGATTCTGGTGACAGGACTTGGAAAAGCAAATTTTAGTTCTGACCTTATTGTCTGGGAAGGAAGATTTGAAGCACAAAATATCGATTTAAAACAAGCGTATGTAAATTTAGAAAAAGATAAAAACATCATAGAAAACTATTTGATATCACAAGGTATAAGCAAAGATGATTTAGTATTTAGTGCTGTAAAAACCACACGTAAAACACGTACAAAATACGCCCCAAATGGAAATTATATTGGAGAAGAATTTGATGGATACCTCTTGGCGCAAGCCATCGAAATTGAATCCAAAGAAGTAGCCAAGGTAGAACTTATCTCACGAGAAGTTACAAAATTACTTAATCAAGGAGTACAGTTATATTCTGAAGCTCCTAGATATTACTATACTAAACTTGCAGATCTCAAAATAGAAATGATATCCAAGGCAACGGAAGACGCACGATTGCGTGCCGAAAAAATTGCTGAAAACTCTGGAGGCAAATTAGGTAAACTCAAATCGGCTCGTATGGGAGTTTTTCAAATAACTGGACAAAACTCTACAGAATCCTATTCTTGGGGAGGAACTTTTAATACTATTGACAAAGAAAAAACAGCATCGATAACAATGAAATTAGTATATGATGTAGATTGATACATCAATTCAATTGTTAAAATGTTAAAAACTAAAGCAATTGTGTTAATTAAAGTTAACACAATCTCGAAGTATTTGGTGTAATTTTGTAAAACACACAAATACTCTTAAATTATGCTTAAATCGAAGACTCATTTTAAGTTATTAGCGATAACAATTGTAGTTAGTTTGCTCTGTATTCTAATGGTAATTTTAGGATTACTATTTTAGTAAATAATCAGCTACCATGGTTGGAAACTTTGCTATAGAATCATTTTAACAAATGTTTAATACCCCTTTGGGCACTGACTCTCAGTATACCTAAGGCGTATCACTCGGTATGCAGAGGGTTGGAAGGTTCTATTCTTTATTAATTTTTCTATTTTTGCTTTTCACTTATCTAAACAACTATGTTACCTAGTTCGCTTAAATTTCTGGTAGTAGAAGATTTAGTTTCCGATTCATTTTTGATTCAGAGACAACTTAATAAACTTTGTGATAATGCAGAGATTCGGTTTGCAGATAGTGAGTTAGCACTCACTAATGCGCTCAAGAAATACATGCCCGATTTTATTCTTAGCGATTTCAATTTAAATGGTTTTGATGGCTTTGATGTAATTCGAATGGTCAAGGATCATGACCCTAACCTAATTATTCTCATAATTTCAGGAAATCTTAATAATGATGAAAAAGTTGCTAAACTATTAATGGAAGGCGCTTCTGGTTTTTTTCTCAAAGATCCTATGAATGAACTTCCAGAAAAGTTACGTCCCGTGCTCCAAAAGTTATATGTCGAAAAACAAGAACAACTGGAAAAACTAGATCATCAACGCAAAAAAGATGCAGCATTAGATGAAGTAGCTTCATTTTTAAGAGAATTCGATAGTAGTAATGATACTATTAATAAAGACTCTATACTCAAAACAATGCAAAAATCAATAATACGATTATTCCCTAATCATGGATCAAAATAATGACGGTGTTTCCATCCTAAAATCGATTTATATAAGTCTGTTTATTCTCATTTTAATAGTAGCAGGTATTTTTTTCCTTGTTGCTGCTATTAAAAATTCTCAAAAATGGCTTGTTCATACGGTAGATGTCAAGCATAAAACAGAACGCCTTCATTCTTTTATAAAAGATGCCGAAAGAGGACAACGTGGGTATCTATTAACCAATGAAAGTTCTTATAACAAACCTTTTACCAAAGCTACGAATCAATTAGATGATCAAATAAAAGTATTAAAAACCGAAACAGCATACAACCCTGCACAACAAGCAAATATTAAAAAGCTGGATTCTCTCTTATATCTAAAATTAGATATACTCCAACGTACCATCGATGCGCAAAAATCTGGCAACGAAGACACCGCCCTCAATATCATCAATACAGACCGCGGTCAATTGTTAATGCGAGAAATAAATACGGTTATTCAAAACATTCTAAAAGATCAAGACACCCTTTTCGAAGAACGTAAAAAAAGACAACAATACATTTACTATCTTGCAATTGCATTACTTATAGCTTGCTTAGGCTACATGATTTTAAATCTATTACGTATACGCAATCAATTACGGCCTCTTATAGAAAAACTTAAAGTCAAAAATGAATCCCTCCAGCAAAATATCGCTTCAAAAAATGAAGAAATACGGTTGAGAGAATTACAGGAGGCTCTCAATAAAACTTTGATCGATCGTTTGCAGGATAAAAATAAAGAATTGAATCAATTTGCTTATATAGCCTCCCATGATCTGCAAGAACCCTTACGTACAGTTGATAACTTTATTACTATTTTTGAAGAGGATTATGGGGATAAGTTAGATGAGGAGGCCTCTACCTATTTCAACTATATTTATGGAGCCACCGACCGAATGAAAAACTTAATAACTGGCTTGCTCAATTATAGTAGAATCGGAAGGTCAGGTACAATAGAAACTATAAATCTCAATACGGTATTAAACGATATACTAATCGATTTTACAAGTTTGATTGAAGCTAGTGATGCACATATTAAAGTTCCCGAACTACCCACGGTTCAAGGATATGAAATCGAGATCAAACAATTGTTTTCTAATTTGATATCAAACGCAATTAAATTTATCCCAAAAGACAGAAAACCTACCATCGAGATAAAAGCCTCACACGATGCCACCTATCATAGATTCGAAATACATGATAATGGTATTGGTATCAAACCTGCTCATATCAATAAAATATTCGAGATGTTTACCCGATTACATAGCACCTCAAAATACGAAGGTAAGGGTATTGGGCTCTCTTTTTGTAAAAAAATTGTTGAGCTGCATGAAGGTACTATAAAAGCCGATTCAATTTTGGGAGAAGGTTCGGTTTTTACCTTTACCTTAAAAAAAGATTTACAACCCTAAATTATAGAACAACCACGACATGAAAGACCAATTAAACAAAATACTATTAATAGACGATTCTGAGGCCGATAACTTTGTACATCAGCGTGTCATCAAAAAGTGTAATGTAACCAAATCTATCGTTGCTAAACTCTCAGGTGAAAGTGCTTTGGAGTATCTAACCACACTCGAAGAGGACAAATACCCTAATCCAGATCTAATATTTTTAGACATCAATATGCCTGGTATGAATGGTTGGGATTTTCTTGAAGAATATGCAAAACTTGATGAAGAATTTAAAGCTGGTATTGTAGTTACTATGTTAACAACATCCTCTAGTCCTGATGATCGGGCTCGCGCTCAAGAAAATGGCATAATCGACCATTTTGAAAACAAACCTTTGACACCCGAAGTTTTAATGAGTGTATTAAAAAAGCATTTCCCAGAACGATTTTAGCCAAGGCTCATATCAATAGATTATAGAAATTACTTTATGTACAGTGTAGATAAGCGCTAATTGTATGAAATACTTAGCGAGCATCTTGTCATGGGGTAATGTATGTGATAAAATGAGTGTATAATGCATAGATTTCATTTGCATAAACCAGTATACTTAAGAAAATAAACTGCAAATTAAAATCTACTAAGCTCTATTTTTTCCCCAAAACCAGAGAACACGATCGCTATCAATCTATTAAATAAATAAAATACTATTTTCGATTTTATTTTTAAAGTATCAATCGAGAATTAATGCGAATTAATCGATAGATACTTCGTACTTTTATCTAATTTTAAACCAATATATAATATCACAATATGCCACATTTTGTTCTAGAATGCTCTTCAAACATCCTCAAACTCCAACCTTCTCAAGACATTATGAAAATAATTCATGATGCTGTAAAAGCTAGTGGTTTTTTTGATACAGATGAAATAAATGTAAGAATACGCCGATTCGAAGACTATACCATGAATAATATAACCAAAGATTTCATTTATGTGTTTGCGTATATTATAGAAGGAAAAACTACAGATCAAAAGAAAAAACTCTCCACCAAAATTGTGCAAACTTTGGACGCAATTTTTCCTGATGTTCCTAGAATATCTATGAACATTATGGATTATGAAAATGCAACATATTTCAATAAATCACAGTTATAAATTTCAATAACACCATGTATAAAAATGTTTCTTTTTGTTACACAGTTTTAATCATCCTTCTATGCCGCACTAGTACGCTTATAGGTCAACAGATTACTATACCAGTAGATACTATGATTCGTACAAATCATAGCGTTCAAATTAAAGATAAAACAGTCCCCTATATAGCCACAACTGGTTTTCAACCTGTTTGGGATGATAATAGAAATCCTATTGCTTCTCTTTTTTATACATATTATAAACGTAGTGATATTAAAGATGACACAAATAGACCGTTATTAATTTCATTTAATGGTGGTCCGGGGTCAGCTTCCGTATGGATGCATATTGCCTACACCGGACCTAGAATATTGAAAATAGACCCAGAAGGGTTTCCTATCCAACCATATGGCATACAAGATAATCCAAATTCAATATTAGACGTTGCCGACATTGTATTTGTCAACCCTGTGAATACTGGTTACTCTAGAATGTTGCCTGACCATGAGGGTAAATTACCTGATAAAAAAATATTTTTTGGGGTAAATGCTGATATTGAATACTTGTCAAAATGGGTCAATACGTTTGTTACTAGAAATAACAGATGGCGCTCTCCAAAGTTTTTAATTGGAGAAAGCTATGGAACTACGCGGGTGTCGGGATTAGCCCTTGCATTACAAGAAGAACAATGGATGTACCTCAACGGGGTAATACTTGTCTCTCCAACACAAATCGGATTCAAATTTGATGGACCTATTGAGGTAGCTAATCGTCTCCCCTACTATACGGCTGCTGCTTGGTATCACAATAAGCTTCCTGCGGTGTTGCAACAGCAAGATTTACCAGAAGTATTGTCAAAATCCGAGCACTTTACTATTCATCATGTTGTACCATCCTTAGTACAAGGTGGTTCTCTTCCCATCAATAAACGGAATCAATTAATAGATTCTATGGCTTATTACTCAGGTTTATCTAAAACCGTGTTTAAACAGCACAATCTTGAAGTACCGAAAGCCTTCTTTTGGAAAGAATTACTTCGCAATGATCAAGGTTTAACGATAGGCAGACTAGATTCTCGCTATAAGGGGATGGATGTTAAAGAAGCTGGGGGTCGACCCGATTATAATAGTGAATTAACCGCTTGGCTACATGCTTTTACACCTGCCATAAATTATTATATTAGTGAGGAGCTCAATTTTAAAACAGACTTAAAATATAACATGTTTGGGCCCGTACATCCATGGGATCGTTCTAACAATAGTACAGGCGAAGCCTTACGTAGCGCTATGGCAATGAATCCAAATTTGCATACTATGATCCAATCAGGATATTATGATGGAGCTACGACCTATTTTAATGCAAAATACGTAATGTGGCAACTCAACACAAATCGTAAACTTGAAAATCGTATCGATTTTAAAGGGTATCGAAGCGGCCATATGATGTATTTACGTAATGAAGATTTGATCCAGGCAAATCAAGATATCAGAGATTTTATAACGAAAGCATCAAAAAATATCAAATCTGCATCCAAATACTAGTGTTATGAAAGCTATTAAAAGCATTAAACCCTTAGGATTAACTTGGGAAACCAGTGATCCTTTTTTGTTTTGTGCGTATCATGAAGACACCTATCCTCCCGGAAATGAAAAGCTAGGTCCCAAAACATCTTTGGACGGGAGAAATCTTGGTCATGATTTTGTAGCAAAAGATGGATACCGAATGTACCATGGTACTACAATACCAGGATTTCCTGCTCATCCCCATCGTGGATTTGAAACGGTAACGATTGTACAAAAGGGGTTAGTAGATCATGCCGATTCTTTGGGTGCGGCAGGTAGATTTGGTGATGGTGATGTACAATGGATGACCGCAGGAAGCGGTGTACAACATTCGGAAATGTTTCCTCTTCTCAATAAAAATGCGTCCAATCCATTTTTACTTTTTCAAATTTGGTTAAACCTTCCCAAGCGTTCAAAATATGTAGCTCCACATTTTAAAATGCTTTGGCAAGAAGATATACCTATATTAAAAAGACAAGATACTAAAGGACGTACAACAACTATTAAACTTATCGCTGGGACCTTGGATAAAATCAATGCACCCCAAAGCGCACCTGATTCTTGGGCCTCAGATCCTGCTAACAATGTCGCTATTTGGATCCTTACAATGGAACCTAATGCTACTTTTATCTTACCACCTACTAACCCAAGTAGTAGCAGATCTTTATATTTTTACAATGGAGATAATATTTCAACTGAAGGTTATACAATTCCTACGGGACATCGTATAATTTTAGACTCCTCAGTTCCATTCACTTTAACTAATGGAAATACCATCAGTCATTTTCTATTACTGCAAGGCAATCCAATTAAGGAACCTATAGTTCAACAAGGTCCTTTTGTTATGAATACTCGAACCGAGATAGCAGAGACTATTGCAACTTATCAAAAAACTGAATTTGGAGGATGGCCTTGGCCAACTTTTGAGTATGTTCATGCCGCTCACAAAGGACGATTTGCTTTGTATCCTGATGGAAGTTTAATCGAAAAGCAACGTTAAACTTTGGGGAATTTACACCAACAGTATGAAGGTTTTTTAAACACTCCAAGTTTATTGGAACATGTGCCTCATACTTTTAGCGTATTTCCTCTAAACCCTACTATTATTCCTTCTCAGGAAGAATTACATAATCAAATCCATATACATCACAATGAAGTACTGGGTAAACGCATAGAACATTTTTTTGAATATTATCTCAAAACGCATCCTGTTTATGATCTTCTTAGAAGTAGTGTACAAGTTTTCGAAGAAAAACAAACTATTGGAGAATTAGACTTTTTGGTTAAAAACCTACATACACATCGCTATTTACATATAGAACTTGTATATAAGTTTTACATTTATGACCCCAAAATAGCTACTCAATATGAGACTAGATGGATTGGACCTAATCGCAATGATAGCTACCTTCAAAAAGCTACCAAATTATCTCAAAAACAACTACCACTTCTTTATAACAAATGCACGGGTTCAATTCTTGAAACTCTAGGATTGACCCCCTATGATTTTGATCAGAAGGTATGTTTTCTTACCCAACTTTATCTTCCTAGTGATATTAAATCCTCGGAAACCTTTGTCAAATCATCACTACCAATAGCAGGCTATTGGTCTACATTAAATGATTTTAAAGTAAATGCTTCAAAAAAAAATCTTTATTACCTTCCGCTTAAAAAAGAATGGGTTGTGGATCCTATGCATGGCGAAAAATGGATTTCATATAACGAAATTATTAGCCAAATTGAGCTTTGCTGTCGTAAAAATAAATCCCCTCTGGTTTGGATTAAAACCAGAGAGAATTATCAAAGAATGTTTGTTACTTTTTCTTAATTACCTTTAGCTAACAAACAATGTATTCCTATAATCCGCTAATGTAACCTCCGTAGACATCTTTAAATCTAAAACCTTCAGACAAACGGTATTTACTTAATTTATTGTATTCCACTAAACCCCATAATAAAAATTCTCTGAGAAAATAGCTATCTAGCTGATCTGTATCTGGTTGGTATTTTTGAAGTAATTGTTTTAGCGGAATGATAGAATCAATTTTCTCTTTATAGACTGCATCAGGTAAATCATCTAATAACTCAAACCCCGATTCTTCAAAAAACCAATCAACAAGTTGTTGATAAGGACCCTGCTCTCCTTCTTTTTCTAACTTTTCTATTTTCGGAAAATAGTCCAGAAAGAGTGTCTTAATAGCATTAGAAATTAATGTTTGTGCAACGAAATCGGCCCCTTCTTGTTCTCCTTCATAGACCAACTCAACTTTACCGGTAATAGCGGGTACGATACCCATAAAATCACTTACCCTTAACAAGGTTTTATCATCTCCAGAGTGCAAAGAACGATACTCTGCTGTGCTAAGCAAGTTCTCATATGCGGTTATACTCATTCTAGCACTTACACCGCTTTTTGGGTCAATATATTCACTTGCTCTCGCTTCAAAACCAATCTGTTCTAATAAATCTTTTGCCAATTCTGGTACATATATGCGTTCTTGCTGTCTCTTATCCGAGCCGGCTTCTTGTTGAGTAATAGTTTTGGCGATCTTAATAGTCTCGGGATAATGCGTTAAAATTTGAGAACCGATTCGATCTTTTAATGGTGTTACAATGCTGCCTCTATTGGTATAGTCTTCTGGGTTTGCAGTAAATACAAATTGAATATCCAAGGGTAAACGCAATTTGAAACCTCGGATTTGAATATCTCCTTCTTGTAAAATATTAAACAATGCTACCTGTATACGAGCTTGTAAATCAGGCAACTCGTTTATTACAAAAATACAGCGATTTGCTCGCGGTATCATACCAAAATGTAGTACCCGATCATCTGCATAACTTAATTTGAGATTTGCAGCTTTAATCGGATCCACATCCCCTATGATATCGGCTACTGTAACATCTGGAGTGGCTAATTTTTCTGCAAAACGTTCTGAACGATGTAACCATGAAATTGGAGTTTGATCACCTTTTTCTTTTAAAAGTGTTGTCGCGTAACGAGACATGGCGTGAAAAGGATCATCATTGATTTCAGACCCTTCGATCACTGGAATATATTCGTCCAGTAAATTGATCATCTGTCTGGCCAAACGAGTTTTGGCTTGACCTCTTAAACCTAAAAGATTAATATTATGGCGAGATAAAATAGCACGCTCTAATTCTGGAATTACAGTATTTTCATATCCGTGGATTCCTTTAAAAGTTTCTTCACCATTTTGTAATTTTTGAATTAAATTTTTTCGTAATTCATCTTTAATGGATACGCTATGATATCCTGAAGCTTTTAACGCCCCAAAAGTAGTTAAGTTCTCTATATTCATCATATTTATATAGTGTAGCCAAATTTCATATAACAAACTTACTGGCTAATTTAATAGTGTTTCTTGCAGACTATCTGCGTATTCTTTTTTTCTATTATTCTCGTAATCCTCAAATATCATTTCACCCAACCCTTGCAATCCAGTAAAAAAAGCTTTTCCCTGATTTGCATAGGTAAACTCTCTGATAAACTGCATTAAGTAAGGATCCTGTGCTATCATAAAAGTTGTTATGGGGATATGCAGTTTACGTGCCTGCTGTGCCATCATATAACACTTATTCACTATATGGTGGTCCAAACCATTGCTATTTTTATAGTATTGACCATCGGGTAATCTTAAACAACTTGGTTTCCCATCAGTGATCATAAAAATTTGTTTATTTGTATTGCGTTTGCGTCGTAACATATCCATAGCTAGCTCTAATCCTGCAACGGTATTAGTATGATACGGTCCAACCTGCAAATAGGGTAGCTCTTTAATAGCAATAGGCCAAGCATCATTGCCAAACACGAGAATGTCCAAGGTATCTTTTGGATACCTCGTTGTAATCAACTCTGCAAGTGCCATAGCTACTTTTTTTGCAGGGGTTATACGATCTTCGCCGTATAAAATCATACTATGACTAATGTCTATCATAAGTACGGTACTCATCTGCGCTTTATATTGATTTTCTTCAACCACGAGATCATTTTCAGTTAACTTTAATCCATCCATGCCATGATTAATCTGAGCATTTTTAAGACTTTCGGTAATCGAAATCTGTTCTAAAGCATCTCCATATTGATAGCTTCTAAATTCTCCTGCATGCTCATCGCCTCGACCAGTATATTTTGTACTATGATTTCCTGAGCCACTCTTTCTTATTTTACCAAAAATTTGGTCCAAAGCTCTCTTACGAATTGCCTGTTCGGTTTTGGCTGTTATTGCCATACCTCCTTGTCCATCTGGCTTTATTTCTTCTTTTATATAACCTTTTTTCTTTAAATCTGCTACAAAATCATCGAGCGTATAATCTTCTGTTGTTAAATTGTATTCTTTATCCAGCTCTTTAAGCCAATCTAAGGCTTCGTCCAAATCTCCTGAAGTATGCGTAATTAACTCCTGAAAAATTTCAAAAAGCTTATCAAAAGCCGATTGCTCTGGTGCCTCATAGGGTTGAAAAGAAAAACCTTTTCTGAAAATATTTTGCGTTTTCTTCATTAGATAAATTTACTACAATTTGAAAAGAATAACAGTATATAATTATACCTTAATAGTCTATTAACGTTTGTTCTAGTCTATAATTTGCTGGCACTACCTACAAACAATGCCAAAAGATCTTTATATTTGAGAAATCAAAACCACTTTTAAATTTCACATAGCATCTTTATAAAACTTTCCCCTCATGAAGCATTTTTATTCTTTTCTATTTTTTTTAGTACTGTCGATACCGCTATTCTCTCAATCTGATATCGCCAAAGTCAAAGAAACTATTACGCAAAACGAAATAGAAGGTCATATTTATTTTTTAGCATCAGATCTTTTAAAAGGACGTGCTACTGGATCAGCTGAGAATAAAATTGCTGCTCAATATTTATCGAGTATGTTTAGAAGTTATGGTGTAGCTACAGCAACAGCTTTGAAAGACAGTTATCTGCAACCAGTACCGCTAACAAAAATAACCAAACCATCACTTACTAATTTTTCAGTAGGAGCTATCAACACTTCAGAATTTGTATCAGTTACCAGGAAAAATTTATCCTTTGATGGGGATATGACTTTTATGAATTATGGATTAGATAAGGATTATGGTAAAGAAATTGTTACGGGTAAAATTGTAATAGCTATTGCAGGTTCCGCAGATAAAACAGACCCAAGAAGTGCCTTTTCTATGTTAAAAAAGAAAAGAGAATTAGCTCAATCAAAAGGAGCCATTGGTTTAATAGAAATTATGGATACTGATACTACTACTTGGAAAAATCTTTCACACTATTTAAACAGAGATAAATTAACACTTGATACTCATGAGAAGGAAGATTTTGTACATGGCTGGATACGCTTTGATAGTAAGGTAGTACGAGATGATTTTAAAAAGAATACTCTTAGAAAGGGCACCTTAACTATTAAGGGAATTACTAAAAAAATTGTGCATTCGCAAAATGTGGTTGGCATAGTAGAAGGAACAGATCCTATACTTAAAAATGAATATATCATCTACTCGGCACACTATGACCACGTAGGTATAGGTGAACCCGTTGATAATGACTCTATTTATAATGGTGCGCGGGATAATGCAGTTGGAAGTGTCACTGTTCTAGCAGCTGCAAAAAACATAGCAAAATACCCTACTAAAAGGTCGGCATTATTTATACTATTTACAGGAGAAGAAAAAGGGTTATTAGGAAGTCAATACTATGTACAACACCCTGTATTGCCTTTACATCAAATGGTCTACTGCTTTAATAGTGATAACGGTGGTTACAATGATACAACGTTAACTACTATAATTGGACTTGAACGTACCACTGCGGCGCAAGATATTAAAGAAGCTGCCTTGGCTTTTGGTTTAAAAGCTATCGATGACCCCGCTCCAGAGCAAGGATTATTTGATCGCTCTGACAACGTACATTTTGCTTCAAAGGGAATACCTGCACCGACATTTAGTATGGGGTTTACTGCATTCGACAAAGAAATTACTAAATACTATCATCAAGTTACAGATAATCCAGACACGTTGGATTACCCATATCTATTTAAGTTTTTTCAATCCTATGTTCTCGCATCACGTAAAATTGCTAATAACCCAAAAACTCCTTTTTGGATTAAAGGCGATAAGTATTACAATGCTGGTATTGAGTTGTATAAAAAATAAAGGATTTAATTGTGTGAGTAATTCATATTATTAACGTATCTTAGTAGTGCAACATTTTAATTTTTTGATATAAGTACCATTGGGGGTTTTATTACGGTACTAATTGCTTACAACATATGGTTAAACATTTAAAACCGTAATTGTTTACAAAAGGTGTAAACAATTACTTTAACAATAGTTATGAGACATTGCCTACTCCCAATCCTACTACTTTTATTTAGTTCTGCATTTTCATATGCGTTACCAACTACCCTTCAATTTGGAACACTTAATAATTCTTCTATCCTTAATGATCAAAACCAACGAGATCGTAAATTGAGTAGTGAAGAAGTACAGCGACGTGGTATTGACGAAATGGTAAATAGGGTAATGGCTAATATTCGAGGAATAAATTTTAAGGCCATGGCTCGATCTGATATCTTTGAGACTAGTTACGGATTTAGATGGAAAATGTTTAATTTACATACAGGCCAAATTATAGCGATTAGAGTAAATAAGAATTTCAAACTACTTAAAATAATCAAATAATTGTCATTTCCTTTGCTTGATGATATTTCTGAGCTTCTTCTTAACAAACCTTTAAGAAAACTGCATTAGGATTTCCTTAACTTTATAAGCTTATTCAATATAGCGTGATGGTTAGTATTTATAAGTTTCTAAACATAAAATACATCTTCGTAAAACTAGAAAAACATGATTTTCTAGTTTTAACTTTAGAATTACCTAATACCACAACATCATTTTCGCAAAAACATTTTAATAGTACATTAAATTCATTTAGTTACGCATGAAAAAAATACTTTTTCTTCTTGTCGTGAGTCTATCTTTTATGACCTACTCACAAAATCTTACCAATGAGCTTTTAAACGAATTAAAACCACGAAATATTGGACCTGGTGGTATGAGCGGCCGGGTCACAAGTATTGACGTAGTTACTTCAAATCCGAATATTATATATGCGGGTACTGCTTCTGGTGGCTTATGGAAATCTGATTCGGGAGGTATTAAATGGGAACCCATCTTCGACGACCAAATAACAGCCTCTATTGGAGCTGTAGCAATTCAGCAATCCAACCCCTCAGTCGTTTGGGTAGGTACTGGTGAAGGTAATCCAAGAAATAGTCTTAACGGTGGTTTTGGCATTTATCGATCCCTTGATGGAGGTAAAAGTTGGAAAGCAATGGGGCTTCAAAATACAAGACACATTCACCGTATTATTATTGATCCAACTAATCCAAACGTTGTCTATGCAGCGGCTATTGGCTCGCCATGGGGAGAGCACCCTGAACGCGGCGTTTTTAAGACCGTCGACGGTGGTGAATCATGGCAAAAGATCTTATATGCAAATCCCAAAACAGGAGCTGCCGATTTAGTTATGGATCCTAAAAATCCTAACAAACTTATTGCAGCACTTTGGGAGCACAAAAGAGACCCATGGTTTTTTAATTCTGGTGGTGAAGGTTCTGGTATTTTTATAACTCATGACGGTGGTAAAACTTGGAGCGAACGCACAGACAAAGACGGCTTACCTAAAGGTAATTTGGGTAGGATTGGCTTAGCAATAGCGCCTAGTAAACCTAATATAATATACGCCCTAGTAGAAGCTAAGAAAAATGCCTTGTACAAATCCTTTGACGGGGGCTTTACATGGAAAAATATTAATGACAAAGAAGATATCGGCAATCGCCCTTTCTATTATTCAGATATTTTTGTAGATCCTCAAAATGAAAATAGAGTATATTCGGTTTTTACATATGTAAATGTGTCTGAAGATGGTGGTAAAAATTTCACGCAGTTAATGCCAGCCTATGGTGTTGATAATGGTGTACATCCCGATCACCATGCTTGGTGGATACATCCTACTGATGGCTCTTATATGATTGATGGTAATGATGGAGGTCTTAATATAACTCGTGATGGAGGAGCTTCTTGGCGTTTTATTGGAAACTTACCGGTAGCTCAGTTTTATCATATCAGCGTCGATAATGAATATCCGTATAATGTATATGGAGGTATGCAAGATAACGGGAGTTGGAGAGGTCCTGCCTATGTCTGGAAATCTCAGGGAATACGTAATTCGTACTGGCAAGAAATTTCTTTTGGAGATGGATTTGATGTGGTTCCAGATCAAGATAATAGCCGTTATGGCTGGTCTATGAGTCAGCAAGGATTTGTAAGCAGGTATGATTGGATAACTGGCAATAATTATACTGTTCGCCCTACCCACCCCGATCCTTCCGTTCAACTTCGTTTTAATTGGAACGCCGCCATCAGTAGTGATCCTTTCGACGGTAGTACATTGTATTTCGGAAGCCAATTTGTTCATAAAAGTACCGACAAAGGATTAACTTGGAAGGTAGTATCGCCAGATCTAACTACAAACGATCCCGCAAAGCAAAAACAATCTGAAAGTGGCGGACTCACAATGGATGCTACTGGAGCAGAAAATCACACAACAATTCTTGTCATTGAACCCTCTCCTTTAGAACAAAATATGTTATGGGTAGGAACCGATGATGGTCGCGTGCATACAACAGTAGATGGTGGGCAAAACTGGACCGACGTAAGTAAAAATCTTAAGGATCTACCGGAAGGAAGTTGGATTGTTCAAATCAAAGCATCTAACAAAGTAAAAGGCTCAGCATTACTAGTTGCAAACGATTATCGCAGGTTTAACTATACTCCATATGCATACAGAACTACCAATTATGGTAAAACTTGGAATCGTATTGTTGATGAAAATGATGCTGCTAGTTATGCTTTAAGTATCATCGAAGACCCAATCGAAAAAAATCTAATGTTTTTAGGAACTGATGATGGTTTATATTTTTCTATCAATGCTGGCCAAAAGTGGACTAAATGGACTAATGGCTTTCCTACAGTACCCGTAAAAGACTTAGTGATACACCCTAGAGAACATGATTTGGTTATCGGTACCTTTGGACGTGCTGCATGGGTGCTTGATAATATAAAACCTTTAAGAGCATTATCAAAAGATGCATCGATATTAACCAAAAAAATTAACCTCTTTGAACCCCCTATTACCTATCAAGCGGCTTACCAACAACCGAGTGGTAGTAGATTTGGAGCTGATGCTATGTATCAAGGAGAGAATAGAGATTATGGAGCCTCTTTCACCTACTTTGTTCAAGTTGATAAGAAATCCACAGATGATAACGAAACTTCAGAAGAGGACGAATCAGATATAGTAGAAACAGAAAACGAGAACGCCAACATTACATGGGATTCTATAACTCTTAAATTGTATGATGGAGATCGCTTAATTAGAACCTTGAAACAAGAAACACCAGATTCTACAGGATTTTATAAAATTCGATGGATGATGGATGAAAAAGGTGTAGAACGACCATCGAGAACAATAAAAAAATCTAAGCGCGAACCAGGAGGTGTTCTTGTTAAACCAGGCAGTTACCGTGCCGAATTACAGTATGGAGATATAGTTTCTACCACTAAAATTGATGTCAAAAGTGATCCTCGCTTAAAAATATCTAAAGCTAGTATTGACGAAATTTATGAGGCTTCCAAAGAATTAGAAAAGTTTAGTCTTACAGCTTTTGAAGCAGTCAAACAATTAGTTGAAAGTAAGAATATAGCCTCAAATTACAAGCAAAAGCTTAAGAAAAAAGATAAAAAATTATTTAAAGAAGACCTGAAGCTAGCGAGTAGTATTATCAAATCGATTGATGAACATCTTGCTCTATTTATAGGAAAAGAAGATAAACGACAAGGTATTACGAGAAATCCAGAAATCACTGTTATGCAACGCATAAGTAACGCAAGACGTTATGTAAGCAGTCGTCAAGAAGGATTAACTACTACCGAACAAACACTAATACGTCACGCAAAAACAGCGCTTGAAGATGCTTTACAAAAAACAAATAGCTTCTTTGACAAGGAATGGAAAGAATATCGAGAACATATGGAAACAGTTGAGCTGTCTCCATTCAAAGAGATCAAAGTTTTAACCATTAAATAATAAGTTTATGAAAACATTGCACATACTTGGAGTATGCTTGCTTCTTTTTATTTCCTGTAAAGAAGAAAAGAAAAAAAGTTTAGCTGAAAAAGTTCCTTTAGAAATTGAGCAGTATTCCATAGAACAATTTATGGATAATGAAAATGCTTTTGCAAATGGTTTTTCTTCTGATAATTCTAAAGTACTAATAACGAGTAACCGATCTGGTATTTACAATATGTATACAGTACCAACTAGTGGCGGTGAACTCTCTCCAATAACAAAGTCAGATAGCGCCTCGGTTTATGGTATCTCATATTTTCCAAATGATGAGAGAATTCTTTTTCGTATGGATGGAAACGGCGACGAGATTTTTAAGTTATATGTAAAGGATAGTACTTCAGTGAAGGCACTCACACCGCTCAAAAATGTTCGTGCATTATTTCGTGGATGGGCAAAAGATAAAAAAAGCTTTTTTTACGCTAGTAATGAACGGAATCCAAAATTCATGGATCTCTACCAAATGACAGTAGACGATTTTACTTCAAAACGAATTTATGAAAATAAAGACGGAATGGATGTGGGAGCTATCTCTGATAACAGCAAATATATTGCTCTAACAAAAACCATCAATACTAACGATTCCGATCTTTATATCTTAAATACTGAAACGAATCAATCTATTAAATTAAACGATTCTTTGAGTGCAAATAGTCCTGAGGACTTTTCAAAGGATAATACTTATCTGTACTACACAACAGATGCCTTTGGCGAGTATACTATTTTAATGCGTTACAATCTTGAAACAAAAAAGAAGGAAAAAGTAAAAGAAAGTGATTGGGATATAAGATCATTTTATTTTACCAAAACAGGTAAATATAGCGTAATGGCTACGAATGAAGACGCCCAAACAGTTTTATCTATAGCAAATACGGCTACTGGTGAGACCCTAGCTTTACCAACTTTTAAGAATAAAAATATAACAGGTGTTACTTTTTCTAATGATGATTCTATGGCTTTGTTAAGCGTATCTGGTACACATTTACCAACAAACATATATTCTTATAACTTAGAAACCAAAGTTTCTAATCAATTGACAGATGTGCTCAATACAGAAATTAATGCAGAAGATTTGGTTCCATCAAAAGTTGTTCGTTTTAAATCGTTTGATGGGTTAGAAATACCTGCTATATATTATCAACCAAAACAAGCTACAACCGAGAATAAAGTTCCTGCATTGGTATGGGTTCATGGTGGGCCTGGGGGACAATCAAGGCAAGGCTATAGTTCTGTAATTCAATTTTTGGTAAATCATGGATACGCGGTCTTGGCAGTAAACAATAGAGGTAGTAGTGGTTACGGAAAGTCCTTTTACAAAATGGATGATTTAAATCATGGAGACAAAGATTTAAAAGACTGTATCGCCGGGAAAGATTGGTTAGCACAACAAGAGGTGATCGATGGTTCAAAAATTGGCATCATAGGAGGTTCTTATGGAGGTTATATGACAATGGCTGCATTAACATTCACACCTGAAGAATTTGAAGTGGGTGTGAATATTTACGGAGTAACTAACTGGATAAGAACTCTGAAAAGCATACCCTCATGGTGGGAATCTTTTAGAGAAGCTTTGTACCTAGAACTTGGAGATCCCCATACTGCAGATTCTGTTCGTTTAAAGAAAATTTCACCTCTCTTTCATACTGAAAAAGTAAAAAAACCTTTAATTGTTTTACAAGGGGCTCAAGATCCAAGAGTGCTCAAAATCGAATCTGATGAGATCGTGGAGGGTGTAAAAAATAATGGCGTTCCTGTTGAATATGTTTTATTCGAAGATGAAGGGCATGGATTTGTAAAAAAAGAGAACCAAATAGAAGCTTATAGTAGAATTCTTAGTTTCTTGGATACCTATCTTAAAAAAGAGACCAATAGTAATCGTATACCTACAGATACTACCAATAACTAGTGTATAAAATTTTTAAACTAAAAATCGTTTGCATTTTATTGCAGACGATTTTTTTTTTGCTCACATTCATAAATCTAATATGTATTTTAATCTATCGATACCTAACAGAATCTATTTAAATAAATGATTCGATCGTATACTAAATCATTTTGAAATTGTACAATGGTTTACTCACTTAATTATTCTCAAAATATTTTAAATTTAAGTAGCTACCGCATTTTTCTTTAATTAAAACTGATAACTTCTCCATCAACAGGCAGGTATAAAGAACCTATTTCTGATTTTTCTATAGCATATACTCTTTTAAGAGAAGCTCTAGTTACTGTACAGTGATCCAGTGCTTCGAGATGAACGGCAACGACATGAGCCTCTGGTAGTCTCTTAAGTATTTTTATAGTTTCTGCTTCGTTCATTAAGATTGGAGTTATCTCATGGCCTGGAATATAGGCACCGCCAGAATTTGTAACAATGACTTGAGGTTCATATGCTTTGATTGCCTGATCGACCTGATCTACCCAAATACTATCTCCAACTATATAGGTTGTTGGTTCATTTTCTGCTTGCAATACAAATCCAGAAACTGCTCCCATATGCTTGGCGATCTCACCACTACCATGCACTCCACCAGTACGTGAAATTGTTATTCCCTTCCATTGCACCGTAGTATCAATTTTTTTGGCATGGATAAAATTAGATTCTTGAATTTTTTTTAAGTCGGCTGGCTGGCAAAAGATAGGGATGTCTTTAGATAAACTAGCCTTAGCCAACGTATCAAAATGATCTTCATGCATATGTGTAATCAAAACTAAAGTAACAGCATCCAACACCTCTTCGATCGACATAGTTAAATCACAAATTGGATTTTTCTGTATGCCTGCAAAGGATTCAAAGGTCCCTTTTGCAGCTAGCATGGGGTCTATTAGAATTGTACTACCTGCATATGTGATTTTTAAAGTAGCACTTCGTATTAATTGAATGTCCATGTATTTCTTTTTTTATGATTCGTGTCAATTCTCTTGTTCTACTTACTTTAGTCTTTGCTAAAGATAGTAGAAAAACTAAAGCTTATAATTAAAGCTTGTATAAACTTTGACCTAGACTTCGTCATAATGAGAGCAACTTATTTAAAAACACTAAAGAAATGTTAAAATAGTATGTTTTGAAAACCGCTACAGTTTAAGTTTCGTTTATACAATTGTAAATAACTCAATAAAAAATTTCAAATGAAAAAATTAAACAGATTAGCTACAGTAACTTTTATAGTAACGCTTGCATTAGGCACATCATCATTCGCTCAGAACAACATGATGAAAAAAGAAAAAACTGTCATGGTTGGTGGCGCTGCCATGTATCCAAGTAAGAATATAGTAGAAAATGCTATAAATTCTAAAGATCATACGACACTTGTTGCTGCAGTGAAGGCCGCTGAATTGGTAACCACTTTGCAAAGTGACGGTCCTTTTACAGTATTTGCGCCTACAGATAAAGCTTTTAAAAAATTACCTAAAGGAACGGTTGAAACGTTAGTGAAGCCAGAAAATAAAACTACACTTCAACATATTTTAACCTACCATGTACTTGCTGGTAATTATAAAACCACTGATATCGTTACCGCCATTAAAGCAGAGAATGGAAAAGCTATGTTTACGACTGTAAATGGTGGTAAACTGACTGCAATGATGAAAGGTAAAAAAATTATGTTAATGGATGAAAAAGGCGGAACTTCATGGATTACTATAGGAGATGTACATCAATCCAATGGAGTAATACACGTGATTAATACTGTACTATTGCCTGCTGATAAAATGTAACATTATAGTTTAGTTTGGGTTTGTTAAAAAGACGCTGGTTTTAATACTGGCGTCTTAACCATTTCTTTTTTCAAATCTTATTTTTCTGATTCCAAAAGAGGTATCCCACTGCTTTACCTCAAAAAAACCTAAACTTCGATATAAATTACAGGCTGGGATATTATCAACTCCTGTTTCTACAGTGAACATCGGTGTGTCATAGTTATTTAGAATATTAGTCATTAATTGTCTTCCTATCCCCTCACGAAAATGCAAAGGATCAACTACCAGACTTTGAACGTGAGTACTATCTACATCCTTCAATATCTCAATAACTGCTATAATCGTTTTGGCTTTGTAAAAACCATAAAATAGGGTTTCACTATTTTGTAGATTAGCAACAGATCTTTGTAAAGGTGGAAAAATGTTCGCTTTCAATAATTTTGCTTCTATAGTATAAGAAACTTGAAATACTCGATATATTTGTTCTGCAATTGTTTTGTCTCTTTGTGCTATTTTTTTTATCATACTACACTCGACTCATGTATTTAAAAATTGTGCACTTCATATCTTCGAATTCATAAATTTATACTAATTCATATTGATTGCTTATTACAACATACCATAACAACACTGACCATAGCCATAAAACAAGCACGTATTGCAAGCGCAACAATTGTATTGATTTTAGCCATCGTTTTTGATAATGCCATAAAAAACCTGCAAGTAAAAATCCAATCGACCAAAGTATCCCCACCATGATCACCGCTGGCCAAACCCAATCACCTGTCCAATCATTAAGTGTAGGATATGAGCTAAATAAAAAGCTTACCGGGTAGTAAAGTACTGCACCTAAGGCTCCCATACTTAAAAAGCCTAAAATAAAAATTATTATAAAACCTATAATCGAAAACTTCGTAGTATATGATAAAGACTTCCAAAAGTTGCTCATAACGTAGGTTCTTAAAATAATTTGAAAATTTGATTTAATTTTATTTTGATTCTCTACCTGAATCCTCTATAAATTAAATACCAAGGGTAGGCAAATGTTTTACTTTATGATATGTGAGAGCTGTCCTAATAATTATCTTAATCTCTTTTATAGGAAGCTTATCATCTAGTTCGAAAATAATAGCTCTATTACCCTCAAAAGTAAACATATCACTATATATTTTTTTAAATGTTTTGACTAGTCTACTAGAACATTGAAAATACATGCAGTAGTGATTGGCACTCTTTGATTTACATGCTATTCTGAGCGTACTACCAAATTTGGTAATATAGCTAGGTTCTCCCCATTTTAAAGTCTCTTCTAAATGGGTAATTTCTACCGTATCACGCGCTGTATTAATAATTAAATCACGTAAGATTAAAACCCACTTTCGTATTGTATCTGGATAATTTTCGAAAACAACACGAACCTCTGGATTACTATACAATTCAATATTTTTCATGTAATCAAGATTTATATTATATAAAGGTAATTTAAAAAGAGAACAGCAAAAGATTCTATTTTAAAAATAGAAAGACCGTATAGCTAAGATACAAATTGTGAATATCTCTTGCCAAATTACCTCTATCAACTTTTTTGAAAGATCTATATTTGCCCTCCTTAAAAAAAATAATATGAGTGTAACTTGGTACGAATGCAAAGTGAAATATAGAAAAACCCACGAAACGGGTGAGCAAAAAATAACGACAGAATCGTATTTGCTTGATGCCATATCCTACACCGAAGCTGAAGCCAGAATTAATGAAGAAATGGCGGCCTATACGAGTGAAGAGTTTATGATTACCAATATTAAAGTAGCTAATTTATCAGAAGTTCATCCTTTCGAAAATTCGGATCGTTGGTTCAAATCCAAAGTAGCACTAATTTCATTTGATGAAGAAAGTGGAAAAGAGCGAAAGACAAATCTTTATATGCTAATTCAAGCAAATGATGTTAAAGAAGCATATGATAACACACTGACGGCAATGAAAGGTACGACAGGTGACTACAGTATCCCTGCTATTACAGAATCACCAATTATGGATGTATTTCCATACTTCACGGGAGAAGAAGAGCAATTAGAAAAATTCCATGCTATTGAAAAAACAGATACAGAATTACTCAACGATACCCCTGAAACATCTGAAAAATCCATCCTATTGGCAAGTGAAGAAGAATAATCTTCACTTGTTTAATTACAGATGTATTTGAAGCACTACGATGAACACTTACAGTTTTATCTAAATTATAAGTGTTCATCGATCAAAGACTTTTAACAAAATCTAAAAAGACCTGTTTATGATGCTCGAGATCCATATTGGGAGATAATGCTACACGTGCAATATAATCCTTGTCACCTTCTTTGGTGGTCCCTTGAGTTGAAGTAGCTGGAATCGTCCAATAACATCCTTTGAGTTGTCCATAACTCACACAATACTTGCTTTCTTGGGGGATTTTTGTAATCATTAAATTAATTAACTTAAGATTTAAGGCTCGTTTGTAAGCTTCCTTTTCTTCGGCAGTAGTACCTTTGGTGGGTAAATCTAGAGAAAACACAGAAGGTGTAAAACCCTGGTCGGCTAATGCTTCAGATACAAAATTGATTTTGGCGTCAGGTAAAACTTCTTTGATAAAATTTACCATTTCGCGTGTATTCTTATAGGCATCTAAAATTCTTTGATTCATAGAAGGCAATTGTTTTGCCAAAATTTCATATTGCAAATGAGTGGCTTCGTTGTCACAAATTATAAGATGCTTAGCTATTGTATCCATTAAAGATTTTGTATGGATATTACCTACACAGTATCCAGCCGTGCATTTACCTCCACTAGGAAATTTAGAGCCACTAGCATACGAAAGGGCTCTAATGGTCGATAGCATTTCCCCTTCTCCCAAAAATTGAACATTAGGACAAAAGGTTTGGTCTAAAATAAATACCGGATCGATGGCAATAGTGCCTTGAGCTGTTTTACGCTCTGTACTTAAAACTTTTTTAAGCTGCATCAGATCTGGAACCTCCACTCTAGGATTTGTTGGAATTTCGGCAATAATATAAGGGATCGCATCCTCATTTGCAATCTTATCTAGTACTAGAGCAATACTTCGAACCATATCATTATCCCCATCTACTGGCAGATCCACTACCTCTACAGCATCGATACACGCAGCAACTCTTCTAGCTTGATCATTAGTACCTCCATAACAATTAGGAGGAACAATAAATTTGATAGCCTTGCCCTCATGTTTTTGTCGAGCATCGTCAACCAGTCCCATCATAATAGCATACTGTATAGAAAGTCCACTTGAGCCAACTAGCGGTTTTGTTGGTGAACCAGTAATCTCTCGAATTGTATTTAAAACAAAGGGTTTATCTTTGTCTAACGTATCATTTTTAAGAACAAGAGAAGATGCTGAAGTGAAAGACTCTAACACTGCTAAACAATTCGCTGGTGTCATGGCAATAGTTTCCCTTCTTCTTACATGCTGAATATCTGCGATATACTCTCTGTTTTTTGTTCCATTTACCAACAAAACACTCCCACGGCTTTGATACGTAGCTACATAAAAGTCAATGTTTGGATTAAGATCACTAGAGATTAGCTCATCGTGATTCCCCACATAAACTGTACTGCCATTACCAGGTACAATATCAGATATTTTATTAACCTTTACTAACTCAAAATCATAGCCATACACGTGCTGTATAACTTTGCTATCAAAAGATGATGGTAATGTCCCCGTATAAGTAATCTGAGTACTTTTATTTTCTAGTGAATTTTTTCTTAACACTGCAAGTATAGGGACAGTCTTTGATGCAAAACTAATAACATGATCAGACTTAGTATTAAACAAATCTGCTAGATACCATTCTACAATACTAGACAAAGGATGCCCTAATCTTATATAATCATACGCTGTCGGTAAATTGTTTAATACTAATGTGTCAAATGTATTATTGGTATATAAAATATCAAACTCTTCCAAAAATTGAGTTTTAGCTACTTCTTCATCATATATATCTAAACGATGCGTAGTTAGATAAAGCCAGTCCTTTGGCATATTTTTCAATACATTGTTAATAAATTCTAGCCTCTTATTATCTTGCATATTACTCACTTTTAAATAGGCTGCAAAGATACGCTAATTAGATTTTTTAATCGTATGACTAACGGATTTGTTACTGGTACTTACAAGTACCAACTTCGAATATTTTTTTTACGTAAACTGCTCAAACGCACAAATTACATTATTCATTTATCTACAAAATTAGATCTTATAAGTAGTATACACCAAATTATACACTTGTAACTAAGAAAAATTTATATGTTTTTTATACTATTACATCTTCATGGGTAAGTATGCATGAAATTTTGAAAAAGTTGAAGTACTTCAAGCGTTATGAAAAATTTGGAAAAGCAATCTAAAAGAATTAAAAAGCCGTGGCCAACTAAGGATGCAATGACTCAGGTTTATAAAATGAAACTTTGGGGTGACAATCAATCTGATTTTTATTCGGGTGAAGGATCACATCATCCTACACTAGTAAAACCTTACTTAAACGTAGTGATTCCATTTTTGACTTCTTTTAAAGATCCTATCACAGTGTGTGATTTGGGATGTGGCGATTTTAATGTAGGTAAAAAGTTAGTTCCTTATGTTAAAAAATATATTGCTGTAGATATTGTAGCCGATCTTATTACACGAAATAAAAAGAAATTTAGAGATGAAAAGATAGAGTTTTGTTGTTTAGATATAGCTAAAGAAACCTTACCACCAGCTGATGGAATTATATTAAGACAGGTATTACAACATCTATCTAACGACGAAGTTAATAGTATCGTGAGTAAATTATCTAAGTATACCTTTGCTATTGTAACCGAGCACATCCCAGACGGAGATTTTGAACCGAACAAAGATATTATTTCAGGACAAGGGATTAGGTTAAAAAAACAAAGTGGTCTTAATCTCCTAACTCCACCATTCAATTTAAAGGTAAAAGAAGAAAGGCAATTAATCGCTGTTGTTCCCACAAATCATATAGGAGTTCTTGTAACTACACTTTATATTTTTTAATTATAATTAAATTGACATAGTACATTACTGTACTAAATTATAATCCTTGTAGCATGTTAATCAAAAATTTCTATTTTATAATTATATCCTCTAATATTCTATAGCGTTATACACGTATACGTTCCAAAACAACCCTAAGACTTTATAGATTGGTAAATCACTACACTTGAATGCAACGGCATACCACATATTGCAATATTAAAATACTGGAAGATTATGGTTTGAATGGTTTTTAATAAAGTATCTTTGAGACGGTTGTATTTATCATTTGATAATAATTATCTTTTTGCACCACTTCAGCAAATTGCTTAGGCTAACATCAAGGTCTTATTTTGACTAATAACACTCTAGCGATCAACTTAATGACTGTTTGCTAGCACTTGACTATTTTAAATAGTGATTCTAATCTTACGTGTTGCTCATTTCATTACTCTGCAGTTCGTTTCAAATTATAGACAATGGCTTTATTACAAATGGGTGTCATCGGAACTTCCAAAAAAGAAGACGAAAGACGCGTGCCTATTCATCCAGAACATTTAAACAGACTTCCAGAACATATTCGAAAACAATTAATTTTTGAAAAGGGGTACGGTGCTCCATTTAATATTAATGATGAAGAAATTAATGAAATAACTGGCGGAATAGCAACACGTAGTGAAATATTATCTGATATTGGTGCTGCTATTATTGCTAAACCTGTTCTCTCGGATCTAGAAACCCTCAAAGACGAAGGAATTATTTGGGGGTATCCTCATTGTGCACAACAATCTGAAATTACACAAACTGCAATAACCAAAAAATTAACTTTAATTGCTTTTGAAGATATGTACGTATGGAGTCCAACGGGGCAAATGGGACGGCATACTTTTTATAAAAATAATGAAATGGCTGGGTATAGCGCAGTTATTCATGCCCTGCAGTTAAAAGGTATTGATGGGCATTATGGAAACCAACGAAAGGTGCTAATTTTTAGTTTTGGCGCTGTAAGTAGAGGGGCGATCTATGCTTTAAAAGCACATGGTTTTAGAGATATTACGATTTGCATTCAGCGACCAGACCACGAAGTGAGAGAAGAAGTATTGGACGTTCATTATACGAGACTTAGAAAAGGTAAAAAAGACGAACCACGATTAATTGTTGTCGAACACGATGGGTCAGAACGATCACTTATCGATGTAATTCACGAATCTGAAATTATTATTAACGGAACTTATCAAGATACCGATGATCCAATTGACTATGTAACAGCCGATGAAAAATCAATATTGAAACCAGGAACCTTAATAATTGATGTAAGTTGTGATGAAGGTATGGGATTTTATTTTGCAAAACCTACTACATTTAAACATCCGATTATCGCAATTGATAAAATTGATTATTACGCTGTGGATCATACTCCAAGTTATTTTTGGGAAAGTGCTTCTAGATCAATTTCTGCAGCCTTAATCGTACATTTGCCATCGGTAATATCGGGAAGAGCAAGTTGGCATAAAAATAAGACCATTCAAAATGCTATCAATATAAATCAGGGAGTTATTGTAAAAGACGCCATTCTTAGATTTCAAAATCGCACTATAGACTACCCTCATCCATTTTTTTAATTAGTAGATTGATTAGCCTAATTACTAGTGAGTGCTTTCTATCTTAATTTACGAGAAAGAACTATTTATTTAATCTTCAACACTTACATTTTTAAGTAATTTTTACAACTATGATCGTTACGAGACCAGAACCTTTGATTCTTAAAAAAAAATTAAAGGTTTTTGATAACACCACAACTATAAAGGCTACGATTAGTGCTTTAGAGGCAGGAGATGCTGTGGTAATAAATAGTTTTTATAGTGATGGGTTATTACTGCTCAATGCTTTACAGGTACACCTTAAAAAAGAAATATCTGGAGATTCTTATTTAGAACAACGTTCCTATCGATCCGCTTATCGTAATTTATCAAATTTAGTCTTAATAGAAATTAATGAACATCGATTGATCACAAAAAAATCTCCTGTAATTGGTTGGTTTGAAAAATTATACCCCGATATCAAAAATTTTTTATTACCATTTCCTCAAGTTCAAGGACTTAATAGCGCTTGGCAATGGTATAAGAATGGTATTAAAATACCCTTACTACGAAATAAAATTCACCCTTATTATGGAACCTATTTTCCCACACGATTTGAGCATTTAGAGCTTTTTGATGCATGGTTAAAGCGGTATGATGGCCCCAAAAAAACAGCTATCGATATAGGATTTGGAAGCGGAGTACTTTCTCTTCAAATGATTACCAATGGTTTTCAAAATGTTTTTGGTACAGACATTAATCCCAATGCCATTATTGGTCTCACAGAATTTATGGTGACTACAAAACTATCTAGAAAAATTACTTTAGATTTTGGGTATTTGTTCGGAAAATGGAAAAAACCAACCGAATTGATTGTGTTCAATCCTCCTTGGCTGCCTCAATCTTATAAGCTAGATCGCTTGGATGAAGCTATCTATTATACTAAAGAACTGTTTCCTGATTTTTTTAGAGAAGCAAAATTAAGACTCTTACCCACAGGTAAACTAGTATTAATTTTTTCTAATTTAGCGCAAATATCGAATGTCACCAAATTGCATCCGATAGCGCAGGAACTTGCTCACGGCGGAAGATTTAAATTAGAAAAGCTTATAACAAAGAATGTAAAAACTGCCTCAAAAAAAACAAATCGAAATCAATACTGGCGTATATCTGAGAAGGTCGAATTATGGATTTTAACACACGCATAACTTACAGAAACTGCTCTAAGACAATATTACTAATAAGTTACTATTCGATGATTGTATCAATAGTAATTGTAAACTTGGTATTGGGTTCAATTACTTTATAGTTTGTTTTTTTTATTAATTCAATGGACTCATTTTCTCGATCAGGAAGTCCGAGCCAAGGTTCAATACAAACAAAATTTGCTGATGGTTTGGACCATAGTGCCAGATGAGGGTACCCAGTGAATCTTACAACTATTCCTTTGGTATCACTTTTTTTACGCAATCGAACCCAATCACAAGGAATGTTAGAAAATATCAAGGCATCATTATCAAATATAGTATCAGAGAGTGACACTACCCTTTTATGAGTTTGAATTTTACTTTTTTTATGGGATAATAATCCAGAAGATGCTAGTTGATACATTTCGAGATTCAAGTGCTCTGGAAATTCGACTACGTAGTCTGATAAACCAACTTCATCGCTTATTGGACATGCATAGGCAGTATGCCCGCCACAAACAAAATGCATTGGTATCGAGTCATTATTTGTAATTTGATAAGTCATGCATAATCGTGTATCAACGAGCGTATACTTAACTGTAAAAGTAAACTCAAATGGATAGTATTGACGGGTTTTTTTTGAGCTTTTTAATGTAAAAGCACACATTGAAATTCCCTGCTTTTCAAAAATAAGCTGATCATTATTTCGAATTATCCCATGCTTTGGCATTGCATATTCTTTTTGATCATAAAGAATTTTACCTTCTATTATATTACCAATAGCAGGAAATAATACAGGAGAACTACTACCCCATATCCTAGGGTTTATTTGCCAAATGTATTCTTGACCAGTAATTTTATCTTTAAGAGAACGGATTTCGGCACCTTTTGACTCGATGATGCAAATCAGATTTTCATTTTCTATGGTATGTAGCATGTTTCAAAAATTTAAATAGAGCCTTAGATTATCGTTACATTATAAACAGAAGCTTAGTCCCGTTCTATTTTCTAATTTTAAATCCTAAAATAACAATCAGTTATCTAATTTAGAAAACTATATGAAAGCTATACTAACTTGGGATCGTATACACCTAAGAAAGCTTGCAACAAAATTAACAAATCTTATCTGTATGCCATCTTTATAAGTAAAGGATGTTTAACTTCTTAGTAAATTATAAATATAAAATGCTACCTACCATTTTATATGTACGTGTTAAAAAAATCCTTTAAAAAAAGCAGGCGAGCAAACTGTATTATATAAAAAATACATTTTGTATTAATTCATTTTTATATGGGATCGATATAAAAGTCCTTTGATTGTTAGGATTGTTCTCACTAGTATTGATTAACGTCTTTCCATGTATTATGGTATCACAGCCTTCTTGGCTATGATTTTTAATCCTTACTCATTTGGTTAGCTATATGAGTTGATAAATACTGTTCTAATAATTTTTTAAAAATATTCAGGACTACCCTTCTTTTTATCTACAATTCTTCGATTTCAAATCATTCATTAGCAAGAATCTGTATAGGTGAAATGCAATATTTTTTAATTCGAATAGTTAAGTATAATAATTTATCGGAAAACATAATTGAGAAAAAAAAATAAAAATACAACTTTATTATGACACTATACAGCAATATATCTACTGTATATCCGTAACTAACATAACCAAATTACTTAGTATTATGAATTGTAAATCTTTTACTTATCTAACAAAAATTTTAATCATTTTTACCTTTGCAGGAGTTGTATCTTGTAATAAAGATGATGAAACTTCTCCTCCAAGTTCAGAAGAATTTGACCTGAGCACATTTTCTGGAGTGATTGCCCAAGGAAATAGTTTTGATCCCTTCCCAGAATCAAGAAAAACTGATGTTTTAAAAGAAGCATCACCTGTTAATGACGATATTGAAGTCTTAAAAGAAGATGGCTCAATTGACGTGCAACGATTTACATGTACTACCAAAACCGTAAGTGTTTTGGATGGAAATGGGCAATTTCAGCTGTTTGATACCAGTGCAGACGTTATTTATCCAGGAAGTTTGTTACAAGGAAAAACTCTTAATGATGCCACCCCAGCACCTATCGTTGTTAAACGTGCGGGAGGTACGATTTCATATAACCTCAATAACGGAAATTTACAATCAACTTTTACAGTAGACGAAGTAAAGAAAAGCACTATACAGGATGCTATGAATTCTATAATTGCTAGTTCAGAAAATATAGTTCCAGCCAATTTTCAATTAGATATTGTACAAGTGGAGTCTGAGAGTCAATTGGCGTTAGAATTAGGTATTGATGTAAAAGCATTTGGCGCTAAGGTTTCGTCTGACATGTCTTTTAGTACAGAGAAAAAATTTAATCGTACATTGGTTAAACTCAATCAGTCTTATTATACAATGAGCTTTGATTTACCAACAAATACAGGAGAGATTTTTCACGAGAGTGTTACCCCAGAACAATTGAACAATTTTATACAGCCAGATAATCCTGGAACGTTTATTTCGTCTGTTACCTTCGGAAGAATATTTTTTATGTTAGTTGAATCAACATCAAGTCGAAAAGAAATGCAAGCAAGCTTAAGTACTGCATTCAAAGGATTTGGAGCAAAGGTAGAGTCAGAATTAGAAGTTAATGCTATCCAATCACTTAAAGATCTAAAAATTAAGGTTATTGCCTATGGTGGTGACGCAGAAGGAAGTTTTGAATTGGCTGGTGAGAGTAGTGTTGAAGCTATTGCTGATAAATTAGCAAAAAGCACAAATATTCGTGCAGGATTACCCCTATCCTACGTAGTACGAAGTATTGAAAATCCAGATCAAATCGTTGGTACTACATTGGCTACAGAATTTGATGTGACAGAATGTGAGCTTAAAGGTTTGTTACCTAGCGAAGGCTATCAAGGACTTGTTGATATTTTTGAAGATGGTATCGGCGCAGCTGCCAATATAAAAGGTAATACTATTGTAGTATACAATATTGCTGGTAACAAATATGCATTTTATGATGTTGGTGCGGGAAAAGTATTGGGCAAATTTGATCTCAACGATCCCAACGGACCTATGGGAGTTAGTGCATTTGATAAGGTAGGTGCCATTGTAAAGTTTGAATTTGGTGATAATGGCTTAAAAGATGAGACTTTTGTCTTTGACCACAGCGGACTTAGAATGCAGGTACTAAATTATGACGCAGCTTTAATAAATGAAAATGAATTACCTAGTGGACCCATAGGTACTTATAATCCAAATGTTCAAGAGGTTAGTAGTTTCTTTACTTCTGGAAACTCTAATTTTCCATTTGCGGCAAATGGTATTAAAGCTGCGGTTAGGCTTCCTAATAGTGTAGCATTTCCATTTAAAAATCTATTGTTTGCCAGTCAAGGCACAGAATTTATACAGACCGAGAGAAATGATACTAATAATAAAATTGTTAACTACCCTAAACAATCTAGCAACTCATTCCCAACGCAATCTGGAGCCTTATTTGATAAAATAGGTGCTGCTGCTAAAATTGATTTTGGCGGAAATACAGAACAAATATTATTTATAAATAGTACTGGTGACAAAATGATGTATTGGGAAGGAAAAGCAAAAGTAAATCCAGGAAGTAATTTTGAACTTAATAACAATACTGTAGAGGGAAACTTTTCGGGCATACGATTACTTAAATAAAGCGTAGAACTCAAAAAAGGTATGTGCAAAATAATTGAAACTATTTAAGAATAGATGTTCAGTTTTAATTACTAAAATCAAAATGGCTGTTTCAAAAACAATGAAACAGCCATTTTTTTTGTAACTGTTGTATAGGACGCAGCTGTACAAACAGTAAGTTGCATACAACTACTTTCATCGGCCTAATGAGAAACCACTTTTAACCCGATGATGCTAACAATTAGTGTTGTAATAAAAAATAGTCGCCAAGAAGTGACGGGTTCCTTGAAAATCAAAATTCCCACCAAAACTGTACCTACCGCACCAATACCAGTCCAAACCGCATATGCTGTACCGATAGGTAGTTGTTGTGTAACTTTAATAAGTAAAAGCATACTTAGTGCTAAGCAAATTAAAAATCCCACATACCAATAGGTAGATTCGATACCTGTTGCATCTTTTGCTTTGGCAAGACAAGCTGCAAAGGCGACCTCAAAAAGTCCAGCAATGATTAATAATATCCAATTCATTTTTAAAAAATTTTATTTTATACTGTTCGCATAGTTATTCAAAATTTTCATTGCTTTTTTAGTATCCTTTAAATCAACAAATATATGATCGTGATACTAAGCCGCAACCACATTACAACTTATTTCATTTTTTGACAAAGCTTTTGAAAATGGAGCTGTAAAACCAACCGCCTCCAAAGGTGAATGAACTGTGAGAGTTATCCAAGAAGCTACATAGGAATATTGTAAATTCAATTGTTTGGCAATTTCCATTTCAGTAATAATAAGAATCCCTTCTCTTCCCCTAAAATACATAATGATTTGGCTCAAATTTATTTGATCCAGTATTTAAATTTTACAAAACACAAATTCGCCTTCATCATATTTAGGTTTCATCCATTTTAGGAGTATTTCCAAATTTTTCTCTCCACTCATTTACTTAGTCCTTTTGGATAACCGGTTTCATTCCTATAAAAGAACTTTGCTCATACTATAAGCAGAATGAGATTTTGGCCTGTAGCTATTTTTTGACATGCAACAACACTCTGGACACCTTTATTCTCGTAAACTAATTTATTATTTTGGCTATCTCTGTATTATCACCGATATCCCACATAATTATATGACCACTTGTATAGTGAGTGGCTATGTAATTTTGTTAGCTTATGATAAGATCTTTTTTGAGTTTCTCAATTTATTGTATCATATTTTAAATTTCATTTTCAATATCCCATAATTTCAACTCTTTATGATAGACTTCAATTCTTGAGTAAGCAGTGCCATCAACTAGCAAGATAACTGTTAATAATGCTATGGTAGTTATACTTATTGCTCTCCATATTGGTATGTTAACGAATAGAATTATGAAAGCTGCTACAATTATTAACATTGGAATGACTTTAAAAACAACTGTATACTCCTTTATCGTACCTTCAGAACGTTCAATTTCGGCTTGATAGAAGGTTGTGGCATTAGCATTAAAGGATTTTTCAAATTGAACAATTCTTGATTTGTTAGTATAAAACAAACCAATACTTATAGTCATGAGTATCATACTTGCTACCAAAGTAGGAATGATGTATGCTTTTGCCAAATCCGTTTTTCCCAATTGCCAAAAACTAATACTAGCGATTAAAAATAAAAGTGAAAATAAAATAAAAAAACGTGTTGAAAACACTTCGGCTTTTGCCCATTCTGTAGCTAATTTTAAAAGTTCCATATTTTAGTATAGTTTATATTTTTTTGTACTCGGTTAGATGTATACTTTCTTTTTAAAGAATTTCTCAAAAGATTTAAATGCATTCATCTATAAATAGTAAGCTCCACAAATGGTGAAGATTTTATCTTTGTAAGTACCTTTTACCTGAATTACAATTCTTACAGCATTAAGGTTTCTTCTCATATCAAAATCAACAGCTATCTTTTGGTTGATTGGACTAATTTCTCGATTTTTTTGAATCGACCACCGTTTCAAATTATCGACAATACAATCTTTTACCAGCGTGAATCGAATAATTAAATAATGAAAGTTTAAAAACCTTTACTATCCAATTCTCTTCGTAATCTTTAGTAATTGCTTCCAAAATAAACTATATAGCACCCCTTAACGCTTATCTGTATACTGCACTATAACACGTTTTAATTATACGTTTTTTTTTAGTTTAATTTTTCTAATTGACGATTTATTTGGGTTTATTGACAAAAACTTGATAGGAATTAAATCTCCAATCTTTAATTTTTCAAACTGATTCTTGGTAACTAATTCACTGTTCTCAAAAGTCTTATTATGATACTCAAATGAGAATGTCAAGAGGTAATTCAATTCGCTAATCAATTGCCCCTTCTTACTTACATCAATAGAATATTCGTTAGTATCAAAGTAAGAATGGTCAACTATTTTTTTTTCTACCAAACAAGCATTTGAAAGTTTACCATATTTTTTTATTAAAGCTTTTTCATAGTAATAGCTAATACTGGATGGGACTGTATATGCCATAAAAAACAGAGAAAAAGAAGCCCAAATAGCACCAAAAACTACTAAGAAAATAACTTTGAACTGTATTCCAATAAAAATCAAAATTCCGCCAATCAATATAAAAAACGATCCAATAATTAAAACCCCTCTATACTCTTTTGATGATGCAAGCATCAATTTGGCTTTCTCAATTAAGGGGAGTTCGTTCATTTTACAATGCGTTACAATAATTTCATATAAGTAACCTATAGCTGTATACTAACCAAACGTTTGGGGTTAGTATACAGCTAAATATAAATAATTTGTTTTTATCTTTATTGTTGAAAATATCAAATGTTATAATTGACATACTTTAAAAATAAACACAGGCTTTTTGATATAGGCTAAAGCCCGTATCGTTCATGGTTGTATTACATTTTTTTTAGAAGCTGTATTCAATTCCAAGGTTCAATACCGAAGATTTTAAAGCATTATTTCGTTTAATTACTCCGAAATAGTACCTAGAATTAAGTCCGAGGTTTTCAGTCAATTTATAACCAACGCCTACTAAAAATCCGAAATCTATTTTGTCGTTATTAGATAAATTTCCAGTTCCATCATCTTCGGTTTCTGGAAGCGTATCCCCAACGTTTTTATCTTTTAAATTAAAAATATATCCAACTTGCGGACCTGCCTCAATATAAAATTTTTCATTAAAGTAATTTTGTACTACCACAGGAAGTACAATTGTTGATTCAATAATATTAATAGCAAAATCAAATTCTGTTGGAGGGTCGTTGCTGTTTCGACGAACTTCTACATTTTCATTTAGAAATTTACTTCCTTGAGATGC
Organism: Aquimarina rhodophyticola; assembly: GCF_042434915.1. GTDB lineage: Bacteria > Bacteroidota > Bacteroidia > Flavobacteriales > Flavobacteriaceae > Aquimarina. The sequence continues at coordinate 1,927,820 of NZ_CP170198.1, forward strand.
ATATAATAAGGACGGTTGTATTCTAATCTTTTCACTTATTTCAAAATTAACGAAACCACCTACGTACAAACCGACTTTCCCTGTATAGCGAATGTCCTTGGTATTTGGATTTATAAAACGTGGGGTGTACCCTGCATAATTGACTCCTGCTTGAATTCCGAAAGAAGTCTTACTCTGTTGTCCGTTTATTGTAAAACTGAAGATGCTTAGTACAACTACTAACAGAACTAGTTTTTTTTTCATTTAGTAAAGATTAATATAAATTATTATTTAGAGTAGCACCTGATAGCGCTACTCCTAGTTGTATAGGTAAAGATATAACTATTCTAGAACTATCAGTACCCCACTGCATCAAACCGTAACTGAACTTTGAGTTGGTATATGAAAGGAAAACCTCAAAATATTGAAGAATCTGTATTTGGAACACTCACTCAGTTTTTAGAACCTATAAAAATTAATACTATAAAATCAAACAGGCTTATAAGGTTAAAAACTATCTGAAATTTACCCAAAAATGAGTAAAAGTAGAGCAGGAATGCTTGCTTTATTTTTTTCTTAAAAAAGGAGATTATATAAGAACTAAAAATTAATTTTAAGGAACTTTAAAATAGTTAATTGTAAAGTGATGTAAAAAAGAAAACTACCTTAAAAGGCAGTTATAAAAGTCTATTTTTGTAAGGTATTGGTTTGTCCAACATTTACTGTTGTTTGTGACCTCCTCCCGTTTTATGTACTGGTTATAACTAGAGAATTTGGGCTATTTTCATTCGTTTCTATGAACTCGTTGGGGGACATGTCCCCCAACGAGCTGTGTGGTCTAAATCCGTTATAATCCTTTCTCCAAATATCGAATTTTTCCTGTGCATCTTTTAAAGAAAAGAACCAGTTAGCATTTAAACATTCATCTCTAAAAGAACCATTAAAACTTTCTATAAATGGATTATCTGTAGGTTTTCCTGGCCTTGAAAAGTCAAGTTCTACATTGTTCTCATATGCCCACTTATCTAATACTTTACTGATAAATTCGCTACCGTTATCAACCTTAATACGTTTAGGAAGTATCTCGTTACCAAAGGTAGTGATTTTCATAATTTGGACAACATTACTTCCTTTAAGGGATTTTCCAGCATGAATTGCTAGGCACTTGCGACTAAAATTATCCACTACAGTTAAGGCTCTGAAGCGATTGCCATTATACAGTTGGTCACAGACAAAATCCATACTCCAACATTCGTGTAAACTAGAAGCACTATCTTGATTTAGCTGTCTGTGTGAAGCAGAACGATTCCTCTTAGGCCTCTTGGACCTTAGGTTAAGACCTTCTTCGCAATAGACTCTGTAAACACGTTTGTGATTATCCATAAAACCTTCTCTTCTCAATAAAATATAGATACGCCAAAAGCCATATCGAACCCTAATGGCAGCTATTTCGTTCATGCGCATTCTCAATAATTCATCATTTCTTCCCTTACTCTTATAATAAAATACACTCTTATGTATTAATATTAATTTGCAGCAACGCTGGATAGATATGTTGTATTCCATCCTTATATTATCGACCATCCCGCGCTTTCTGGAAGGTCTTAGAACTTTTTTTTAAGCACATCTTGTAAGATCTGTTTATCCAAACTTAAATCGGCAACAAGCTTCTTTAACTGCGAATTCTCCTCCTCTAAGTTCTTAAGTCTACGAAGCTCCGAGACTCCTAGACCTCCGTATTTTTTCTTCCAATTATAGAAGGTGGCTTCACTGATACCCATCTTACGGCACACTTCAGATAGACGTGTACCTGTTTCTACTTGTTTGATCGCAAATACAATTTGTGATTCTGAATATTTTGAACGTCTCATAAGCAAATAATCTGTTTTAAAGTTAAACATTTTTTTGCCCTTAAAACTCTAATTTTGAAGTGTCCAGTTTATTGGGAGGAGGTCAGTTGGGCAATAAATAAGTGCTATCGTTTCGGTTTATTATTTAGCAAAATATAAATATTTTGCTTTTATCATTTTTACTGTAAGTACTAAATTTTATATTTGGCGAATTTGTAAATAAACACAGACCTTTCGATTAAGGAGGAAGCCTTATGTTTTATTATACAATGTTATTTTATTTTCTTTTCATTTTTTTTATCATTTCTTTTGCGTTATTGTTTTCTGGATTTAATTTTAAACTCTTTTTATAGTTTAAAATAGCCAAATCAATTTTTCCATTTTTCATATAAGCTTCACCTAAAGAGTCAAATGAGTAGTAAGATTTGGGGAAGGCAAGGGCCTCTAATTTGAACATATCAATGGCTAAATCGAACCTCTCTTGATGTAGTAGTTCGTAGCCTTTGGAGTTTAAGTCGTTTTCAGACAAATCAGTTGTGCGTGCCGAAATCAATTCAGAAGCTGTTTTATAACCCTTCTCAATACAAGTTTCGATAACTTTTTTTGTAAAAAAGAAAGTATCAATGGACGGAGTTGAACCAGAAATTAAACGTTGCACAAAAAAACGAGCTTCCATAAAACCTTGTCCTGCATCTCTATTGGTTAGTAGTATAACTGTATAAACTTCGTCCTCATAGACTCTCCATTCACTACCTACTCCAAAATGCCCCCCACTATGTCCGTATATTGTTCCTTTTTCTGGATTCGTGAATGATAAACCATAACCATATCTTGTTTTTTTGTTTAAAGGCTTTGTCAGAATATCAGTGTAAGTTTCATTTAATAATCTACTATTCTTTATAGCTTCGGCGAATTGGTAAAGATCATCCAAGGTTGTATATCCGCCGCCTGCTGAACTCCCTCTTACAGTTCCCATAAAAGTGTTAAGCTGATACTTATTAGGATAGATATTAGAAGTCGTATATCCCTCAGCGGCATTTTCAATAACATGATCTATGTCAAAATTCCCTGTATTTCTCATTGATAATGGAAAAAAAATACGCTTCGCAACATATTCATCATAGGATAAACCCGTTATTTTTTCTATTATTCTGCCTAATAGCAAATAGTTTGTATTTCTGTAAGAGAATATTTCTCCTGGTTTTGATTCCATAGGTTCGTTTTCGTAGAGTGGGCTTAAATCTTCCATCGTCCTAAATCGGGTCTTGGATGATTCTAAAAATTTCTTTTTTGCAAAATAATTAGGAACTCCACTTGTATGAGTAAGAAGATGTGTAATAGTCACTGAGTCTCGTATAGTTTTATTGGGATATTCTGCTAAATATTTACCAATATTATCGGTTAGCGATAATCTTTCCTCCTGTATTAATTGAAAAATTGCAACTGAAGTAAAAGTTTTTCCTATAGATGCATAATTAAATTTTGTATTGATATTGTTTTTTACTTTTAAACCTAAATGAGCATATCCAAAAGCTTTTTTTAATAAAACTTTTCCGTTTTTGGCCACAAGAATTGCTCCACTGAATCCATCTTTGGCAGCTAGTTCAGTTATATATTTATCAATTAAGTCTGTTTTTTCGTCTGTAACTATTTTCTTTTGATATTGGTTGATAGAAGTAAAACTGGATATTAAAATTATTGCGAAAACTAGGATTGATTTTTTCATGATTGATTTTTACAATTAGAAATGATTTTCTGTAAAGAATTGTATAGTTGATGAATTTCGTTATCGTCGAAATCCAAAAGTGCTGTTTTCCTGTTGTATTCAATGACAGGTGTAAGCTTTTTAATAGCTTCTTTGCCTTTCTTAGTTATTTTTATAGATGACCTTCTATGATCGTTTGGGTTAATGTGTTTTTCAAGATACTCTTTAGATATCATAAGGTTTATTATTCTTGTAATAGAGGCATAATCTTTAAATACAAGTTCGGCTATTTCCATTTGAGTATACTCTGGATTTTTGTCTATAATAATCAATATCAAGGTTTGATCTACAGTAATATCTTTGATGATATTTGAAATATTTTTTTGACAAAATTTTCTATATGTTTTAATTGCTTCTTCAATAGAGTACAATGCAGTAGTAGTAGGAGTATTAAATTTCATTTCTTTGATATATCAAACAAAGGTAAATATTTTTTTGATATATCAAAAAAATGATTAGAGTTTTACACTAAACTCTAATTTGAACCTAAAAATTTTCTTGGAGAACTATAAGTTAATAGAACATAAAGTCTCGGCTATGGTTAGTACGGGGGATTAAAAATACTCAACTTTCGATTAAGCACTTAGCCACAAGTTTTATTTTATCTTTTTTGTTATAAAGCCAAATTAAAAGATTTGGCGGACTTTATAAAAACACACTAAACTTTTAATTAAACACCAAAACCCGTATTAATTATAGCCATTGTGCCTGTTTCTCAACTTGATCAAGATATGATTATTTCGTAGCTTACTGTATGCAAGGAAAAAAAGTGTATCAGGAAAAATTGTTTAATTCATTTAGTCTCAGTTCGCGTATTCCTGAGGGTAATTTCTACCGTCGTCTGAAGGATGCGTGTAATTTTGATTTTTTATAAAAACTTACAAAAGACTTTTATGGTACTAGCGGTCAGAAGAGTATCGACCCTATTGTATTTTTCAAGCTATGTTTGGTCGGATATTAAGAAAATATCATCAGTGACCGTAAGCTCATTGATCATTGTTCTATGCGTCTTGATATAATGTATTTTTGGGTTATGATATAGATGAAGAATTTTCTTGGCGTAGTACAATAAGTCGCACACGCAAATTATTTCCAGAGATCATTTTTGAATCTGTTTTCACTAGAGTATTGCATCTTTGTATAGAGAAAGGGATGGTTAGTGGTCACACGTGAACTATAGACTCGGCACTGGTTAAAGCCAACGCAAGTATGGATACTCTTATACTTAAAGTCCCAGAGGAGGATCTTGTGATACATCTTCGTCGGGTGCATCACATAAGTGGTATGGATAAGGAACAACCGCTGCTCAAATATAAGGAAGATAAATTAGATACTATACAACGAAGTATCACGGCAAACCAGAATGAATTAGAAGCTATAAAGAGTCATACTAAACGATGGAGTAAGGATCAAGATCATCGTCCTGGCGCAGGCAATAAGGGCAGTAAATATACAAGCAATAAAACTCATTATAGTCCAATAGATCCTGATGCGTGTATAAACGTAAGACCAGAGAAGACCAGAAAGCTCAATTACCTAAGTCAGCTGAGTGTAGACACGGCCCATCATGTGATCACCGATATACAGGCATACCATGCCGACGGTAAAGACAGCCAACAATTACCAGACATTGTTAACAGGTTACAAAGACGCTTGTAGCAACAAAGATTGTTATGGGAGAACTGTGTAGCCGATACGGAATATAGTAGTGGTGAGAATTATGCTTATTTAGAGCAACAGGGACCTAAGAGTTTTATTCCTCCACGTGGTACTTATAAGGGTGGTCCAAAAGGTTTTGATTATAACAAAAAACAAGATTTTTATCTATGTCCACAAAGTAAAATCATTCCATTTACTAAAGTGTTTAATGATTACCATACAGGAACTTAGAAGAAGGAATACAGAGCGAGGAAGGCAGTCTGTGTTGGTGGCCGATTACGAGCATCCGGTTTGGGCAAAAGTGCACAAAAGAAAAAGTTTAGTGTTACCTATTACCGAGCAGAATACGAGCGAAATATCAAAGGAGTACATAGTCCACAGAGCATATAATTTAAAGAAGTACTTAAAAATCATCAAGAAAAACCTGGTAAGTAAAGCGGGAGTGTATTTAGCCCATAAGTGTAGATTGCTATGCTTTTTAAGGCCTAAAATAAAGCGTTTAAAGCAATTAGTATTTCATTAGTTATTAGTATATTGTTTAAGAAAACTAGCGCTTAGACTCAAAATTTTATACCGAATTTATCATTTTTAAAGGACTTGTGCAACGGTTACCTTTGTTGGCTACATCTTTTTAAATTCCATTTTAAATTTTCATTCAAATCTTGTATTCCAATTATTGTCACTATTTCAACAATAATTTCATTGACTTTATAGAAAATACTATCAACTCCACACACGCAACTGTATCCTTTTTTTATATAGTCAATAGATTCAAAGGAAAAAGGACGTTCAGCGATAATGTCAAAATATTCAAAAAAAAGACTTAAAATATTTGTCCGCTTGGGTCATTCCGATTTTTTTAACTCCGTAATGATAAATCCGAATCAAGTCATTTTTCGCTTCATTTGACAGTTTGTATTTAGCCATTTAGCAAAAACTTCGATTGAGCTAAAATACTTTCTTTACTGTCATTTGTAAATCCACTATTTTCAGCTTTTTCAATTTTAGCTCGAATCCAATCAATTTGAACTTGCTGTTTTCGTGCTTGTCTAATTAAATCATTAACTAATTCGCTTTTGCTAGAATATTCTTTATTATCCACTTGGGCTTTTAACCATTCATCGTTCCGTTTAGTAAATGATATACTTTGTCTTGACATAATTTAATTATTTGATGTAAATATACACCAAAATCGAATCATCCCCAAGTTGTAGCGTAGGGTAGCGCCTGATAGCGCTACTCCTATTTATATCTATTAAAGATATAGCTTTTCTTGAATTATCAGTGCCCCCTTCATCAAACCGTACGTAAACTTTTCGCTCATACGGCTTACCGATAGCGTTCTTCATTACGCTTTTGAGAGTGTCTTTAAGCGAGCATATTGTTCTATGTTCAGTAGTTTATAACGTATAATCATACAGATGCTGGTGACCATCATATCAAACAATGGATCACATATAGGATGCCGAGCAAGTTATTTCAATAGCTAATCATTAACAATATGACATACTTTAAAAAATAAATATTAATTTTAAGGAACTAGGCTAGTGCTTTCATAGGATACGGTGTTGTAAGCCGTTTTTATTTCGTTTTCAATATTTTCTAAATATATTTTGTCCATTGGGTTTGAATACGGGTCGAACATTTTTCTTTCACGAATATAAAGTTCCTTTGCTTTTTTCAAACAAGAAATGGATTCAGTTGGGTTATCTAATTTTCGATAAGTTAAAGCCAAATAATATTGATTTTCAGCTAATTCGTTTGTTTTTGACTGTTTCTTAAACATTTCAATTGCCTTTTTAATTCTTTCAGTTTCCAAATAGAGGACTCCTAAGTGTAAATAATCATATGCTCCAACAAAATCTTCCTTTTCGTTTAGTTCTATTTGGCTTTCAATAATTTTTATAGCTTTTTCTTTTTGCCCAATTGCTTTATAGCATAAACCTTTAGCAATGTTTAAATGATAAGTTCCATTTATGGATTGTCCAATATCATAGTCTACTAAAGTATCTAATTTCTCTATGTCCTTAATTGCTCCTTTGTAATCACGGAAGAATTGATACCTGCACTAACCTCGATAACCAAGATTTTCTTTTATGTTAAATTTTACAGCTTTATCTATTAACCTTTTCCAGGTTATAAAATCTCCACTTTTTAAATATGCGACAGATTTTTCACGGTAAGCATATGCAAATGTTGAATCAATTAATATTGATTCATCTAAAATTTTCTGAAATTTTTTAGAAAATTGATAATAATTTTGAATTTGTTCTGCTTTTTTACAAGCCTCGTATTTTAAAGTTTCTCCATAATATTTAAATGCTTCACAATTGGGTTGCGAGAAAATACTTGAAAATGAAAACAAAAAGATTAATAGGTTAAAATTTTTCATTAAGGTATGATTTCTTTTAGTTGTCCATCTGTTATTTTGAAAATGAGATACATATAATAGTCAATAGGCATTTCCTTTCGGTATTGTATTTTCCAATTTTCAATTCCTTTTGTTATATCAAGAAGTTGAGAAATAATTCTTTTGTCAAACTCTATTTCTTGATAATTGTAGTCAGACTGTAAAACTCTAAATCTTCCAGCTATTCCTTCGCAGTTTACAATAAACCGTATTCTGATTAGTCCATTCTGATTATTGTCTGATATTGGTTGATATTTTGATTTGAATGCGTTTAAAATTTTAGATTTTTCTCCGCTATAATCAGGTCCTTTTCCTAGATTAAAATATTGAAATGTTTTATCGTCTCCGTTACAAACTTTAAAATTCAATTCGTCAATTTGGTCATTTTGCTCAATGTCTCCGACCCAACGTAAATACTCTTGTTTTTCGTTAACTTTTTTCTCGGTTTGACAACTGCAAAGAATAGAGAAAAATGAAATTATTACTAAAAATGATTTTTTCATTGGATTTATACTGTTCAAATGGCTTACAACGGTCTCGGCTATGAGTAGTTGTGAGGGTTAGCACTTAACTATCCAAGTACACAATAAGTTAAGAATTTCGCAAGAATCTCCAAAGTATTCAATAACAATCAATTACTTATAACTATTGTTAGCTGTAGGGTTTATGTTATATACAATTATTATTATAATATTCAAGTATAGGTGTCAGAGATTTATAATCTTTGAATTTAAAATCTGTCCCTATTTTTTTGACTAAAGATGGGCAGTTAGAAAAATACTCCCTAAGCCTTTTATGTATATTTACATAAGGTTTCAAAAGTTTTTCTGCATATGGGGCATCTTTTTTTTGTATAAAATATACTGCTTGACCTATTGCAAACGCACCTACTCTTGCTGCAGTAGTTGGTTCATTATATACTTTTACATTTTCATAATCCCAAGCTATCACAGCCAAGTATTTTTGTTTTTTCTTCTTTTTATAATTACGTTGACTCAAAATATATGTATAAACTATAGTATCTTTTTTCTTATAAACTTCAAATTTATCTACTTTATTAATATCAATTGCTTTCTTTGATTTATCATCATATTTAATACTTAAACTTTTGTCATCAAATTTGAGTTTTCCGTATTCACTAGTTCCATCTTTATAGAATACTTTGCTTCCTTTTTTTGAACCACTAATATCAAACTTTTGACCATAGACAGATGATGACAATACTATTGCTAGTAACACTAAAATTTTACTTGTTTTTACTTTCATTTTTATATTTTGTTTTTAATTTATCTCATTTTAAAAGCCAAATTAAAAATTTGGCGGACTTTCTAAATATACACAAACCTTTCGGTTTAGCACTTATTAGCCATGTTTTATACACCGTGTTGTGCATAGTTTATTTTAAGGCAAATATTTTGAAGGTAAATCTATAATTTTAAAAGTCTTTTGTTTCGAACATATTTCAACAATCTTTTGTCTTGCTAATTCAATTAATAAGTTTTTATAGAAATCATATTATCCTTCATTAGGAATTATCTCGTTCAATATCCATTCATTTCCATAATTTCGATAAAATAGTTCAAGTTTAGCTATAAACTTCTGTTTCTTTTTTGACATTGCTTTTGTTTATTATTAATCGCTTACTGAAAGGTGTAAGTGATAAACCTCTTGGTCATTTACAAATATTATTTCAGAGCTAGAACAAACGTAAAAATTCTTAGTTTGTCCAACTTTTAAATTAAATACTTTATTACTAGAAACTGTGAACAATAACAAATTAACGAATTCCTCTACCCATTCTTTTTTCCAATCATCATCTGATAAAGAAAAATCATTTTTAGCATCAATTAAAGATATATTACTAAATTTTTTTTTCTGGAATTCAAAGAACCAAAACTCAATAATATTATTGATTAGGAACTCTTTTGGGTTTCCTATTTTTTCAAGTTCAAAAGAATCACATATCGGATTAAATATTTTATTTAGTATTTCTTCTTTAGACTTGTTATTTTTCTCAAATTTTGTCAATCTAAAATCATAGCCGTGATTAGTTTTATCATTTATTCTAGCAATACTAGATAGTAAACCATTTATATATCCTAAGTTATATATCTTTTTTTCTTTGTCTAACATATCAAGTTTTTAATTATGACGGATAATGATTTCAATTATGCATAACGTTCCGGCTAAAAAGCGTTGCTGTCCCGAAGGGTTGCTATGATTTTTTAGCCATTGTTGTAGTGCGTTTTTTATTAAGTTAATTTTATTAGTGTTCGTTTAATATTTTCGTTCAGTTTGTCGCCAAAATTCACATCAATGTGAAATATTTCTCCGTCTCTTTCTTCTCCGTGATAATCAAAATCAGTATTCAGAGTAAAAAAATCAGATTCTCCTTTTAAGATTTCTACAATTCTACTTTGGCCCTGAAATTCCCAATAATTTGATTTTACAGTTTTTATCAATTCAGTCGCTTTAATTTTCGGCAAGTAGTAAAGTCCGCAATAAGACAATGCTCCAACATTTTCATAAATTTCTTTTAAACGGTCAATGTTTTTTAATTCCAAAATTCCCGCTTGACCTGGAATGAAACTAATAATTTTCATCCATTTTGGTCCTGACCAACCTGTCCAAAATAATTCTATGTCAGAGTCATTTCTTAAGTTTCTATAAAAACCACGAGTTTGACTTCCTTGTCCAAAAATTATTATCGAAAAGTCAGGGTTTCTTAATTCAGAAACATTCTGCAATTCAGTCAGAAAAATTTCATGCTTTTCGACTTCTATTTCTTCTGCTATAAAATTATCTGTTATCTCGATTTTTGTTGGCTTTTAATGTACTACAACAATGTTATATAAACACCTTGGTAACTATTTCTCTTTTACAAGTACTACCCTAAAGTTATTAAGTGGGGTTGGTAGTGGGTTTTATTAGTACTAAACTACAGATTTTATTTATTTCTGAGTATATAAAAGATCTATATTCTTATTTGCATTGACCTAAAAAGAATCAAAAAAGTCTAATCTTACAAAACCTTGGCAAAAAGTAATCTTATATCCATTCCATATAATTAAACAGACCAACTATCTCACTCCTTTTACCAAATTGGGTAGGTAGCATTGTACAAATGTTTTTTGGTTTAAGTGAATTCCTTGTAGTCACGGCTATCTCTTTATCTTTTACGCTAATGCTTTAAAGGACGTCTGCAACCGATGCAACACCCTCTGAAAGAGAACGAAACCATCAGCAACTGATGCAACGCTCTCTGAAACAGAACGAAACCATCCGCAACCGATGCAACGCCCTCTGAAACAGAACGAAATCGTCCGCAACCGATGCAACGCCCTCTGAAACAGAACGAAACCGTCCGCAACCGATGTATCGCCCTCTGAAAAAGAACGAAACCGTCCGCAACCGATGTAACGCCCTCTGAAACAGAACGAAACCGTCCGCAACCGATGTATCGCCCTCTGAAACAGAACGAAACCGTCCGCAACCGATGCAATGCCCTCTGAAATAGAACGAAACCGTCCGCAACCGATGTATCGCCCTCTGAAATAGAACGAAACCGTCCGCAACCGATGTATCGCCCTCTGAAATAGAACGAAACCGTCCGCAACCGATGCAACGCCCTCTGAAACAGAACGAAATCGTCCGAAACCGATGTAACGCCCTCTGAAATAGAACGAAATCGTCCGCAACCGATGCAACGCCCTCTGAAACAGAACGAAACCGTCCGCAACCGATGCAACGCCCTCTGAAACAGAACGAAACCGTCCGCAACCGATGTAACACGAGTTAACTTCAATCAGGTCAATATTTTATAACACTATTCTACATTGCGTTTTACTATCTCCATGCCCACAGCTCCAAAATATTCGGTAATAATTTTTTGCCAAACCGCTATTCCATTTTCCGAATTTGAAAATAGTATCAATCCCCGTCTACTATTCTTTAAACCAATTGCTATTGTTTTGGTCCCATAATCTCCACCCGTATGCATAAATGCAAGATCCCCATCGGGTAAATTGGATAATAACTGCATCCCTAAACCCCAATCAATGCCCTTTTTTTGATGTGATTGCGGTTTTAAAAATTCGGAATACAACTTCTTAGAAATCCCTGCTCCATTAAGTATATGTATCATAAACGTCGCATAATCCTCGACCGTCGTCATCAAATTTGCTGCTGCATTGGTATTTGTATATTTTTTAAAAGGTATAGGATCACCATGTTCATCATGCTCCACCGCATATAGCTGTTCATCAATTGTTCCATTCCAATTAAAATACGTGTTACGCATTCCAAGGGGTTCAAATAGCGTTTCGCGTGCAATGTTCTCAAAAGGACGCTTTAATTTTTTCTCAATCGCTTTCCGAAGATATTCAAATCCTTCTCCAGAATAGTGCCATCTGGTACCCGGCTCAAACTGAAACGATAATTTTTTATCTACTGTCAAATACCGCCAGTTTGGAAACCCTGATTGATGTGATAGTATGTGGCGCGTAGTGACTTTATCCACATATTCACTATGTTTGAGCGAACCATCTATAAAATATTTTGAGATGGGTTCATCGAGACTCCATTGCCCTGCATCGATTAACTTAAGCACTACCAAAGCTACAATGGGTTTGGTTAATGAGGCTACTTTATAAATACTTTGAGACGCTACTGGTACTCCTTCTTTTTGAACTCCAAAGGTTCGCAACTGCTGTAAAACGCCATCATTTATATAGCCGATCGAGATTGATGGAATTTTGTGTTGCTTGAGCAGTTTTAAGATCTTAGCATCGGTATCAAATAATGGTACAGGCCAATTTGCATCGAATTTTTGACCATAGTCCTTGTTTGGCTCTTGGTGATCATAACTTAAAACTCTAGACAATTTCCAATTCCCGTCTACAAGTATCCAGACCGATGTAAACTTAGCGATATTGGTTAGGTATAGTTCTTTGCCTGGTTCTTTAATATAAAACTGATGAATTCCTTTTTGTATAGCTCCGTACCGTTTTCCATTATCATATAATGGATAGACTTCTAAGCTCTCTTGAACTACTTTACGAATGGGTTTCTTTTGCGTATTTGTACAAATATTGTCTTTAAAAGCTTTCAAAAATTGCGCTCGGTTTTGTATGCCTCCTTGGTCGTGATAAAATTCAAAATCTTTGGGTATATACGTCTCTAATACTTCAAAATTGCAGGCATTAAACCCTTCTTCAAAAAATATACTATCTATCTTTTTTAACTGTACAAAAAGCTCAGAATCTTTTGCCACTTGTGCAGTACAAAACGTTGAAATAATAAGTAGCGCGCTAGTAAAAAATAAGGTGTAGTGTCTCATGGTTATTGTTTTGATCGATGTTACTTTTATTAGTGTACAATAGTCCAAAAAATAACGTTTATAATACCTTAAAACGTCCCGACAATTACCTGACAATTACACGACAGGACTGGTAAAACGATGAAAACAAAGTATTTGCATAAAAAGAGCATGGTATCACAATACCCTACCCTAGGAGTTATCTCTAAAAAAATCGTGGTAATGATAGAGCAAACTGTACGTATACACCGGTATGTGTAGCTCCTTAGAGTGCCTTGCGTTGTACTAGTTTTTTAACGAGTACTACTTGTCCTAGATGATAGTATGTATGCTCTATTAACACATCAATATTGCGATGATAATTACCATACTTTTTATCGATAAAGTCACTGTGCAATTGTGTGTCGGTCATCGACCTGACCTCGTTAATAAAGGTGTCTGAATCTTTACAAAATTGTAGCACCAAGGTATCCCAGTCGTGAGCCGATGTAATTGGGGGAGCATCAAAGCTAAAAGCATCACGTATCTCTAGAGGTCCGCCCTGTAATACCTGTAAAACACCTGCAATGTAATAATGTACGTGGTATGTTATATCGGCAATCGTATTAAGATCTGCTACTTGTTGTTTGGCTAGGTGCCAATCCAGCGCTATAATTTGTGATTTAAAATTTGTACCGCTAACCCAGGTACCTTCTGTAAGCACTTCTGTGAGTCGATTGGCCAAATATTTAGATAATTTCATAAGCCTAAATAAATAAGATAGGTAACATTTTATTTTTGTAAGGGATGCATGCTATAGATAGCTACTATACGTTTATACAGCTAATGTATAAAATAGTAAGCAAATGTGAATTCTCTACTATTTTATACATTACACAACACAGCTACAATCCTACTCTTATTTGTCGACCGTAATAACACCTATCGTATACGCTCCTCCCTTTTGAGGTTCTAATTGTAGGGTGAGTACCTCTTTACGTTCTTTTTTTGTTCCAAAATTTGTATAGACTACTGCTCTTACCGTAACCACACCCAATACCGTTTGTTTGCTTGTTCCAAAAAATTTTGCCTCGATCACATAGTTACCTTCAATTGAATTTTTAAGTCTAAACTCCTCTGGACCATATCCTTGAGTAATATCGTTAGAGATCCTACCCCCTATTCGGGTGTTTTTGTTGCTATAACTACACTTTTCGTTTGTAGGATCTGTAATCCATAGGTCTATATCGGTATCATTGGCATCCCAATCAATAACGACACGCATATCTACTGGCATAGGCTGTATAAAACAAGAAGCTATAAACGATGCATCCAGTTGCTTACCATGCTTGGCTATAATTGCATTTATATCATGTAAAACTATGCGTTCTATATCGCTAAATCTTGAGATGATATCGGTATCCCATACTTTATCGATAACAGTATATAAAGTAGTAATTGCTTTTTGATAGGCTCCTTTTTCGGCATAAGTCAATCCCAAATCAATATAAGAGTGAGGTTCAAAAGATCGGCTTTGTAAAACCTCTTTAAACACAGCAATTGCCTCGTTATAAAATTTAAATTCGTATAATTTTCTTCCCAAAGTTCTTAGCACCTCTGCATTATGCAATTGTAATTCGGCAAGATTTGAAATAACACGCAATCCCTCTGCTCTAAGGGATTTCTGAAACATATACGTAGCCACATCAAAATAGAACGATGGATTCTCTAGATTGTCCTTTTTTAAGGTTAAATAGGTAGCATACATATCGGGGCGATCCACAGATTTGAGAGCGTTGATATAGGTAGCATTGCTATCCCATTGTGTTATCTTAATAGCCGTTGTTTTTTGGGACGTATTGTTTTGCTCCTCAGCTTTTTTTGAAACATTATCCTCAAAATCAGTCTCATTCATCATAATAACCTCCTCTAATTCTTGTTCATCCTGCATAGTTGCCATACGCTGTATATCTGTTGGCGGTAAAGGAGCTGCAGCAGTATTTACCATACTTTTATTGGCTTTTGTAACCATAGGAGCATGTTTCACATGTTGCCACCATGAGTAATCTGCCTCATAGTCTTTACACAAACGTGCAATTCTTTCTTCTTTACCCAAAAGGTTTTTTTGATCCCGTGCACTAAGACGAGTAAAATATTCATTTTGTAAAGAGGCAGGAGGAACAATTTCATACTGTATATAATCTTCGATTGCATCCAAAACAATAAGGGATGTATTGGGCGTAACCAAATTAAATTTTTTACCATGTGATTTGATTGCATCAACATCGTTGGTTAGGAATAATGTTTGAAGCTTTTTTTGCGCCCATAAACGTTCTCCCAACGTATGCTTAATTCCCTGCGCGTTATCAATTGGTATTTGTATTGATTCGGTGATTTCTTGTCCAAAACCAAAATGTAAGGTTATCTCAGATTTCTGTCCTTCAATTTTACCAGATAGGCCAAAATGATCGGTAACTTTTGTCCCAATGGTAGGATATACCTCTTTTATTTTTTCAGTATCAAAATCAGCTTTAATAAATTGTTTTTGATGATGGGTAGCTATATCAATAGCCTTGGCTACAGAGCTATCAAAAGCGTTAATATACTCACCCTTTGATTGTGTAGCTATATACGTCAACATAGTATGATCGGCTATATTGGAGGTGTTGATAGCTAGGACTGGCGCCGCAAATTTCATGGTTTTCTCTTCTCCAAAGTTCGAAATACCGTCTGAAAAAATGACTACCTCATCTGATTGTACCTTAGAAAAATCTATGGCATAAAGGTTTGTCGCACCATCATAATGTACTGATCGCAAATCACTAATCAGTTTTGCTCTCTGAGCCTGCGTGTTTTGGTAGGTTTTGGTGGTATGAATTGTGTTAGAAAGTGTAAATAACTCAACTTCGCCCCCACCCATCCAGTTCAAATAGGCGCTAAGAATCTCTATCTCCTTAGTTACATCTCTGTGGATTGCCGATGACGAAACATCCCAAATCAGCGTAATCTTTTTAGGAAGACGTTTGTTGCGTTGCTCTGGACGTACAGCTAGATGTGTATAAAAATAGTTGTCTGATGTCACAGAGCCTTTATAAGTCAATGCTTTTTGAATTTGCGTAGGTTTAGGAATAGCAAAAGCAATACGACTATCCAAAGTGGTATCGGTTGCTTGGTACTTACTGATATAGGAGTTTTGAGCCTCTGTAAATTCTAAAGTAACCGTTGGATATTTACTCGTAACAATTTTAGGTTTGTTCATGACAACCTCAACGCTAACCGAAAACTTTTTTAGTTTATTTTTAATGGCTAGAGGCAATTGGTATAAATAGTTTTCTGCATCTCCATGAATCTCTTGCTCAAAGGCAATGATCGCTTTTTTATATCCGTTGGGCAGAATTGGATAAACTCTTGCCTTAAAGTTATTTCCCTTGGTAACCTCGGCAATACCTGGATCCACATTGCGTCTGGTCACAGCTTCAAATGCTTGGACAGCTTTATCCTTATCAACTACAACCCCTTCTCTCATCTCACCATTAACATCTAATGCAAATCGTGAAATCGTTACTCCATTAGACAAAGGAAAGTTGAACTCTCCCTCCATCACCCGATTATTAGGATTATAAAAATTCATCTTCATCGTAGTGGTTGCTATATTGGCTACTACAAAAACTTCGATATGCAGTTCACTCAATACAATCGGATATGATGAAGCATCTGTACCATTGAGGGTGGGAATACCTTGAGCACAACCACGATGCGATAGCAATGAAATAACTACGAATAAGAGAACTATTTTTATAAATTGGGATGCATAGAATTTCATAAAGTTTGGTGATTTAAGAACCTCATGTGTATTGTATACAGTTACCAAAATAAGTTAGTAATGTTTACTGAAACACATCAAAGGTCAGGTTAAACAAGACGTATACCAAATACGAAGCTACAGCTATTCTTTGATACTACTTGTAACTCAAACCAAAACCGAGCCAAAAACGTTTTTCTCTTAGTACACAGTGAATTGCTAATAGCAAAAATACGCTACGCGATGCTTTTCTTAAACTAGGTGCTCCTATACCACGTAGCTTATCAAAAACACAGCACCTGTTATGTATTGAATATAACAGGTGCTGTCTTACCTTTAAAAACTTGTAGCTATATCAGTCCTCTAAAAGGTTTTTTTGTAAAAACATAGCCATGGCCTCTGTCATTCGATCTCTGTTCACTTTTTTTCTAAAACCATGCCCCTCGTCCTTAGCCAACATATACCAAACCTTACCTTTGTTTTCGCGTATAGATGTAACCATCTGTTCTGATTCACTTGCAGGAACTCTTGGATCATTAGCTCCCTGAATTATAAATAGAGGTTTCGTTATTTTATCCACATGGTTGTTTGGAGAGATGGATGATAAATATGCTCTCATCTTAGGATCGCGCTCATCGCCATATTCGGATCTCCTTAAATCCCTTCTGTAAGATTCTGTATTTTCAAGAAAAGTAACAAAATTACTTATTCCTACAACGTCAATTCCGCATTTAAGTTTATCCCCAAAATTGTACATCGATGACAATACCATATAACCTCCATATGAGCCGCCATAAACCGCAATTTTAGTACTATCATACTCGGGTGTTTTTTCTATCCATTCTATTAATTTACCTATATCCTTGACGGAGTCCTCTCTTTTAAATCCATTATCAAGTTTTAAAAAAGTTTTACCATAACCAGCCGAACCACGAACATTGGGAGCTATTATGGCAATTCCCATTTCATTGGTTAAGAAAGTGAAAAATGAAGAAAAGGATGGAGTAAATTGTCCTTCTGGGCCTCCGTGTATGGCTATGACCACTGGCAGTGGACCTTTTACATTCTTGGGTTTATAGACAAATGCAGGTATCATACGCTTTTTTCCTGCTACCTCGTCATAGGTAGGACAGGTAATTAATTCTGGTTCTGGAAAAGAACTGGTATCCAAACCACCAACCTCACTTGTTGTCCATCGTTTGGATGTCTTTGTTTTTGGATCAAAAACATAGACATCTCCCGGTGTTTTTGCCGTTCTAGATGACATTGCTAATAAATTATTGGTTGGATGAAATTTGAAGGAGTCGATTTGCCCCAAAGGTAAATTAGAAATTTTCTCATAACTATTAGACTCCAAATTTAATAGATATAAGCGACTATAACCGTTCTCATTTACTGTAAACGCCGCCATATCTCTAGATGAATTCAAGGTAACATCATCTATATTCCAAGCTATTTTGTCGGTAACGTAGGTTAATTTTTTGGTCTCAATATCATACGCAACTAGCATGTTAAACTCTTTACCTTGACTTGTAATGGCATAAATCTTTTTACCCGATTTATCCCAAAACTTTGCTAGAAAAACCGCTTCTTTTGTATCATCATTGATCTGAGTTAGTTCTTTTGTAGTTATATCGTAGATATACGAATTAGACTTGGTACTGGATAAAAACTGTGTAACAAGAAGTTTACTGTCATCTGGAGACCAGTCTGAAACTGTCCAATACCCATTGCCACGATCAATTGTGAGCGTAGCTGTTTTGGGAGATTTCATATCCGAAATATAAATATCAAAATCTTTATTATTTCTTCGTGAAGAAGTAAAAGCAAACGTATCACCACGATTAGACCAGCGTACACCAAAATTGAGAGAAGTACCATCGCTTATCATTTCATAAGTTCGTTTATTCATATCATACCAATACAATTGAGAGAATTCATTACCCCCCATGTCTTTTGTGAAAAGAAACCCGTTATGTGCCGAAGAAGGGCTAAAAGAACCGTTGCTCACAGGTTCATCAAAAAATGTAATTTGATTTCTGGATCCACCAGCTGTATTAACAGTATGGAGTTGTCGCGTGTTCCCAAATTGAGTTGCTATCATCATACCGTTGTCATTTGGCAGCCAATCGACAAATGACGCATATCTCGTATTTTGATATTGCTGTATTCTAGAGGTAATATCTGACGGAATTTCAGGTACATTCTCAAGAATCATATTTCCTACTTCTTTTCGATTTTGAGCGGTAAGAATGTTACTAGTTACTATGGTTAAAAAGACTATACTAATGTGAATATAAGCATTTACGTATTTCATGATCTATAACGTTGGTTTTTATTAATCGATAATTTACTTGTTAAATTCTATTTTACACTTGCCTAAGAGGTGTTCTATTGTAGTAATGTTGATGTTCTAATTAGCGGTATGTATTCGCACTGGATAGGCTGGTCGTTGTGGATATACAGTTGGATTTTCTTTTAATTCTTTTAGAACGACATCAATTGCTTTTAAGAGTTGAGGATCTTTACCTTCACTAACTTCTTTGGGCCACTGTTCTACTTCGATGTCTGGTGCTACTCCTTCGTTTTCAATTCTAAAACCATCCTCGTTGTAAAAAGCAACATTAGGTGCTGTCACACTGCCGCCGTCTATAAATTCGGGATAGCCGAGAATCCCAACTAAGCCACCCCAAGTGGTTTTCCCGATAACTTTACCGAGACCGTATTTTTTAAACATCCATGGTAAATAATCACCTCCCGAGCCAGCAGTTTCGTCAATGAGCATAACTTTGGGGCCTTGTATAGAT
This sequence comes from Aquimarina rhodophyticola, assembly GCF_042434915.1. Classification (GTDB taxonomy): domain Bacteria; phylum Bacteroidota; class Bacteroidia; order Flavobacteriales; family Flavobacteriaceae; genus Aquimarina. Next base: position 1,947,388 of record NZ_CP170198.1, read on the forward strand.
CCACTTGGTGCTTTAAGATCCTTCCCATACCTAAAATTCCAATGTGATTGATACGGCTTTTTCAAGATATCAATATAATAATCTGCTAGTTGCCCACCACCATTATGACGCTCATCAATGATAACTGCTTTTTTATTAACCTGAGGAAAGAAATAGCGTTTAAAATATTCGTGTCCTGCATCGGCCGTATTAGGTACGTACACATAAGCTACTTGTCCGTTGGTTGCTTCATCTACTTTTTTGATGTTCCCCTCAATCCAATCCCTGTTTCTCAGGGCGATTTCGTTTGCCAAGGGTACTACTTTTACCTCTCGTGCGTCTTTACCACTTGGATCTGATCCCACCTTTAAGCTAATGATCTTATTCGCTTTATCTTCAAAAAAGCTAAAGAAATTCTGATCAGCAGTAATTGACATTCCATTTACAGCGATTAGATATTCTCCTTCTTTTATATTAACTCCAGGTTCGGTTAAAGGAGATCGCAGATCTGGAGTCCAATTAAGTCCGCCATAAATCTTTTCAAATTGATACCGGTTATTAGCCACTTTATAGTCTGCACCCAATAATCCAATAGTAACCCGTTCTGGAGTTCGCATTCGATCGCCACGATCTTGAAAACGATGATGTCCTACTGCTAATTCACTACACATCCATTGCATCACACGATATAGATCACTACGACATACGACATCTGATAAGAAACCTTTGTATTTTTCTTTGGTAGCCTTCCAATCAAGTCCATGCATTCCTGGGTCATAAAAATAATCCCTGTTCACCCGCCAAGTTTCGTTAAAAATGTTTATCCACTCCTTTACCGGTTCTATCTTTATATTGATACTTTTGATAGCCAAATGCTCTTTTTCTGGTTTTTTACCTACTTCAGTAATTCCCCAAGATTCACCTTTCTTAAAAATCATCTTCTTCCCATCTGCCGAAATTTTAAAACTATCGGCCTGCATGATTTCTTCTTCTTCTCTCTCTTCCAAATCAAAAAGCATCACAGATTGAGGCTCAGAAAAGTTACTATGTGCCTTTTTAGATAGATACATTATTTTTCCTTCTTCGGCACTTTGCAGGTTACTATACATTCCTTTGGGAATGGGTAAATTAATAATTCTGTTTTGAATACCTTCCCAATCAATACGTAGCGGTTGATGATCCTTCTTATTATCATCTTTATTAGCCTCTTTCTTGATAGAAGATGCCTCAGGTTTTTTAACTGCAATTTGTTCTACATCATTCTGTTTGGCTAAAGGAGAAGTAAGTTCTTTTTGTAAAGTAACTAAGTAGATCGTATTGCTTATTTCCATATCCTGATTGGATTGATCAAACCAATTGACTACAGGTCCTGCATCGGTTGAAGCTGTCATGTAAAGATATTTTCCGCTAGGATCAAAAATAGGTTCTGATACATTGGATAGCCCATCAGAAATTGCATAGGATTTATTTTGACCAATCGAATACACAAATGCTTGTTCAAAATTTGTTTCGGTAACTAGAGTATACGATACCCAGTTAGAATCATGAGACCAAGATCCAAATAGCTCTCTAAAAGCCCCTGGTTGATACAGTACATCGTTGGCTATTTTAGTAACTTTTTTAGTAGAAATATCGGTAACATATAAATTACGCCCGTTATCTACAAAACACAGTTTTTGACTATTAGGTGACCAATGGATATAGGCATAAAACCCTGTTCCCGAGAGAGGAATAGATGTAACACCACCTTCTTTTACAGATTTGAGATGCAAGGCATACTCGCCACCTGCATCCGAAAAATATGCGATTAAGTTACCATCTGGCGACCAGGCTGGATACTTTTCGTGCACTTCTGGAGTTTGGGTAAGATTATCTACTTCACCTTTCTCTGCAGGAACAGTTACAATCTCTCCTCTAAAATCAAAAACTGCTCTGGCACCAGTGGGTGAAATAGTTGCACTGCGCACATAATTGGCACCCGATACATAACGGCTTCTCATCTCGAGTAAATCGGTCGCTATGCCTACCGTGATCTTTTTACTTTGATTAGTTTTGGGATCAAATAGGTGAAGGTACCCTGCTTGTTCATAAATTAGGCTACTACCATTAGTAGACAGGTTAAGGACTGGGAAATCGGTGTACTTGGTAAGCTGACTTATCTCTTTGGTTTGCGTATCATAAGCATAGAGATTAAACTCACCATTACGATCACTTTTAAAATATACCTTTTGCCCTAACCATTGTGGACTCGCATCATTGCCTCCCGATGTTGGTTTAGGTACCTCGACAACTTCTTGACTCTGCTTATTGTAGATCCATATTCTTGCTTGTGTGCCTCCGCGATAATTTTTCCACTGATTAAATACTTCATAGGTTGGATTGTATGCTATGTACTGCCCATCTGCTGATAATGATGCGCTAAACGCAGTGGGTAATGGAAGCTCTAGAGGTTGCCCTCCTGCTATATCTACCGTATATAATTTTGCATGACGATTGGTATAATTGGACCGTTGCGAATTAAAAAGCACTTTTTTACCATCTGGAGTAAAGTCTCGCACTATATCTTGAGACGGATGCCAAGTTAGTCGCTTGGGAACTCCACCAAGCGACGGTATTATAAATACATCTGTATTGCCATCATATTGCGCACTAAATGCTATATGAGAGCCATCTGGTGAAAATACTGGATTGGATTCAACCCCTTCATCAACAGTTAATCGACGCGGATTAGTTCCATCTCTCTTTGCTATCCACAGATCTTCTGCATAAATAAATGCAATGTTCTCTGTACTTATAGTAGGTGAATGAAGTAGTCTAGTGTCTGTAACGTTTTGTGCGCTGATTTGCGAATACCATGCTACTAATATTAGTAACAAACGGGTGAATCGTAAGCCTTTTTTCATTTTAAATTATGTTTGAAATGTGTGTTTTTATAATATAAGTACAGAATATTTACTCTATACGAGTATCTAATTTAGGGAATAAAAATGGAATCTGACAATCTACTTTTACATAACCGCAAACAGGATGTTAGTAAAACACCACTATATCTGTCTTAACTTATCTATGCAACAACTCAAAGCAAAAAATCTACAGTTTAAAGAATCATTTATTGTTTACAAAAAGATAACCTTACAGCCAAGATAGCGTAATTTACGTTTTGTTTTTTTACAAAAAATTAAAACCATGATGACTCTTAAAACTACAACGACCATTTTATTATCAACTGCCTTACTGGCATTCAATGCATGCAATATTGCAGACGATACTACCGAGGAGAATCCACCTGTAAATCTTGCAAAACCTTTGATTATTGCCCATCGCGGAGCTCAGTCTATTTACCCTGAACATACAATAAAGGCTTACGAAAAAGCAATAGCATTGGGTGCAGATTATATAGAGCCTGATTTGGTAATGACCAAGGATAGCGTTTTGATCGCTAGACACGAACCTTTTATGTCGGGAACCACAAATGTTGCAGAAATACCAGAATTCGCACATCTTAAAACAACCAAAATACTAGACGGAAAAGAAATAACTGATTGGTTTGCTTCGGATTTTACTTTAGATGAAATTAAAAAATTACGAGCTAAACAAGCACGATCAGATCGATCTGATCAATTTGATGGTCAATTTGAAATACCAACGTTAGAAGAAATTATAGCCTTGGCTAAAACTAACGTAACAAAAAATGGTAATCCAGTTGGACTATATCCCGAGATGAAACATCCTTATTTTCATAAGCAATTAAACTTATCGATCGAAGATGCACTTTTGTCTGCCCTAGAAACTGCAGATTTGAACAGTGAAAAGGCTCCAGTTTTTGTACAGTGCTTTGAGGTTGCCCCTTTACAATATATCAATAAAAAATCTTCTGTAAAATTAGTGCAATTAATATCTACGTATGGTATTAAGGATGATGGTAGTTTGAATTTTGCAGTGCCCAATGGTGAGTTCATTTCGTATGCAGCTCCTTACGATTTTTTTGAAAATGGAGATACCAGAACTTATGAATTTTTTACTACCGAAGAAGGTATGCGTTTTACAGCATCCTACGCTGATGGTATTGGCCCATGGAAACCTTTTATCATCTCGTATAAAAAAGAGGCCGATGGTACCCTTAGCCTATTACCTGCTAGTAATTTTGTGACATTAGCACATCAATACAAATTGAAAGTTCATCCCTATACCTTTAGAAATGAGGACAAAAAATGGAGTACTACTCCCGAAGAAGAATATCATTTATTTTTTAATGCAGGCGTAGATGGTGTCTTTACAGATTATACAGATGAGGCTGTGAGTGCAGTTTCTACTTGGACTCCCAATTCAAACCAGTAATCTATTCGTCAATTTAAATACAACTAGTTGCTAAAGAACCTCAATGATTCTCTGTATGTGATCATTGAGGTTTTTTTAACGATCTATTGCAGTTTTTTGAAAAATCTTATGATATCATTTGCCAACAATTCTGGCTGCTCCAATGCAGCAAAATGACCACCTTTGGGCATATCTGTCCAATGCGTTATATTTAAACCTTTTTCAATATAATCTCTAGGTGGTATAGGAATTTCCATTGGAAATTTTGCAAACCCTACGGGAATATGGATAAAATCATCTTTTCCAAATTTCATTGGATTAAGGCTAATCTCGTGATACATTCTAATAGACGAATGTATGGTTTGTGTTAACCAATATAGCGTCACATTTGCCAATAATTCCTGTTTTGTAAAACTATTTTCTATATCTCCACTGTTATCACTCCAAGCATTAAATTTTTCAATTATCCAACCACAAAGTCCAATTGGTGAATCATTAAGCCCATACGCTAATGATAAAGGCTTTGTGCTTTGGATCGTAGAATAAGCACCTTCTTGCTTATTCCATTCATTTATACACTGTCTAAATTCGATTGTATTAGCAGTCCTACCCTCTCCTTCTTTAAAATAAGGCTCATAAGAATCGGATATATAATTTAAATGTAATCCAATACTATTTTCTGGGTAGTTTTGCGCAATTTTCATACTAATACCCGCACCAATATCTCCCCCTTGCAGTGCATATTTATCATACCCTAACTTTTGCATTAATTTGTGCCATAACGTAGCATTAAACGCATAGTCACTTCCGCTTTCTATCGGTTTTTCTGAAAAAGCGAATCCGATTATTGAAGGCACAACCACATCAAAAGACAACGCTTCTGATTCTGTCAAATACGGTATAATTTTAAGCATTTCAAGAAATGATCCTGGCCATCCATGAGTAATGATAATGGGAATGGAATTTTTCTTTTTACTTTTGATATGTAGAAAATGAATTTTATGTTTATCGATATGTGCGATAAAATTTGGAAAAGAATTTATTTGTTTCTCTATTGTTCTCCAATCAAATTCATCCTGCCAATAATCTGCTAATTCTTTCATATAGGATAGACTCGTTCCAAATTTCCACTCAGAATTCTTGATTTCATCTGGCCATCTAACATTTTTGATTCGTTCCACCAAATCATCGAGTTTGGATTGAGGAACATTCACTATAAATTTTTCTATCATTTAATTTCCTGTTGTATGCATACGGCTTTGTATGCAGTATGCAAAATGAGATTTCAATTAAGCCAGTTTTAAAGGTCTACCTATCACTCTAGGCATACAAATTTAAGTGATTATATGAAAATGAAGTAGTTATTACTGGCAGGCTTGACCAAACTATTGATTTTTTTAAGATGTAGCATGAATATTTGTCGCGTATGGTAATCTCTGGTTTTTAATAAAAAGGGAAGGTGTCTCAATAAAAACCTAAAAAGTAAGGCTGGGATATAGTTCGTTATTATTTTGGATTAGAATGCCATTTAAAGCCTGAAACAAAGCGTTTAACGCACTTTATCATGACCTAATTATTAATATAATTTTATAGAAAATATGGCTGTAAACTCAATATTTGAAGCTAATTGTATTCTTTTTTAAAGACTCATGTACCAGTTACTAGTGTTGGAAATATTATTTGTATCCGCACAGTTTTTCTGTAATTTTTTTCTTTTATCGTTTAAATTAAATTTGGATTTTGTTTCTGTCTTCTTATTTTCTTTTAGTTCTCTTTTTACTTCTGAATTATTTGTCATGTTTGAAAGAAATCTCCTTTGACAACAACTCCAATGAAAAATTGAATTGATGTGACTCACACACTCATATCCGTTAGGAGCTTCATTAGGTTTTATTTTTTTTACCAAAACTTAGTTTTCTGATTTCCATCACTTCTTCCTCTAAACTTGTTTTGATTGATTCAGAATATTTTGCCTATATTTAGATAGTAATGAAATTTTCTTTACAAGGAATTGGCATATATAGTGAATGCCATTAAATGTTCACGTTTTTAATTAATAATTAAAATTTTTTATTATGTTAAAAAACATTTCAAATTTAGGCTCAACCTTGAGCAAACAAGAGCAAAAATCTATTAGTGGTGGGTCAGGCCCACATTTACTCTGCCCATATGACGGTGAAGGAGAGGCGTGTGTTATCTTACAAACAGGACAGATAGGACAATGCAATAGTTTAGGCATTTGTGGTTAATATAAAGCTAAATTAAGGAGGTTGCTCGAAATGTAACCTCTTTAATTGTCTAAACTATAAATCCATAGTTGGATCGCTTTTTCTTTCTCTGTATGTTGCATGTTGCATGTTGATTATATAATCATCCTTAAATAAGCACGGTGAATTTACTGATAAAACACAAAGAAAATTCATTTCAACACAAAAACAACGTTGTTGTGTAGTGAGCATGTAACAATTACCGATGGGTAGTAAGAATAGAGTTTTAAACGAGATAAACACAAACTAATACGTTAGTACAAATCTGCTAGTAGTGTGGTTTTATTGAAATATTAAAAATAGTTTAAGACCACCTCAAACAATTAGAGTAACGGCTATATTGATCATCAAATAAACCAGTTTAATCAACATGGTGGTCATGCTGGGTCTTACAGATTGCAAGAAAGCTTAGTTATTGTAACCAGTTTTCAATCGTTGGTAGTGTCCAAAAAACTAGCGCTTAAACTCAAAATTTTATACCAAATTTATTTTTTTAAAGAACTTGTGCAACGGTTACTGTTGTTAGGCACAGTATTCTTTTAAATATTTTTCAAACTCTAATTCATATTCTTTTTTGTCAAATTTTAATTCAATGATTGGTTCTATTTCCTCGTTTTCACATTCCTTATTTTTAAAATCATCATTTTTATATAATTTTCCTTTTTTATAAAGAAAATCATCGTTTTCATAGGTTATATCTTTCCAAATTATAAAATCATTTTCCTTTTCTATACGAAATGATATGATTCCACAATAGTCACAACCACAGTGACATCTGTAAATTACAATTCTATTTGTTTGAAATTGATTAGAAGGTTTAATTTTTCCTAAAAACTGCAACACTGAATTGGTATTTATTTTTTTTCTGTCATACAGAGGAAACATTTCTTTATCTACTTCAAATCTATCTAAATCAAAATCACAATATCCCAAGCCAAATCTATTAATATTCAATAAATTTGATAAAGGTTTTCCATCTATAAAAAAATCGAAATCTATTCTTTTTTCTTTTTTTCTTACTTCTCGTATTTCAAATGTATTTATCATCAATCATTTTCTTTACTTAAGAGCTGATTTTATTGTGCCGTAGCGTAGCATCTGATAGCGCTACTCCTATTTGTATCTGTTAAAGATATAACTATTCTAGAACTATCAGTGCCCCCCGACATCAAACCATACGTAAACTTGTCGCTCATAAGGCTTAAAGATAGCGTTCTTCATTGCGCTTTCAAGAGTGTTTTAGTCGTGCATACTTTTCTATGTATAGTAGTTTATAACGTATAATCATACAGATGCTGGTGACCATCATATCAAACAATGGATCACATATAGGATGCCGAGCAAGTTATTTAAAAGCTATTGAAATAATTTAAAAAATAATTATTAATTTTAAGGAACTAGGCTAGTGCTTTTCATAGGATACTTTGTTAGCACTAGTTGTTTTTATTCCATTTTAGGATATAACCTTCTAGCTCTGATTCATTTTGGTTTTTTGCAATCTTGATAGTCTTTTCATACCAAAGTTCAGATTCTTTAACATTCCCAAGAGTCCTATAATGATTTGCCTTTGCAAAGTATAGCATCGAAGCATTAGAAAATTTATCAAGTCCTAAGTTCAAAATCTCAAGTGCATCTTCTGTTCTGTCATTATCAAAGTAAAAGCCATAAAATCTATTGAACCATCTAGGTTGTCTGTAGTAGTCCTTAATGAAACTTTTTCCATCGAACTCTTTTACGATAGCATCAAAAAGTTTGAAGTCATTTTCATTATGAGCCTGTACTAAAAGATAATGTTTTGTGTCATCGTGAATATTATTTGATATTTCATATCTGCTTGCTCTGTTTTCGTAATGTTCTTTCAATTTTTCAATTCCGCCAAACTGTTCAAATTCATTTAATGAGAAAAACCGAATAGGTCCATAATCGCTGAAAAAAAGTTTCAGACCTTCGTTTATTGTTGTCAATGGGGTAGTATAATGATTTTCATTGTTAGAAAGGTTGTATTTCCATTGTATGTTTTCAGTTGGATGCTTTCGAAAAATAGAATCCAGCGAGAACATTGATTCTGTAGCCCAATTTTCAACAGTCCCTAATACTGAATAAACTGCTAAATGCTGTTTAGGGCTATTTTTTAGCATTTCGCTTACTGATTTTAAGCGGTCTTTAAAAATATTTGTTGGACTTGATAAGAGAAAGCCTTGAAATAGGTCTGTTTGGTTTGCGATTATTTCAACACCAAGTCCTCCCGCCATTTCCCATCCAAAAAAAACACGCTCATCTGTTGTCCTATATTTTGTGTCAATCTCAGGAATTAGTTCCTTTTCTAAAAACTGAATGAATTTGCTGGATTCCTTATAGAATAAATTTCGCCTTCTAATTGGGTCTGTACTAATGCCAACCACAATAAATTCCGGTGTAATTTCCTGCCAAACGAGATTTTGCTGAAAAACAACTCCATTTAAAAAGTAACGTTGTGCATCTATAACATAAAGTACTGGATAGGTTTTTGAGCCATTTTCGTAACTGCTTGGTAAAAAGATTTTAATTTCTCGCTGTTCTTGCAGAACATCTGACTTTAGAAGTATCGAATCATCCAAACTCTGACCCACAATATGGTTGGTTGTAAATAGTAGGATTATCAGATAAAAAATTTCTTCCATATTGTTTGTCACAATTAGTGCCAACGGCTCAGTGTATGAGATGTAGCGTGTAAAAAGACACTAACTTTTCGGATAGACACATAGCCGAATTTTAATATTTTGTTTTTAATTTTTCTCTTTTTAAAAGCCAAATTAAAAATTTGGCAGTCTTTGTAAATAAGCACAAATTTTACTGTTAAGCACTTATTAGCTTTGTTTTATACACCGTGTTGCCAGTAGTTATTTTTCGATTATATAATCATCTTCGGTTAAAAGCTTTTTCATATGTGTCAAGTCAGCATATTTAATAAAAATTTCATCATAAGCACTTGAGTAACCTTTAAAAGCTCCAAGTAATCGTTGTGTTTTATCAAGCATTAATACTTGATTTTTTGGTCTACATCGATATGCAGCTTCATATATTGAAAACCCTTCAAATCTATTATTAATTATGAACGGTTTTTCATATGAGCCATCACTTAAATTCATTATTGAATGAATAATTTTAACCATCATATTAAAATGCTCTTTTGACAAATCCTCATTTCCAGATTTACGATATGCAAGAGCTATCTCTTTATGAGCAGTCAAATTATTTGGACATAATTCTAGAAGCTTTTTAGTTTGTTCAATTGCTTTTAAATAATTTTTATCTTGATTTAATTTATATATAGAACCGGATAAACTATCTAAAATAATAGGGTTTACTAAATCATTTAATGTTTGATATCTAGTAAATTCAATTAGTTTATTATTATCAATTGTAGTATCTCTTTTAATAAGTATTTGTTTTATTTTGATATATTCATCTTTATCGATAGAATATTGATTGTCATTTTTTTGCGCTATACATTGTGTGATAAAGATAAGAGAGAAAGAATATGATAGGAATAATCTCATTTTGCAGTTTTTTAATTGTACCTAACGGACTTGTGTATGAATCGTAGCGTGCAAAAAGACACGTACTTTTCGGGTTAACACAGAGCCGAATTTTTAAATTTTGTTAATTATCTTTTCTTATTTTAATTGTACCAAATTTAAAAATTTGGCGACATCACAAATAAACACAACCTTTTTGATTAAACATTGATTGCCCTATTTGCTATATATAATGTTGTAAAACGTTTGCTTTTGACTTCTCTATTCAATTGTTTCGGCCAATAAATGTATTTCTTTAGTAATTATTTCAGCATTCTCTTTTTTTGTAATTATAGAGCCGTGATTTGCATCCATATAAAATTGTTTTCCTTTAGTAGATAGTTCTTTCAGTTCTTTTTGCATTTCAAACCATATTTCAGAATCTCCGTATTGTTTTTTTGCGGTAAAAACTAAGATAGGTAAGGAATCTAAACTCCTAGATTGACTAGCACGTAAAAGAATATCATTATTTATAATATCTGCTTTTAAATATCTACGATAAACATCTCCCGAATAAGAAGTAAGTTTAAGTTTACGAATTTGGCAATCTTTCGGTAAGTCGTCGGTCTTATATTTAGGGTTTTTTATTGTATTATAAGCTCCTAGTAGGCCCATATCTGATAAAACTGCAAATGATTTTAGTGAACTAATTTGATTTTCATTAAATATTCCATTTTCTGCAAGTCGTTTCCATTGTTCTGGATGACTTGAGTCTAGAAAAACCATTCCTTTAACTTCATTTGTATATAAGTCTCTAAAAATTCGATTATAAGGACCACCCATTGAATGACCAACTAATATGTAAGGTGGTTTTTCTCCATTTTTTTCTAATAATTTATGTAATTGTCGAGCATAATATTCTGGTGTAATACTATCTTTGGTTGGTTCGCTAAACCATTTTCCTTCTCTGTCATACCTTATAACTCTCATATTTTTATTCAATCCTTCAGCAATCCAATGAAATACATCTGTATCATTACCTGAACCTGCTTCAAATATAATCGTAGGTAAATTATTTTTTTCGCCTTCTGCTCTTATATGAAGTTTTGTTCCGTCGACATCAACTAATTTTCCTGGCGGAACTGGTTTTGAACTAAACAATCGGAAACATAATCCAGATACTAAAACTAGAATTATAAAACTGGCAAATATTCTACCTATCCACTTTAGTATTTTTAGCAATAATTTCATCTTATTTTTTAAATGTTTTACAACGTTAAATATATGGCAAGTTGGGAAGAAAATAAGCGATTACTTTCGGTTTAGCCACAAGCCAAATCTTTTTTGTTTTGTTTTATTTTTTCTCATTTAATACCAAATCAAAAAGATTTGGCGAACTTCGTAAATATGCCTAAACTTTAGGTTAAACACTAAAACCCGTATTAATTATAGCCATTGTTAGCACCCGTATTTATTTCATAACATTCATTTTTCTAAGACCAAGAAGAGTTAAATCCAACCTTTTTTTAATGAAAGAATCGAAATCGAACTCTTTTTTAGGCTCCAGATTAGTAGCAAATAGGTATGTATCATTTTTAAATTCAACGAACCCAACAAACCAACCATTGTATTCTCCGTTATTATTTGATAAACCAGATTTCCCACTAAGTTTATATTGGTCAGTTTCTTTGATGAGCATAATCTTTCGCATTATACTCTCAGTTCTTTTGGAGATAGGAAGTTCAAAATTGTAGAGCCTTTTCAGAAAGTCGATTTGTTCCATTTGACTTATTCTTGATTCTCCTTCTAGCCAAAATTTATCAATGTTGGTAGAATCAATTTCTAGATTCCCATAGTTAAGTTTTGATACATAATCATTCATTCTTTTTGAACCGACTTTTCTTGCAACTTCTTGATAACAATGAACACATGAAAATTGAAAAGCATCTCTAAGAATTAAGTCTTGTTCCCAATTTTTTAACCATTTCTTTTCCCCGTCCCATTTAAATATGACACTATCATTTTCAATCACGCCTGTTTCAAGTCCAATAATTGAATTTGCGATTTTGAATGTAGATGCTGGTAAATTCCCTTTGTTTGACCATTCAAAGTCATTTGAATAGTATATCTCCTTGTTTAAATCGTAAATTAATATTGAACCTTTAACATTAGAAGAATCAATAATTGACTGAAATTCAGTTTTTACTATTTTACTATTCTCAGTTTTTTGTTCTTTAGTCTTTGCTATTTGACTTCTTTCTTTACAAGAGAAACATATAAGTAATAGTATTGTCAATGTGGGTATCTTCATTTTTTTATATTGGTGTTAACGGTCTTGTATATGGCTCGTAGCGTTCAAATTAGCAATAAATTTTCGGTTGAGCACGAGCCGAATTTTTTAATTTTCCTATTACCTTTTCTTTGTATAAGCCAAATTAAAAAATTTTGCGGACTTCATAGAAATACACAAACCCAGCGATTAAGCCCGAAACCCGTATTTTTTATAGGTTGTGTTGTGTGTAGTTTATTTTTTTAGGGTTTTCAAGATGTCGTCATAAAAACTAGTTGCATGTATATTTTTACTTTTTAGCGAGTCAAGGGCTTCAATATGAGCAGTTTTAAGCGCTTCTTCTTTATCCGTCTTAATGTCTGGTATAACTCCAACAGTTTCCCAATTGGTTTTGGTAACGGGATTTATAGCACGGCCTGTCGGTGTCCAAACATTAAATTTCTCAGATGCCTTAATACGCCCTCCCGGATGGGCGCCTCCACCGGTTGTTTCTCCTATTATAGTAGCACGTTTATAACTTTGCAAATCATAAGCAAAACTTTCTGCTGCTGAAAATGTTCTACTACTGGTAAGTATATATAGTGGAATTTCTGGCATCCTTTTACCGACTACAAAGGGTAGTGTCCAAAACTGTTTAGTTATCCTTTCCTTTCTTTTATAGACAGAGCTTAGTTGAACAACTTCACTGTCAAAAAAATAACTAGAAATTAATTGTACCATATTTGGAGTTCCACCACCATTATTTCTTAAATCTATTATTATGGCGTCCGAATTGCTTAAAAAATTCATAGCCGAAACTGCCGTTTTTCCTGCGTATTTTGTGTCTCTAAATTTCCTTAAATCTAAGTAACCAATATTACCTGGTAAAATTTTTACCTCTTTAAAGTAATAATTGTTTCTTTTTAAATTAGCAATATATTCTTTCTCAAATCGTAGGCTATCTTCATAACTTATAACTTTTTTCTCTTTTGCAATTTTTTCTGGTTCGAACAATACCCTTAAATGTCTATCCTTATTGAACGACTGAATATCTTTGGTCAACACTTGAGCAAACCCTTTAGCACTTTTAATGGAATCATACATCCCATCATTTGAATTCTTATCCACTAATTGAATAATCTGTTCGGTTATCTCGGGAAAAATATAGTTTTCGTATAAAATATCTTTTATGGTCTGAATTGTTTTATGTTTTTCCTGTTTGCTAATAGGGGTTGAATTTACTTGCCCAAAGGCATGTGCAGAATAAATTACTAAAATTAGTAGGGTGTATTTTTTCATTTTGTTGTAGTTGTGCAGTTGGTAATTATTTTATTTAAAATCGTCGTTACTTGTGCCAGTTCATCTTCGGTTATATTATTTAATGCTTTTTGCCTGTTTGAAATAACAACGGCCTCTAAAGCATTTAGACTATTCAAACCTTTATCCGTAATTTTTAGAATAGATTTACGACGGTCGTTTGAGTCTTTTTTTCTTACTAGATATTTTTTTTTAACCAAGGATTCTACCATTCTAGTTATGGAAGCATCTTCTTTCAAAAGTAATTCTGCAAGTTCTTTTTGAGATAGATTTTCTTTTCTTGATAAAAATTGTAAAATGAGTGTTTGGTCAACAGTCAAATCTTCTATGATTTGCGAATATTTTTGTTGAGCAAATTTCCTGTATGCCTTCATTGCCTTTTCTATAGAGTAAAAAATAGTTTTTGAAGGAATAATATAATTCATTTAATTTGATATGTATATGTTTGATATATCAAATATATAATAATATTTTTAACTTTCCTTTTTTAAGTTGATCCAATTAAAATGTTTTGTCTTTTGTTGGAATTACATACAACGTTTGGTATATGAAGCTTGGGGAGGAACGAGCTATGATTTCATATACATTGTTGGCATTTAGTTATTCTTTATTTTCACAAACTTCAATCATTTCTTTATAATGAGTTTTGTCAATTTCTTTAATTAGATTCAAAATATCTTTTATAACATTAGAACCTTCGTCCATTTTATTGTCGGAGGAATCATTGTCAAAGTCTTGTGCGTGAGAATATTTGTTAATAAAACGATAGATATATTCTTCTTTGTCTTTAAATGATGTGTTTTGAATTCCTTTTTTTAATAATTGTCTAAAATCACTTAACCTTTTAGGGTGTTTGAATCTTAGAAAAGTTTCAAGTATTTTTCTAGAAGCATTTGCAGATAAATAGGCTTTGTCCAAATCTAAGGCAGTATCATCAGAATAGGTTATTAGTTTTTTAAACAAGTAATGATATTCTGATGTATACTCTAAGAGCGTTGGGTCTGCATCTTTAATACAAGAAAACCGCATTTGATTACTATCAAAGTTAGATTCTATTGAGTAAATATTACATACGGTTTTTGGTTTGGAAGGGTCTTTTCCGTGTTTTTGATTTTGCTTTTTATTTTTGGTTTCGAACCAATCCCTTACAAGTCTATAATAGTTGAAATTATGTGTTAATATAAAAAGTTGTTTTGCTTCATTACAATTTAACTTTAGGTACGAATATGAACTAAACAAATTATTCGAATCAAAACTTGAAATTGGGTCGTCAACTATTATAGTTGTATCTTTTATTTTATTGTCTTGTTCTAATATTTTATTTATAAAATAAACAAAAGCTATAGCTGTTTTTTCTCCTTCACTTAATTGATTTCCATTAGTATTAAGGTTTCCATTTCTTTGTATTTTATAACCACCTTTTTCTTGTGGATCTAGGGCTATATCTTTTCTTCCCAAGAATTTCCATAAATCATTATTAAACTTGGTAGCACCAAGAGCTTCAGTAGAAATTAATGAATTCAATTGTTTGATATCCAATTTAACTTTTTCAAGTTCTAATTGAAGTTCCTTGTTTTTTTGAATTGTTATTAGTTCAAGATTTTTTTGCTTATAATAATCATATCTTTTAATTTCATCTTTAATGTATTCGATTTCAAGGTTATTCTTAGCTTGTTGTATAATTGTCGAAGCACTTAAAAATTTTTTATTATGGTTTTTAATTATTTCTGTTGCCTCTTTATAATAATGAGTTAAATTGGTTACATCAAAATTTAAAATTAAATTTTTAGGAATTTCAAATGGATTTACAGCCTTGGTTTTAAGTATTACTATCCATTTATCCAGTGCTTTTATTAGTTTTTCATTCTCAAAATCAATATTCTTTTTAATTTCCTCGTATTCAGCTTGATATTCCTTATAGAGTGTTTTGTGAGATGGTAATTCTGTTATTTTCATTTCATCTATCCAAGCAATTGCTTTCGATAGTTGCTCTTGTAAATTTTTGAATGAATCACTAAAATGATTGTTTAAAGTGGAAAGACGTAGTTTAGTAATGTTATTTCCACAAAAAGCACAATTGTCTTCGTCTTTATGTAGTTCAAGACCTAATTTAACCCAATCAGATTTTATAAAATCATTCTTTAAACTATCAATTACTTCTGATGTTATTTTTGAATTTAATAGTAAAATTATTTTTTCATAGCCAGAATTTATTTGGGACAAAACTGAAAAGTCAGGTATTTCAATTCTATCTTTGTCTTGTGGTTTTATAGTTTGAGCTAACTTTTCAATTTCTTGAATAGTCAATGAAGCTTTTTTGATATTATCTTTATTTTTATTTAAAGAATTTTCAATTTTTGTTTTATTGTAATTGGACAAGTGTTTATCTTCAACCTCAATTAATTGAAACTTTTGTTTAATATTTTTGGCAGATTCTGATAGAAAATTACTGTTGTTTTTTATTAAACCTTTATTCCCTTTCTTTTCTCCGTTAAGTGTTAATTCATTTTTAGCTATAGATTCACTTATTTTTAATTTTTCTTTTTTCTTATCTTTTAATTTTAATATTTCTTTTTTTTTATCATCTGAAACGACAAGAATTCCTTTAATTGTATCGTTCCAATTAATGTTACGTTCTACAAAATCAACATTGAAAACTTTAATATTAAAATCACTTTCAAATTTGTCTGATTCAGAATAAGTTTTTCCGTCTTTTTCAAAACTCCATTTTGAATCTGGAAATCTTGATATCGATTCATTTGATTCAATTAAAGAAAATAAATGTGATATCGTTGATTTACCACTACCATTTAATCCGTAAAATAGATTAAGTTTATTAAAATTACTATATGCTGGATTACTCTCAATATCCTTGAATATTCCAAAATTTGATACTCCTTTAATTTTCTCAATCATTTAATTAGGTATATATTTTTGAGTATGAGTGGTAATGAATGCCAACGTTTATGTATAAGATTAGTGGCGTATTTAAGCACCTAATTTAGCAAATAAACACCAGATAGAAAATCCGCGAGGATTTTCGTAAGTAGGCGAGAACTAGCCATTAATTTTATACGGTGTTGGCATTAGTTTTTTTGTTTTTTTCATTTCCTAATTTAATAATTATAAACCAAAATAATGAATGTATTAAAAAATTCAGAATGTAATTCCAAATCGGATTATTCCAAATTAAAGGTATTTGATAAGCAATCCAAGTACTTATTGCTCCAAAAATTCCGAACATAATTAAAGAAGCAAACCATCCTGCTATAGCATTGGCTTTTCGTCCGTCTTTGCTGTAAAGTGGTAAGAATATTAAAAAAGGTAAAATAATAACAAATAAATAATTTGACGTAAATGTCATCCAATAAATAGAGCGTATGGGCTTTTTCGTAGTAGTTTTAGGTTTATTATTCGCTGGATTGTTCTGGTCGATAATTTCAGATGTTTCAGATTTTATAGAGTCTTTTAGAAATAGACGTGATAATTCGTCTGAATAATGTTTTCTATAGAATACTTTTCGTTCCATTTGAGATAGTCCGTTAAGTATTATGGAATCATTTGGGTATTTTGTTTTGAGAGTGCTTATTTTTTCAAGTTGTTCAATTTTATTATTCAAGTGGTAATTATAACTAAAACCTAAATAAAAATCTGATGCTATTATTAAACCAATTACAGAAATAAAAATGGCAGTTTTAAACCCCCAAGAAGTGGTTTTATCTTTAATTAAATCAATAAAATGTTTAAATATGTCTCCCAATTTTGATTTTTTGTCAAATTAATGCCAACAATGATATATAGACACCTATGGTAATTATATTTCTCTTTTACAAACACTACCCTTAGGATACTATGTGGGGTTGGTAGTTGGTTTTACTATTACTAAACTACATAATTTATTATATATAAACTACTTAATGCTCCAACAGATTTTAAAACCTTCAGGACTTGGGCGGCAACATTTCCTACCATCGGGAAACCTTCCTGACAAGTGCGGCAACTTTCCAAGCAGTGGTAGCAAGGGTTTAGCAAAATATATCATACTTCACATTCATCTTTATCTTGATATTTGTAACAACTCCCAAAACTATCCTCTATAATCGCTTATTTATCAATACATCTTCCGTCTATTCTTAGTGAGTAAACAGGCACTTTCTATTATCACTTCCTATACAATTAGATAGTTATATCGGATAGTAATCGACAACAAACGAATACAAACGAGTATAAACGAAAGCAAATACTTATAAACCAACTCCCGCCTCTAGGACTCAATATATTTGTTCCTGTTTACTAGTTACAATTAAATAATAAAGTAATCAATTTAATATATATAGTATGAGTACACTTAAAAACAAAGTTCAGTTAATCGGTAATTTAGGTCAAGACCCAGAAATCATGACCTTGGAGAGTGGTAAAAAATTGGCAAAATTCTCACTAGCAACTAATGATTATTATTACAACAAAGCAGGCGACAAAGTAACCGATACGCAATGGCACCAAGTTGTGGCGTGGGGTAAAACTGCCGAGGTTGTAGAGCATTACGTTAACAAGGGTCAAGAACTAGCCATCGAGGGTAAACTTACTTCTCGTAGTTATGAAGATGCAGCAGGTAACAAGCGGTATATTACCGAGATTATATGTAATGAATTGTTGATGCTTGGTAAATAAACTTTTTGGTTTGCATACAACGAAAGAACTAATAGTCCTGAAATAACGTAATACGCTATCTCAGGACTATGTATGTTTAACAGATTTTTAACCCCCAAAGGCTGTTAGTAAGTGACAAAAGTTCGACTTTTATAAAAACAAATCTTATATGAGTCTTTCAAAAATTACCTTTACCAATCTTGATAACCAAACACTTTCGGGATCCTTAGAACTGCCGGTTGACCAACATCCTCATAATTTTGCAATTTTTGCGCATTGCTTTACCTGTACCAAAAATTTGAGCGCTATTCGCAATATTAGTAGAGCCTTGGTTGCAAAAGGATTTGGAGTACTACGCTTTGATTTTACGGGGCTCGGTGATAGCGATGGGGCTTTTGAGGATACCAACTTTTCTGGCAATGTACAAGACGTAATAGCTGCAGCTCAATTTTTGAAAGAGCACTATAAAGCACCTACTTTAATTGTCGGACATTCTTTAGGCGGAGCGGCGGCGATATTTGCAGCTGCAGAGCTATCCTCTATACGGGCAGTAGCTACCGTAGGTGCTCCCTCTCACCCAATGCATGTTCAACACTTATTAAAAAGTGAGCTTGCTGAAATTAAAAAAAATGGAAAGGCGGTAGTAAATCTAGGGGGAAGAGATTTTACGATTAAAAAACAATTCTTAGAAGACTTACAAACAAAATCTCTATCTAGTGTAGTTAAAAAATTTGGAAAAGCGTTACTCGTTCTGCACGCTCCGCAAGATACCGTAGTAGGTATTAAAAATGCCGAAGAAATCTATATTGCCGCGCATCATCCCAAAAGTTTTGTGTCGCTAGATGGTGCCGATCATCTACTTATGAATAGAGAAGACTCGTTGTATGCTGGGGATGTGATTGCAACTTGGGCTTCGCGCTATGTTAAAATTCCTAAACAGGCTAAGTTGTCTACAACGCATGAGGTCGTTGCCAGTTTGGATGATATGACTAGTTTTGTAACTCAAATGAAGGTAGGTAACCATTATATCACCGCCGATGAACCTATTGCGGTAGGTGGCAGCGATTTTGGTCCAAACCCTTATGAACTTGTATCAGCTGGCTTAGCAGCATGTACGGTAATGACTATAAAAATGTATGTTGCCAGAAAAGGATGGCCACTGCACAATGTTCAAGTACATACTAATTACACTAAGACGCATAAAGAAGACAGTGCACACTCTACAGATCCCGAAGCCAAAATCGATACATTTTATCGTGATATAAAATTAGAAGGTGATCTGGATGAAAAACAAATTGCTCGTATATTACAAATCGCAAATAAATGTCCTGTACATAAAACATTGCATAGCGAGACGCAAATCATTACAGCTATTGTATAAGCTACCACCAGTAACATGATTGATTCCTAAAAAAATCTGTTGTACTTATTTTTTAGGAATCAATACAATGGGGGTAGTAATTGTTACTTACTTCTTTACAATCTTCTTGACTTGAAGCACTCGCCCAGCTTTATCATAAATTGTAATAAAGTAAATACCAGCATCTAAATCATCTAAGGTAAGCTCTACTATGCCAGCTTTGTGTAAACCTGTATAAACTAATTGACCACTCATATGATATAGTGCTATAGATACAGTATTGTGCTGCGTTGGTACATCAATTCTTAAATCACCAGAAAAAGGGTTAGGATAAACAACCAAATCCAATTTTGCTGGCTCTATAAAATCAGGATAAGCAACCGATCTATTTGCAACAATACTTGCTGTTTCCATCGTACAAGCATCAATAAATTCCCAATTTGAAGCGGTAAGTTCAAAGAGATTACCTTGATAAACGACACGGTCTCCTACCTCATAAGAGACATCACTGCGCCACTGGGCAACATCTTCACATATATCATCTATTGGAGTAGAAGTAGTTGTGTAACTTACTATCAAAGTAGCTGCATTACTCGCACCACCCTCGTATGAATCTGCAACTCGTTTTGCCGATGTACTCGTACTACTCGTACCTGTACCTGTAATAATAAAGCTTGCGCTGTTACCCGACTGCCATCCATTGGTAGTCACCAAATTTTGGAGAAGCTCGGTCAAATCAGGTGATCGTTGGGCAATACCACGATCCCCACTTGTCCAAGGATCGGGTCTCCATACTATTTGATTATTAAATGTAAAACGACTCGATACATTATTTGAAGTAGAAAAACTCTGGGAATTGCTACTATTCTCGAGCGCAATTTGTAGTTCCGTTTGGGCACTCGTACTCTCATCTGCAGTAAATTGAAGATACGCGTTGGTTATCGTCGCATTTTTAGGAATTCGCACAGATTGAAACCGCAACCCCACTGTTTGATAACTATCATTATTACTACTGTCGTATACTAGCTCCAAGTCACTACTATTAACATATAATGCTCCATTCTTATCTTCTTCAACGTCATCGGATCCGCTGGCAATAGGCACGGTTATCGTTCCCGAATCTGGATCAGGGTCAACAGCGCCATCTCTGTTAATTGTTATCACACTTCCGTTAGAAGGGTTCCAGATATCAAGATTTCTGGGAGCTACAAATACATTTGCATTAGATACTTCTCCTACTTGCGAGGCATTATCCACTTTAATAGTACGAGTTTCGATTTTGTCTTGATCAACAAAAATCCATTTAAATTGATTGAAGGATGCCGAGTTACGCGTCCATGCTTTGCCATCATCATTAGATCTCAAGGGTGCGCCCCAGCATCCCTCACCAACAAATACAGTTCCGTTTTTATCATCTCTAACAAATCCCTCATCATTATCTGATCCAGACGATGGTCGTATTGGCCATGTTGATTTTACGGTATGAGCATCACACTCTACCACCAGATTTACGCCTTTAGTATAAAAAAGATTCGCCCAATAATTATATTGATTGTTGCCTTCTCGTTTTGAGGATACATGTGGACGCATGGGTTTGTGATACTGTGCTATCTTCCATAGAACATTGGAGTTGTTATTAAGATCATTTTCTAACCAAGTAGTTTGATTACCAGCTATTGACACTTCGGTATTAAGGGTATATGTTCGCACAAGATTTTGACCAAAAGTGATTGCATAGATTACACTGGCCGAAGGCACGTCAAAAAGATTGTAAATACTATTATTGCTACTTTCATGATTCCCTCTCGCTGCTATAATAGGAAACATCCTGTTATCACTCGCTATGGTTAATTGCCAATCTGTAAACCAGGTTATCCATTCACTAGAACTATCACCATTAGTCATATCACCACCAAATAGTACAGCATGCGGTTTTAGCTTTGCTACCAAACTGTTAGCATTGCGTCGGGGTGTTCGATTGTTACGAGAATCACCACCAGCAATAAATGATAATCTACTAGTATCTGCTGGTGCTGTTTTAAACCAGTAGCGTTCACTCGTTCCTTGGCTATCTTTAATCACAAAATAATACGCTGTATTAGGCTGTAAACCAGTTAATCGGGCAAAAGTATTATTCATCCCCTTATAAACCACGCTACGGTCTACCGATTTAGAATAGGAATATGCGTTACTATTTGTTCCATGATCCACCGTATCATAATATACCACAGGGTTAGATCCTGATGTTTGATCCCATCCAATAACAATAGATGTAGCTGGATTATCCCGTAGGGTCAATCGATACTTATCGTTGGACGCATTGAGCTTAAAAGCAAAAAGAAATACCAGAAATAATGTGTAAAAATTTTTCATGAAATATTTTTAAATTGGTTTAACTAAGATAGCTACTTGTTTACATTTATAAATGACTTTGAATTTTTAATAACCAAAATTTAAACCTGTTAACTAAATCGTTTAAAAAACTTAACATTGTCATTAACGAAAATGAATTAAAATAATTGTTTATTTATCCTATGAATACGCTTAGAACCAATCAACTTTTACATATTTCGGTATTTTTTATCTTTATTGGCCGTGCATACCAACATATGTTTTGGGATGCTCCCTATCGTACTTTGTTTTGGGATGAAGCTTTGCTAAAACCAATAATAGAGGGCGTATTTAATGGGTCTTGGCAAACGTATGTCACTAGTTTATACACCGATGGTTTAATTAATTGTAGTATACGTATCATAGGATTTATATATTTATCGGCTGCTTTTGTCACTATTTTATTATTGCGGTTTAAACACTGGATCCTTAATGCTATTATTTTCGTATCTGGTTGTAGTTTGTTAATTCTGTCAGTTTTATTAACGAAAGAAAAGTTTTATCATGTTGCTCAATTTTTTGAGCATAGCATTCAATTTGGACTTCCATTTATTTTGTTATATAGTAGATCTCTTAAAGTAAATCAAAAGAAACTATTACTACTACTTAAAATTAGTATAGCTGCCACCTTTTTTTCGCACGGCTTATATGCCTTTGGGTTTTACCCAGTACCAGGAAAATTTGTAGATATGGTGATCCAGATTTTGGGTGTAAATGAACAACAAAGTATAACTCTATTGTATATAGCAGGATTATTGGATTTTATTATCGCCATTCTCATATTTATCCCTAGAGTTTCTAGATATGCTTTACTCTATGCCATGGCTTGGGGTTTCGTTACTGCGTTAGCTCGTATCGTAGCTTCTATCGATAGTGTTTTTATTTGGCAAAGTTTACACCAAAACTTATATGAAGTCGTTTATCGTTTGCCACATGGTATTGCTCCACTTATTGTCTATTGGATGCTGCAAAATTCAAGAAAACAAGATAGAAAAATAATGGATGACTTTGAAACCACCCAAAATTCTATAGAATAGTTAAAATATATTCCATCTTTTTTAACATTTTCACTTAAATCTACCTTAAATACTTTGTCAACTACAAAAACTGCACTACCTTGTCTATAAATCAACAAACAAAACAAAATAAAATATATGAAGACGCTTAATTTAGCAGTTCTAGCAATGATTTCTATAATTCTTGTGAACTGTAAAGATGGTAAAAAAGAGGAGAAAACTATCGATAATACTATGACTACAGATGAAACTTCTGATATGACAATAGAAGAAGAGGAAGAAGTTTCCGAAAAAATACTTGAAATAGTTTTAGAACCAAAGAGTGAGACTGATGTTAAAGGTACTGTACAATTTACCGAGACTGAAGGTATTGTAAGTATGGAAGCTAGAATTTCTGGTCTAACCGAAGGACAACACGCTATACACTTACATGAAAAAGCAGATTGCTCATCTGCCGATGGTAAATCTACAGGTGGTCATTGGAATCCTACTGCAGAGCCACACGGTAAATGGGGAGCAGAGACAGGATATCATAAAGGAGATATTGGAAATTTTGATGCCAACGCACAAGGAGAAGGTACTATCACGTTTGCAACTAATGAGTGGTGTATTGGCTGTGAGGATGATAAAAAAAATATCCTTGGTAAAGCCGTTATCGTACATCAAGGTACAGATGATTTTACATCACAACCCTCTGGAGCAGCAGGTACTAGAATTAGTTGTGCAGCAGTTATTGAATAAATTTATCCTAATTATAAAAAAGAGCATGGCATATCCCATGCTCTTTTTTATTTTATATGATATTTGTAGTACCTTAGTGATATCCTAACAGAACTTTATGCAACCATCAGAACTGATTCTTCAGTTACAACAAAAAAATGAAAAAGCTTTTCAACGTATCTATGAATTGTATTCCGAAAATACGTTTGGTGTTATTTATACTATTGTAAAAGACGAGGTCTTGGCAGAAGAGGTCTTGCAAGATGTCTTTATGAAAGTATGGGAAAATGCAGCGCGTTATTCCGAAAAAAAAGGAAGATTCTTCACTTGGATTCTTAATATTGCTCGTAATGCAGCCATTGATAAAACCCGATCAAAGGCATTTAAAAATTCAAAACAAAACCAAACATCCGATTATTTCGTAGATATATTAGAAGAGAAAAATAGTTTTTCTCACAAAATTGATGCTATCGGAATAAAAAAGTATATAGATATTTTGGAGCCTGTTTGCAAAAATTTAATTGATTACTTATTTTTTAAAGGATTTACACAAAAGGAAACATCTGAAGCATTAGATATGCCATTGGGTACTGTAAAGACTAGAAATCGAAATTGCATTAATAAACTAAGAGAATTATTGGACGTATAATTATGGATAGTAAAAAATATATAGCTTCTGGAATTCTTGAATTGTATGTGTACGGCGCACTTTCTGAAAAAGAAAGTATAGAGGTCTCACAAGTATTGCAACAACATCCCGAAGTACGTGCCGAGGTAGAAGCGATAGAACGATCGCTTACACAATTAGCCACTGCGGCTGCTCCGTACCAACCAGATCAAGTGTACCAACAGCTCAAAACTAAACTAAAATTTAACGATAAGGACGTAGCGGTTATACCTATTACACGCAAGCGTACAAACTGGGCTGCTTATATTGGTTGGGCTGCATCAGTAGCGCTACTTGTAGGCTTATTTATTCAGTTTGATAAAAACAAACAATTGCGTGAAGAAGTGGTGCAATCTCAAATTGAGAAGAATCTTTTAGAAGGCAAAATTGAAGTAGCCGAGGAAGATCTATCAAAAACCCGAACCATATTAAGTGTGCTTCGTAATAAAGATGTGATTGAGGTGCCATTACAAGCACAACAAGTTGCTCCTGAAGCGTTTGCTGCAGTATATTGGGATAAAGAAAATCAGACAGCCTACATCGATGTTGCAGGATTACCTACTCCCCCACCAGGAAAAGTGTATCAAGTTTGGTCCTTAAAATTGGACCCACTCACACCTACAAGTTTGGGTACGCTTGATAGTTTTGAAGAGGAAGCCACAAAAGTTTTTGTGTTAAACAATGCTAACGAATCTGAAGCATTCGGTATCACATTAGAACCCGAAGGTGGTAGCCAATCCCCTACTATGGATCAACTCTATACCCTAGGTGTGGTAGCGTCTTAAATAAAAAATTATACTCCAATCCACAGTATTATAAATATTTCATGGTACTGTGCATTGATGTATCGCGTAAAATAACTTTAATGCATACATTAATGGGTCAGGTAATAATATAGCTGTCCAGCACAATATCCTGTTAAAAGGGTTATTAGTAGGGCACTCGAGGTTAAACTAATCCAAAATGCCGCGCTATTTATATCAAAAAGTGATTTTGAAGAGATTGTAGTGATTTTTACTTTACTCATGATTACAGGTTTTAACTATCAGTATAGAATTTTCAAAATTTGTTACATATCTACAGATAAATCATTTGTCTTACTTTTTTTTAAATTTAAAATTTTTAGAATTAACTAACTTCTAGTTCAAACAAACAGACCGGTGCAGTTTTATAATGATTAGGTAAACTGCTGGTATCCTTTAAATCCTGCATTCCCAAAAAATCAAACCCTGCGTTGGCATAGTGCGCTATTAATTTTCGATTATCCCCTAAGGTATCAAGTCGTACGTAATTTTTAGCATTCTTTTTTGCGTAGTCTTTTGCCCAAGCTACAATCGTACGTATAAAATTATAACCTCTAAAATTTGGATGTGTCGCTATACGATGAATGTATATCGCCGCATCAACATTTTTTTCTTCCCAAATCTGCTCATCACTAAATGTGGTAGCCCAGACACACGCAATCTCATCCTAAATCAATAACTTCCATTGGCGGTTTTCTCGAATCTCATTCACTACCATAGCTCTATCAAATTCTGGCCAAACTACTACGGTTTTTTTAGCTTTTTGATAGGCTGATGCAATACCATACAATTCAAAAATTGTTTTCTCATCGTATAAGGTGCTATTTTCTATATTCATCGATTATAAAGTTAGTGCTTTCCTTTGATTTCCATGTTCCCATCCTATTAACGTAGCTTTTTTGGTTGATCCCCAGCGGTAGCCACCCAGTACGCCTGTAGCTTGGATTACGCGATGACAAGGTATTAAAAAGGCAATAGGATTACGACCAATGGCGGTGCCTACAGCTCTTGAAGCATTAGGTTGCTTAATCTGTTTGGCGATCGCACCATAGGTGGAGAGTTGAGCCCTCGGAATTTTAAGTAATGCTTCCCACACTTTAATCTGAAAGTTGGTTCCTTTAATATGTAGCGGTATGCTGATATATTTTTCTTGCTTAGCGAAAAAGGCTTCAACCAGTTCATGAAATTGACTACGCCCTTTGATAAAAGTAGCTTGAGGGAAATTACTTTTAAGCGTTTCTATTTGTGGAGTGTGATCATCATCAAAAGCCATATGACATATTCCTTTAAGCGTAGTTGCAATTTGCATACTACCAAACGGACTAGAAATACGATTATAATGTATTACTAAAGACCTGCCCTCATTCTTATATTCTGCAGGAGTCATCCCTTCAATATTCACAAACAAATCATGTAGCCTACTTGTACTTGACAGTCCAGTAGTATATGTAGTTTCAAACATGGTTGCATGCTCTTGTCTTAAAATTGTTTTTGGCATGCTCAATACTGATATATTGCAAAAATTTTTTCGGACTTGTACCAGCCCATTGACTAAATATACGCTGAAAATGATATGGACTCATATGCACTTGACGAGCTAAAACCTTTAAATCAGGTTGTTCGTTATAATTTGCAACCATATAAGCTATGGCTGCTGCGATACGTTCATAATTGAAATGTTGCTCTTGATCCATGGTTTATCGTTTGTTCTACAAATCTGCAACATAGGTTACACTAAAAAAATCCATTTCTTGCGATATGTATAAAGTTAGCATTTTTAATAATTATCTTATACATAAAAATCGATACTAATTGATAAATCCTCTATCTTAAAAAAGGGATAAAGGATTTATGACCAAGGGCAAAAAAAAGGAAAGCTTGCTTGAGAACCACCTCAAACAAGCTTTCTCATTAAACAACATCCAAAAACAAATTATGGATCTTCAAAATACTATTGACTAAAAAGTGTAGGTTATACTTGCTTTTAAAAATCTTGAAGTACCAGGCGTAAAATGAATTTCTTCTACCGATTCAATCTCATTAGCTAATCTTGAGGTAGTAGCGAACTGTGTTTCATTCCATGCGACATCGAATACATTATCAATCGACACTCCCAACGTGATATTTCTAAAGGCGTAACTTATATTGGTATCAGTAACAAAATACCCTTTGGCAATGATGCTATTATCTTCATTTGCTGCACGATCTCCAAGATATCTATATCGAATTCCGCCAGAAAAACCTTGTAAATTATCGATACCTAGTCCTCCGGCTGCAGTTATTTTGGGAGCTAAAGGAATGTAATCTGCTCCAGTTTCAGCTTCTTTACTTCGGGCATAGGTGTAGGTAAAATCACTATCCAAAAACAGCCAGTCGTTCATTTGGTATCTCGCACTAAAATCTGCGCCTAAACGTCTTGTAGCTCCGCTAGGCTCTACAACTCCCGCATCTCCAACATATACAAACTCTTGCTCTAGATCTAACAACCATAAAGCTGAACTTATAAAAACCTTGGAAACAGGTTTCCAGTAGATTCCTACGTCTGCTCCTGTAGCTTTTGGTAACGTTTCTTTACCTTTTTGTGCTACAACTACCCGTGTATCGTTACTATGAAAACCCATACCTGCTTTGAAAAATAAATTCATATTGGAGGTCATAGCATAATCCAGACGTAATTTTGGACTGATTAACGTTTCTGTTGCAGCATTTGACTCATATGTAGTCGATAAATCATCTTCATAAATATTTTTGAAATAATCCAAACGCACCCCAGGCGTTATTGTGAACTTCCCCTTTATAACTTCAGCTTCCAAAAAACTAAACACATTAGTTTCATTGATTGCTCCTAGTTTAACATATTCTAAAACGGTTTTACGATTAAGCGTTTCGGAGAGTTCTATACCATCTACTGCATCATATCGTAACCCAAAACCAGCCTTCGTTTCTATTTGTGTATTTCCTACCTCGTGCGTACTGACTAACGTGCTGGTAAAGCCCATAAGATTACGAGATTCTTTTTGTTTTATTTGATCTCCGTTGATGGGATCATTTAGAAAGAATGTGAAGTTAGAAAACAATAAAAAATCGTACGCACTTAAATATGCCTGAGTTTTGAACGTCGAATTGGCACTAATATACTTTGTAAAGGAAGCATTAAGGTTAGTACGAGAAGTCTCACCACCCTCGGTATCATCAATTGCTCCAAACCTTGAAATTAGTCCTTGAGCTACTGCACGTTCAGGAATTTGACCAGAGGCATCCCAACGACTATTAAAATGAGATGCAGAAATTTCGAACTGCTGTGTATCGAATATTTTTTGGTACTTCCCGAAAAGATTAAAACGATTAAAGTTTTGTGGTGAAACAAAAGGTCCATCTCCTTCCATGTATTCTACTGCTGTGATAAATTGTTCATTAGCTTTTTTTGGTGATAAATTAAATAAACCAACAGTACGTAGTGTATTAAAATCTCCAACTTCAACCTTAATTTTATTTTCATCAAAACGATCAGTAGTTTGAAAAGCAATATATCCCGCAGTATTAAAGTTTCCTTGTGTTGCGAAGTACGGCCCCTTGTCAAACGTCATACGTTCCATAGTCTCAGGAATCACAAAGTGCAAATCAGCATAGCCTTGCCCATGTGCGTGAGATACCATATTGACTGGCATACCATCAACTGAGATACTCACATCGGTTCCATGATCTACATCAAAGCCACGTAAGAAAATTTGTTCGGCTTTACCACCACCTGCATGTTGACCTATGAATAATCCTGGAACACGCTGTAACAGTTCTTGGGATGAATTTACTGGATTAATAGTATTGTCAAATTTTTCTATGGCGTGTAGAGGGTTAATTGACTGAGTCAAGAGCATTTCATCTAGTTGAAAAACTGCTGCTTCCATGATAAAGGTATAATTCGTTGATACCATGATTTCTTTAAGTATAATATCTTTGGGCTTAAACCCTAATAACCTCAATTTAAGCGTATCTCCAACCTGACTATGATTCAATAAAAAAGAGCCATTCTCTAAAGTATGAATATGTTTTTTTGAATTTGAGTTATACACATACACCTCGGCAATCGGCATATCAAATGCATCTTTCACTACTCCTCGTATCTGATTTTCTTGTCCACAAACTAACATGCTAATCGAAAAAAATAAAATCGCTAAATATCTCATAATGCTAGATTAAATTATTAATTTTAAAGCTCTTGTAGTTGTTTTCCTGTTTGCGGACCTAATTCGTAAAGGCTTTCTAATAAACTTTCTTTAATAGGTAAAACTTTGTGATCCATTTTATTGGATTTATAAACTTGAGCGCTATGAAATTGAGCTATGGGTTCAAAAGTTTTATCAGCAATGTGATTTTCGACAATGGATAAAGCTTTCTTATGATCTCCTTTTAAGTGATATATGTAGGCTAATACATCATAGGTTTGTGGTGTAGGTCGGTTAGCCACTTCTTTTTGGGCTATTGCCAATGCTTCGTCAAATTTACTATGCTCCTCGGCCATTAATAAGGCAATAGGGATATTGTACATATCACCGTAGCTTTCTTTTTTCACCGCAGTAAGAAACGCCTGAATCTCTTTTTCTTTGGTTATCGCTTTGCTGTCATAAGCAGCCAATTCTGCTTTAAACAAGTGATAATCTGGAGATCTGTGAGTCTGCATTACCGAAGCTATGATTCTATGGGCTTCTTTTGTATTGAATTCATGAGAATATACGATCCAAGCGATTCCTTTTTTGGCATAAGCATTCGATGGATCAATGGCTAGAGTTTTGAGATAATGTGAGTAAGAAGCTTCCAGCTTACCTGCATGTCCATAGTAATCTGCTAGGTTGGTGTATGTCCATACCATTAACTCCATATCTTTACTTTGATTTGCTATAGCTTTAGCTTTTTCCATATATTTTATCGTAGCGCTTAGATTACCTTTATAATCGTTCCATTTGGCGAGACGAATTAAAAAATTAAAGTCTTTTTGATTAGCGAATTGATTCAAATACTCTTCGGCTTCCTGATACTTCCCTAATTCCATGGCAATATCAAATAATACCAATTGAGTTTCTTTCTTCTTTTTATCAAACGACAACGCTTCTATTGCTTTGGATTCTGCTTCTAGAAAACGGTGTTGTGAAATATAGTTTCTAGCCAATGCGAGTAAATAACCTTCTTTTTTAATAGCTGCTATCGAAACTCCTTTTTGAAGCACCTTTTCGGCATTTTTTAAATACTCGATATTTCCTGTAATTTGAAATAATTGAGAGTATGCCTCGCTTATGGGATGAATGGCCATAAGTCTTGTAGAATCTGCATCGAGTTTATTATTCCAAAATGCTAAACGCACATTAGTGTTTTGTAAAGAAGTGGTATCTTGTGTTGTAAGATAAACTTCATAGTCATTAGGATCTGTAATTTTTGAAGTATTTGTGGTACAAGCCATGAAACATAGGGCTAAAAATACTAGACTGGTTATAAATTTTAAATGCATTAGATTTGGTTTTTGAAGATGTTGTAATGTTGTAAAGAATACTACTTAGTACGTATTAAATTTTATTGGTGTTTACCATTAGTGAAGTAAAAAAAGACTGAGCAGATAGCTATATGATTTCATATCACTATTAACTACCCAGCCTTTACGCTTACATTGAGGATCTAAATACTATGAGGCGCTTCTAAATAAGGAAAACTATCAGAGGGAGTTTCACCAGCGTTACTCACACCATCACTAACTAATATTGGTAAATCTGCTACCCCGTCGTTGTTTGTATCTTGTCCATTAAAACGATCACCTGTTTCTCCACCAAATAGTAAAATTAATGACACATCAATAACATCGTCTGTTAAGTTTCTACCTGTTAGTACATTTGTTCCATCATAATATGTTGTTGGTAGATCTGGAGCGACTTGTAAAACATCTGTAGCCAAAATTGTAGTTAACGTAGTGGCATCTAATCCTAAAATATTATTCTCATATTCTGCACCAAATGCTGCATGCAAAGCTACTGCCTGATTCAAGAATAATGGCTGAAATTTGCTAGTCTGTTCTGATGGAATCGTCACATTAAAGCTATTTTTAGTTTCTGAATCGCCGCTTAAAACTGTATTAATACCAGGGCGCCCCATTTGATCTTGTTGCATAAATGTGCCACTAAAATCAGCATTCATTCCCATCTCGTTTGTAAATGCATCATCGTCATTACCACAGCTCGCAATGCTTATTGCTAATACGGCTGCTGCTAGATATTGTATTGTATATACTTTCATAATATTATTTTTATAAGGATTTGATTATTGTTTTGTTTTAGCCTCTACCCAGGCATTAAATACTTTTGCCCCAGTCCCCGCAGGGTGGTCAAAGGTGCCTCCCAAGAAAGCATTAGGTACTTCGACTACAATAGAAAGTACATTGGTATTGTCAAAATCATCTATACCTGAAGCATTAAATCCATTAGGAGCATCTCCTGCAATAACTTTGTTATATTGACTAAAATCAAAGAAAAAAGGATCTTCTCTCAATCCTGCAAAATAAGAAATTCCATTGGCTGTAGTGGTTTTAGCCTCTGTAGAGGTGCTGATCTCAACTTCGCCTAAATACGCGGCATCTGTTTTGATGCTACTTTCTAAGCCTGTTGCATTGGGAGCAAAAGGGCCAAAGAAATACATAGTACCATTACGAGGTATTGCTTGTATTACCAGATCCTCTATCAAATCACCATCATTATCAATATTGATCTCTACTAAAACATTTTCGTCAAAAGTAGCATCGGATCCTGCGGGTGCTAATGAACTTTGTACATTAGCAACAAATACTGTGTTGGTAGCTGTAGCGCCTTCAAAAGCATAGAAGTCGGTTATATCTGCCGTTGAGCCTGCTACTTTTGGGGCATCAAGATGATCTGCCGCTGTCAAGATAATTCCTAACGATACTAGACCGCCCAGAATCCATAAATTTGATTTTTTCATACTGTACATTTGAATTATTTTTAAAGTTTACACCTATATTTACGAGTAGAAACTAATCATGGTTTTTTACTAATAGTTAATAATTTGTTAAAGAAATTTAAGTAAACTATATATCTATGAATCCATCTGCATCAGGTTGGCTCGATAAATTTTTGCGAGAGTTCACGGAAGAAAAGAAACTATTGTTTAGCGATATGGATGTCCTTTATGAAGCATTATTAGCTTCTGGCTTTTTATATGGTGCTTCAGTAACTACATTGATGTTTGATGATTCTAGCATTGTATACTCTGAAGAGGAACGTACCAAAATTAATTTATTGACTGGTTTGGTAGGTATGTATTATGATACGATAGAGGGAGGAACCTCTAAAGATTGTATTGATGCACTTTTGCAATTTTATAATTATCTGAATACTAAAAAATCAATTTTTCCTTGGACTACCTTATTAACATCTACAAAGAGTGAAAAATTAGAAAAAATTATACATGCCAGAATACAAACTAATGAATCGGTAGTATTCAAAAACTTTAGTCATTTGCTTACCAATGCGCTCTTGTTTATTGATGTTTTAGCTTTTGAGCATTTTTTGGTTCATGATAAAAACCCGATTGTGTATGCTACAAAATTAGAAGAATCTATAACCAATACTGTATTTTTAGCTCTAAAATCTAAAAGTCAAAAAGATGAATATGATGGATTATTGATTAAATTATTTTCATCCTCTGTTCGCTATAACCAAGTCTCTGAAGATGATGTAACCTTTGACAATATTGATCTACACAACTATACAGACGAATTAGAAAAACGTTATATTTTGGATCTTACGAGTCTAGCCGTTTGGAACGATCATGAATTAGATACAAGTGAAAAAGATTTTCTCTTGACGTTAGGTGTCGAATTAGATATCCCACCTGCTGTTACCCATGCTTCTTTAAAAAAGGTAAAAGCCTTTATACAAAATAATCGTAAAGAAATTTCATTTTTCAATTATTCAAACCCTGCTCATCATTTTTATAGGCAAACCTCGAGAACGGTGCGTGTGTTGATATTACGTAATAAGAAAAGACTTGTCAAAGAAATTTCTGAAAGTAAAGATTTGATGATTCTTTTGGGACAATCAACTATAAGAGATTTATCAAAAGATGAGAAACAGCGGGTAAAAGAGCAATTACTAGACATTTGCAAATCTGTTCCTTCCTTAACCATTTTTATTTTACCGGGCGGAAGCTTATTACTGCCACTACTTATAAAATTTATACCTCAACTACTTCCCTCTGCATTTAATGAGAATAAATAAATTACCTACAACTCAATTATTCTATTAAATTACATTTGTAATTGTTCTAATTCTTCATAGTTCTTTTTCAATTTTCGAGTAAGAATTCCATAGACTAATCTATAAAACAATCCTATCACAGTAATAAAAATTGCAATAACCAGTAAAGAAACTCCTAAGATTATCCACACAGAAACAGTTTCTTGACCACTGGATTGAAAATCGTTGCTAAAAAAGATGCTATACAACATAGTCGTTAAAAATAAAACCGCTAAAAAACTTAGGTTAATCCAAACATATAATTTTACAGTACTACGTGTTTTCAAAATATTCTGCATCAAAACCTTTGCAGAGTCTGTAGTTTGTATTTTTTTATAATTTAAATAAAATCGTATAATAAAATAAATCAAAATAGTATAAGACACCATGGATGAAATCGTTAAGTAATTCTCCATACCCGAAGTTTTGATCTCTTCATACTGACCATTTACTCTAAAAAAGATATCTAGCGAACCCCATAACAAAAACTCCATAATACTTATAACAAAGATCCATTTGACCATGGATGAAGATCGTTTTAAGATCATATTATAGATATCGTTATAAGAAAGCTTAGGAAGGCTTTGCTCCTGTTTTTTCCAGTTTTGTTTTAGTATTTCTAACTCATCCATACTTACGGATTTAAGATTTTCTTTAATTTAGTTTTCACTCGATTCATTTTCACTCTTGCATTAACTTCTGATATTCCCATCGTTTCAGAGATTTCACGATATGATTTATCTTCTAGGTATAAAAAAACTAAAGCTTTTTCGATATCATTTAAATCTTTTAAAGCGGCATACATCAATTTGAGCTGTTGCTCTTCCTCATCATCGTACTCCTCTGCACTTATTTTAAAGTCTACTGCATCAAAATCAGTAGTTGG
The DNA here is from genome assembly GCF_042434915.1 of Aquimarina rhodophyticola. Taxonomy (GTDB): domain Bacteria; phylum Bacteroidota; class Bacteroidia; order Flavobacteriales; family Flavobacteriaceae; genus Aquimarina. Next base: position 1,981,818 of record NZ_CP170198.1, read on the forward strand.
TACACTACGTTTTGATTTACGATACAATGTTATTGCTGTATTTAAAGCAACACGATACATCCAAGTGCTAAATTTTGCGTCACCTCTAAACTTTGGAAACGCTTTCCATAACTGTATTGTAATTTCTTGAAACAAATCATTATGTGACTCGATATCATGCGTATAAATACGACATACCTTATGCACAATATTCTGATTTTGCTCCAAATGGCTTACAAAATTATGTTCTAAATCTTTTTTCACTTGGCTGGGTTACTACTTATAAGTATCTAAAAATACAGAAATGTTACACGCATCCTTAAAACAAACGCTAAGTGATTGTCTATAAGTATATATCTTTTACAAATTAATTTTAAAGTACACGTTAATCTTAATATATCTTTAAAAATATAGAGATTTTAATTATTCGGTTTAACTTTACAGGATAAGCGTATTTCTATGAATATCCCTTTCTCTAATGTACCCCGACTTGTTATCATCGGAGGTGGATTTGCTGGTGTAGCTTTAGCTCGCAAGTTGATCAAAGAAAATGTCCAAATTGTAATACTGGACCGAAACAATTATCACACATTTCAACCTCTTCTCTATCAAGTTTCTATAGCTGGATTAGAACCGGATTCTATTGCCTATCCGTTTAGGAAAATTATTAAAAAAGGTAAAAATTCATATTTTAGAATGGCCGAGGTACAGTCTGTTGATACTGATAAAATGCAGGTTCACACCAATATAGGATCTATTTCTTATGATTATCTCGTCATTGCAACAGGTACTCGTACCAATTTTTTCGGAAACGAAGTCATCGAGCGTAACGCTATGCGTATGAAAAATTTACCGCAAGCCCTAAACTTACGTAGTTTAATCCTTGAAAATTTGGAACAAGCGGTAATTACTACAGACTCTGATAAACGGAAAGAATTAATGACTTTTGTACTTGCTGGGGGTGGCCCTACAGGTGTAGAATTGTCTGGAGGTATAGCAGAGCTTAAAAATCACGTGTTACCTAGAGACTACCCCGATATGGATTTTGAACAAATGGAGATTCACCTTATCGAAGGTGCCAAGCGTTTACTTCCGCCTATGAGCGAACATGCTTCTAAAAAAGCGGAAGAATTTTTGAATGAATTGGGTGTTAACATTCATCTCAATACACAGGTAACTAATTATGAAGATAAGGTGGTTACTACCAATACTAATCTAACTTTGAGAAGTGCTACCTTTATATGGTCTGCCGGAGTAACTGGAGCACCGGTCGAGGGTCTACAAGCATCATCATTGGTCGAAAAAATTAATAGATATAAAGTTAATGAATTTAATCAAATTGAAGGATATTCTAATATTTATGCACTAGGCGATATTGCCTTGATGGAAACCGAGGACTTCCCCAAAGGACATCCAATGGTTGCTCAACCTGCTATCCAACAAGGTAAACATTTAGCCAAAAATTTAAAGCGTCATCTTCGAGATAAAGCAATGGTACCATTTCGTTATTTTGATAAAGGCGCCATGGCTACAGTTGGTCGTAACAAAGCTGTTGTAGATATGGGTAAGCTTCGTTTTGGTGGTTTTATAGCTTGGTTTATTTGGATGTTTATCCATTTATGGTTTTTGGTAGGTTTTAGAAATAGGTTGGTTACTTTCTTCAACTGGACCTACAACTATATCAATTATGATAAAGCAGCGCGACTGATCGTTAGACCCTTTAAAAATAAGGAAGCCGATACCACCCAACGTGTGTAGGATTAATTCTTAGGACATATTTTATTTGCAGTTCATCTATTGATCTGTACAGTTCGGTAGTAATTTATTTGAATCTGATAGGATATACTGGAGTTTTGAAGTCTCAATCAAAACACCCAGAATCCAATGATCAAGATACTCTTACTCTCTTTTTTGAATGTTTATACCTGTGCTTTGATTGCTCAAAGTACTGTTGCAGGAAAAGTAGTGGATAAAACAGGAAATCCGATTGAAGGTGCAAACGTCTATATTGTAGGTTCGTATGACGGAAGTTCTTCAGACAAAAATGGAGCATTTTCATTCACCACTTCTCTTTCGGCTAAGCAAACCGTTTCAATTTCCTTTTTGTCCTTTGAAACCTTTACTAAAACTATGCTAGTTTCAGAAATGGATGCCTTAACCGTTGTTTTAAAAGAAGATGTAAACAGTTTAGGTAGTGTTGTACTTACAGCTGGCAACTTTTCTGCAGGCGATAACAGCAAAGCATCAGTGCTTAGTCCTTTAGATATAGTAACTACAGCGGGAGCCGCAGGTGATTATATTGGAGCTTTTCAAACCCTACCTGGTACGTCGAGCGTTGGTGAAGATGGTCGTTTATTTGTGCGTGGAGGTGATGCTGATGAGACAAATGTGTATATTGATGATATTAAAGTGTTTCAACCTTATAACGCTTCAGCTAATAATTTACCCACACGCGGAAGATTTTCACCATTTTTATTTAAAGGAACTAATTTCTCTACTGGAGGATTTTCAGCTGAATACGGAGATGCACTATCAGGGGTATTACTTCTTAACACCATTGATATCCCAGAGCAAGAAAAAACAGAAATTTCCCTGATTAATGTAGGTCTAGGCATAGGTCATACAGAAAAATGGAAAAAAAGTTCATTAAACATTAATACCTTCTACTTAAACCTCAAACCTTATCAAGACATTGTAGACCAGCGAGTCGACTGGATAAAAGCTCCAGAAAGCTTTTCTGGAGAAGCAGTATACCGTAAACAATTTGAAAACGGATTACTCAAGATTTACAACGCATTAAGCACAACCAATTTCAAACTTATTCAAGACGATATAAATGTGCTGCAAGGAATTCCTTTTCAACTAAAAAACACAAACTTTTATAGTAACACTTCCTATTCCTCTGCTTTAAAAAAGGACTGGAAATTAACAACAGGAACAAGTTTTTCTTTAGATAACAATCACATTACGATTAACGAAACCAAAATACATAATACGACTAAAAGTTTTCATGCGAAGCTAAAATTAAACAAAAGATTTAGTAACCGATTTCAATGGCATACAGGTATCGAACACTATGTTGAAAATTTTGAGGAGAGGGTTCAGGATCCTAGTTTTCTCAACTTTGAAAGTAAGGTTGAGAATCCAAGTACCGCATTCTTTACTGAAACTAATGTTTTTTTTAGTAAAAAATTCGCGATGAAGGTAGGTGTTCGAACTGTCCATAATTATTTCTTAGACTATACAAAAATCTCTCCGCGTACATCGTTAGCCTATCAACTCAATACCACCTCTCAAATTTCTTTGGCATATGGAGACTTTTACCAAGCTCCGAAATCAGATATTATAAAATATACGAATCATCTAGCTCCAGAAAAAGCGTCTCATCTAATTTTAAACTACTTATATCAAAAAAACGGAAGAATGTTGCGTCTAGAAGGATATTATAAAAACTATGACCAACTCGTAAAGTACGATACCTCACAACCAGAATATAATAGCTCGTATAATAATCTGGGAAATGGCTATGCTAGTGGAATTGACGTCTTTTGGAAAGATAAAAAGTCAGTGAAAAATTTTGAATATTGGCTTAGTTATTCTTATCTAAATACAAAAAGAGATTATAAAAATTTTGAGAATAGCGCTACTCCTAATTTTGCAGCCACTCATACAACATCTTTAGTTGGTAAATACTGGGTTCAAGATTGGAAATCTATGGTAGGCACCTCCTTAAATATGGCAACTGGTCGACCATACAATAATCCAAATACAAACGTTTTTCAAGGTGAAAAAACAAAGGGGTTTTCTACATTAAATTTAAACTGGGCCTATCTAATTACGCAACAAAAGATACTCTATCTCTCTGTTACCAATATTTTAGGTACACCAGCAACCTATGGATATCAATATGCACATACTCCTAACTCCAATGGTGATTTTGAACGACGCGCTATTCAACCTGCTGCAGATCGATTTTTTCTCGTTGGATTCTTTTGGACATTGAGCTCGGATAAAAAAGACAATCAATTGAATACTCTGTAATACAATTCAGCATTCAAATTTAACAATTCGGTTATTTAAAATTTAAAAACTACTACGCTTACTGCATCTTTACAACTCACAAAAACAAACACGTATGAAAACAATTATAGTAATTCTAGTAAGTTTTACCCTTAACACACTTATAGCACAAACGCCCTATGATGAAGGGATGAAAAAAGCTTTTGAACTTTGGAAAAGTAACAACGTCGATAAAGCAGCCAATCTTTTTGAACGAATAGCCAAGGCCGAAAATAAAGAATGGTTACCTTATTATTATGCAGCTCAGATTAACATTATTGATGCATATCAAATAGGAGATGCCGAAATGATTGAAGCACGACTAACTAAAGCTCAAGAATTTCTAAACGCTGCCAAATCGATTACCAAGGATAATGCAGAATTATTAGTTCTTGAAGCTATGCTTAACACAGCATATGTAGTTTATGATTCAGCCAAATATGGTATGACTCATTCTCCTAAAGTAGAAGCGTTATATCAACAAGCAAAAAAAATAGACTCCTTGAACCCCAGAGCTATAATAAACCATGCCGAATGGAAAATGGGAGCTGCCAAGTATTTTGGTAAAGATCCAAAAATATATTGCGCCGAGGTTGATAGAGCGATCCCTTTATTCAAAAAAAGTACAAATACCGATCCCTATTATCCAACATGGGGATTAAATCAAATATCCCGTATTCAAAAAAACTGCAGAGAATAACGGCATATATTTGTTAACTTTAGCTTTAAGGCATTTCAAAAATTATTTTATGAAAGATATTAAACTTGTACTTATTGTAACGGGAATCATTTCTATAGCAGTCGCGCTGATCGTACTTCTTACTAATGGATTTAATACTACTTACATTTTTACGGTACAATGGTGGGGTATAAACTTTATGTACTCCATGTTTCTTACAATTATAAATTCGATCTATTTTAGATTTATTAATCATAAATTTGAATGGAAAAATCAAGGCTTACGTCGTATATTAATTGGTGCAGGTGGATCTATATTTGTTACCATGATTGGTTACATGATTTGTACTTATGTAATAATGGTTTTAATTTTACGAGTAAAAACCACACAAGAATTTTTAGCTAGTCAGACATTTGGAGATTATGTAATACCTTTATTATTCACCACAATTGCTTCGTTATTCTTTCATGCAATGTACTTTTACAAAGCACTACAAGAGAAAAAAGTAACCGAGCAAAAAATTATAGCAGGAACCGCTTCTGCAAAATTTACAGCGCTCAAAAATCAATTAGACCCTCATTTTCTATTTAATAGTCTTAATGTACTGACTTCCCTTATTGAAGAAAACCCTACTACGGCCCAAGAATTTACAACCTCTCTATCAAAGGTATATCGATATGTTTTGGAACAAAAAGACAAAGAATTGGTAAGTGTTGATGACGAGTTGAAATTTGCTACAACCTATATGAAACTTCTTATGCTTCGGTTTGAAGATAGTATACAAATTGAGATTCCTACGCAGTCCTCTAATCCCGATGCCAAAATTGTTCCCCTATCGTTACAGATATTATTAGAAAACACTATTAAGCACAATATCGTAAATCCTGCAAAACCCTTACTCATTAGAATATATGAGGAAGATGGTTTTTTGTTGGTAGAAAATAATTTACAACCAAAAAAAATACTTGTTCAAAGCAGTGGAATGGGGTTGGCTAATATCAAACAGCGTTTTTCACTATTGACAAAAAGAGAGTTTCTTGTTTATAAATCAAAAGAAACATTTACAGCAAAACTCCCGATGTTAACTAAATTAGTAACTAATAAAAATATGGATATGACCACTAGTTTCGAAAATCCAAAAGAAACCAAATATAAGCGTGCACAGGAACGGGTACAAAAAATTAAAGAATTCTACTTTAGCCTAATGGCTTATTGCATTGTAATTCCTCTCTTAGTTTTTATTAATTATCGAACAACGGGTTTTGATTTACCATGGGTTTGGTTTCCTATTATAGGTTGGGGATTAGGATTACTATTTCATGCAATGGATGCATTTAATTATAATCCAATACTTGGTAGAGACTGGGAAGAGAAAAGGATTAAAAAATTTATAAAAGAATCAAAAAACAAAGGCTATGAATAATAGTAAACAACACATCCTATATAAGAGAGCAAAAGCAAGAGTGAAAAGAGAAAAGAGTTTTTACAGTCACGTAACGGTATATGTGATTATAAATGTACTGCTCCTTATACTTCGATCCAACGTTTTTGATTTTTTTACAATGAATAACTCTTCTCAAAGCTTTCAAGACTGGTTTCACTGGAATATTTTTATCACCCCTATTTTCTGGGGCATAGGCTTAGTTTTTCACGGATTATCCGTTTTTGGCAGAGGCACAGTGTTTAGTAAAGCTTGGGAAGAACGAAAAATTAAAGAATATATGGATCGTCCTGATTTTTAAATAAACCCTATCAACAATATTTATAATATCAACTAAAATAACTTACTTATGGAAAATTATGAAGATAAAAAAAGATATCAACGTGCAAAAGAACGAGTGGATGAATTGAAAAAATTTTATAACAATTTATTTTCATACTGCATCGTAATAGCATTTTTGGCTATTATTAACTACTATCAAAATGAATGGAGAAATCCTTGGTTTCTATGGGCTGCATTTGGCTGGGGTATTGGATTAGCTTTTCATGCGATCAAAGCCTATCGTATCAATCCCGTTTTTGATAAAGATTGGGAAGAACAACGTATTAAAAAATATATGGAAGAAGAGCAAGAAGCTGAGCAACGATGGGAATAACAATTAACAAAAGTATATATAACTAATTTTGAATTGTAAACTTGTATAATGAAAATTTTGATAATTGAAGATGAGCGTCCTGCAGCGCGAAGATTGAGTAGGATGCTCGAAACATTAGGCTTTAAGCCAGAAACCATGCTGCACTCTGTAACCGATTCCATACAATGGTTTTCGACACATCCGCATCCCGATTTAATTTTTTTAGACATTCAACTTAGCGATGGTCTTTCCTTTGAAATCTTTGATGCAATCTCTGTTACAAGTGCAATTATTTTTACCACTGCTTATGATGAGTATGCGTTAAAAGCTTTTAAATTAAATAGTATTGATTATTTAATGAAACCTATTGAAGCCAATGAATTAGAAACTGCTATTCAAAAATTTAAAAAACACTTTGTTTCAAATGAGATACAACCGTTTGATGTTAATACAATTAAAAAATTATTACAGACCACTCCCGAGTATAAAAAGCGCTATCCGGTTCGTATTGGACAGCATATAAAAATTATCGAGATTAGCGAAATAAGTTGTTTTTATTCTGAAAATAAGGGGACCTATATCCATACTCTCGAAGATCGAAGTTATGTATTAGATACCACATTAGATTTGCTAGAAAACGAATTAGATCCTAGGACATTTTATCGGGTAAGCCGAAAGTATATAATTAACATTAATGCTATCGAAGATATCATCTCCTACACAAATTCACGACTTCAGTTAAAATTAAAAGCTACAGCAAATCATCAAATTATTGTAAGTCGCGAGCGTGTAAAAGATTTTAAAGAATGGTTAGAGTAATTAGTACTAATCTAATATTAATACTCCCAACGACGCTTTTGATTAAGTGCTTCTTCAGCTTCAAGCTCTTCTTGCGGTATCACTTTTAAAAAAGAAGCATGCTGTTCTATAGAGTATTCTAATTTACTTACAATATCATCAATTGAGTCATTTTCATAATCAATATCCAATGGGGGTTTAATAACCATAGACTGTAAGATCCCACGTTTTTTGATACGGATTCCTTTTTTATCAAAGGATCGTCTAAAACCATCTATAACAATAGGTATAACGATCGGTTTATATTTTCTTATAATATGAGCTGTTCCCTTACGAATTGGTTTAAAAGGCTTCGTTGTTCCTTGCGGAAAAGTTATTACCCAACCGTCCTCTAATGCACGTGATATGTTCGTGATATCACTTAATTTTACCTGACGGTTAATCTCTTGACCTTTGGCTCTCCATGTACGCTCTACCGTTATAGCACCAGCGTACGCCAAAACTCTTGCCAATAGCCCAGCTCTCATAGTCTCTTTTGCAGCAACATAGTATAAATTAAGCTTTGGATCCCATAGGTATCCTATATTTTTAATAGAATCTACGCGTCCACTTAAACTGGCATTAAATACATGAAACATAGCTACAACATCGGCAAAATAGGTTTGATGATTAGAAACAAACAATACATTTTGCTCTGGTAGTTCTTTAAAAATCTCACTCCCTTCGATCTGTAATTCATTAAAACCACGATAACGACGATGGGTTAAAGCCCCCATTATACGTATGAGCCATTTTTTTAAAAACAATATATGTCCAAAAGGATTCCTTTTAAATAATCCCATAATTTTTAAGATTGTTAGTTGTATTTACAGCCTAAACTGATTTTTTAAATATTTGTTTTTCTAAATCATAAAACTTTTTAACAGGTATTCACGATAAAGGTTTTAATAAGCATTAGAAAAATCGAGGATCAAAGATACAAAATCCTTATCCTATAGCAGACTTTATATACACTTTAAGTTCACTTAACATCATTGCCGTTGCTCCCCAGATCACATAACCATTTAATTTAAAGCATGGTACTTGTATGTTTTGAGCATAGGATGTAGTGAGTTTTTTGGAGCTTATGTTTGTATCGTTCAATAATTCGTTCAACGGCACTTGGATAACCTTAGCCACTTCCTCTATTTGTGGTACAAAATTTGGTAAAACCTCTGTATACCCTAAGAATGGATGTACCCAAAAATTTGAAGGTGGTATATATACTTTGGTTAATGGGGATATAATTTTCACAGTTTCTTTTTCAACACCTATTTCTTCCCAAGTTTCTCTTAATGCTGCCTCACTATATGTTGCATCATAGGTTTCAACTTTGCCGCCTGGTAAGGCTATCTGTCCCGAGTGTACGCCCTCATACTCAGGCCTTAGTATTAATACTAAATGCGTAATAGCATCTTTTGGGTAAAAAAGCATCATAACCGCTGCATGTCTTGGATTTTTTTCTTGGATAGCTAAGCCATTTAACTCTTGCTTACGCAACTCGGGAGCCATAAGAAAATGAGAATATTCGCCTGGTACTGACATTTTCTTTATTTTTGGAATCAATTGTATAAATTTTTCAAATGTCATTGACCAGAATTATTTTAAAGTTTAGCCTTATGGTATGGGTTTTTATTATTTCGAGTTGTGAAGATACACAATCTAATAAAAATAAAAAGACTCAATCTACCAATGATTCGATCAAAAAAGTTAAATCTCAATTAGGTCAAAAAAAGGTTCTGACGCATGATACTTTAACACAATCAATAGATACGAAAACCACAATTAAAGATTCGGGTACTAAACTTACCAATCAAAATGTAATTGAATTTATGACTACATATGGAGTCAAAAACCCCGAAACAATTGTAAAAATAACAACTCGTTATGGCTCGTTTATAATTGAGTTGTATAAGAAGACACCAATACATCGTGCTAATTTTATCTATCTGGTTAAAGAGGGTTATTTTGACGAAACTTTTTTTTATAGAGCTGCAAAGAATTTTGTAATTCAAGGTGGTAATAGTGATCGCAAAGAAATGGCTCAAAAACGTTTTGAAATTGGAGAATATACATTACCTCAAGAACCTATAGCTGGATTAAAACATGAGCGCGGTGCAGTAGCATTATCAAAACAATGGGTAGATAATCCTTCAAATCGTGCAACTCCTTATGAATTTTTTGTGGTGGTCTCCAAAAAAGGAGCACATCACCTCGATGGCGAACACACTATTTTTGGCAAAGTAATAAAGGGAATGAACGTAGTGGACAAAATTTCTAATGTACCGGTAGATCAAAGCGAATGGCCAAAAGAGAACATTTTTATAACTGCAAAAGTTATTAAGTAATATACACTAGTCTTGCTGAGTAAAATAGGTGTAATCTTCCAGAATTCGATCTATAAATTCTTTTGGTGAGGTTGCTACTTGTATATCCATAACTTTTGCAATTCTATCTGCTAATTGTTGTAAAACTTTTTGTTCACGATGCGCTCGTGCCTCATAAAATATTTTTTTAATTTTTTGAATATCTGCATCACTAAAAACTGTTACTTGAGGATACATGGGAGCATAATCCACCGCTAAATTGTTAAATAGCATTTGACCAGAAGAGATACGGTTACGCTCACTTATCACTCTTGTATTTGCAGCCAAATCTCCTAATCGTTGTCCTGTCCCTTTTACAACTATAGTAACAATAGCAACGCTTCCAAAGCCTAAAGTTATATCAACACTACGTAACAACCAACGTATCAAATAATTAGAAAAACTAGGAGAAGAACCATCAATACGAACCACACGTAGATTTACAAGCGCTTTTCCTGGTGTTCTACCATCCCATAATGTCTCCCATAGAACGTAGTATAAAAATACAGGTAGACTTATTAACATTTGTACGATCCACCCTTTTGACAAATTACCACCTAACTGACTCATTAACAATACCGCCAAAATTAAATATGCCACTATAAATAATGAATCAATAAAAAAAGCTAAGATACGATCTCCTACGCCCGCTACATTTTGCTGTATACTCACATTTTGAGCCGTTTCTATTTGAAAGTTATCCATGAATTATGTTACTTTATCCTTTTAATTTAATGATACATGCGCGAAGCAGCATTTGTGAAGCAAAATAAGAATAAATGGTTAAGATTTGAAAGTGTTTTAAATAATACTGATCAAGTTTCGCCAAAAGAACTTTCGGATGTATATATCGAAGTTACAGATCATTTAAGCTATGCACAAACTTTTTACCCCAAAAGCCAAACATCCAATTATTTAAATACACTTGCATCCAAAGCACATCAAAGAATTTACAAGACAAAAAAAGAAAAGGGGAATCGTATAATTTCGTTTTGGCTAAAAGAATTTCCTGCCGAATTTTATTACTATCAAAAAGAATTACTAATTGCATTTTTAATCGCAATTTTATTTACAGCAATTGGTGCATACTCTGCTGCAACCGATGGTGCATTTGTGCGATCTATTTTGGGGGATGCTTATGTCAACATGACGTTGCAAAATATAGCCAACGAGGATCCAATGGCGGTATATAAAAAAATGGGAGAAACCGATATGTTTTTAGGCATCACTATCAACAATATTCGTGTTGCATTAATGTGTTTTGCTTTTGGAGTACTATTTGGTATTGGCACACTTTTTATTCTCATGCAAAATTTTATCATGCTTGGTTCCTTTCAATACTTTTTTTACGAAAAAAATTTGCTGTGGGAAAGTGCTCGAACTATCTGGATACACGGAGTTATAGAAATTTCTGTAATTATCGTTGCAGGAGCTGCGGGGTTGGTAGTAGGTAATTCTATTTTGTTTCCTAAAACCTATACACGACTTGCTTCGTTTGTTCGTGGAACCAAGGCTGGACTTAAAATCGTAATAAGTACCATTCCCTTTTTCATCATTGCAGGTTTTCTTGAAGGTTTTGTAACTAGACATACCGAAATGCCTGATTGGCTCGCTATCCTTGTTATAACATTGTCTATACTATTAATTAGTTTTTATTATATTTTTTACCCAATAAAAGTGCATAAATCTATCCATACATGAATACTGAAAAAACTATAACTTTTAGAAAAAAACGTGAATTAGGAGATGTGATTAATGATACCTTTTCTTTTTTAAGGAATCATTTTAAACCACTACTATCCATTCTTTTTAAGACCGCGTTAATTCCATTTTTGTTAGCATTAGTAGCAACTGGGTACTATACACAACTATCTTCAAAAATTTTTAATCCAGGAGGCTATAACCCGTATGAATTAGGAGACCCTAGCGGTATTTTTATCGCAATGCTTTTTCTATTTATTACAATGGTATTGTTTTACTCTGTTTTGTTCAGCACTGTACTACACTATATCAAAGCTTATATAAAAGATGAACATGCCATTGATGCTAATGAAATAAAAGATGCAGTTGCCGATAACTTCTTAAAATTTTTAGGTTTAGGTATTCTTTCTAGTCTTTTAATGGGTTTTGGAGCCATGCTCTGTGTGTTACCTGGCATTTACTTTTATGTTCCTGTTAGCTTAGTTTTTGCTATTATGGTGTTTGAAGGTGGATCTATTACAGATGTAATTTCTAGAAGTTTTGAATTGATTAAAGGAGAATGGTGGGTAACTTTTGGAACCTTATTAGTTGTAGGTGTTCTAATCTCTTTGATTGGACTTGTTTTTTCTGTGCCAGCAATGATTTATACTTTTTCTAAAGGTTTTGTTGCCGCTTCAGAAAGTTCATATCTCAATCCATCTGACGGTATAGATTGGGTTTATATAGTTTTAAACTCTGTTGCATCAGCAGCACAATATCTTCTTTATAGCATTACAGCCGTAGCTTCGGCATTGATTTATTTCAATTTACATGAGAAAAAATACCATACAGGTGTACTCGAGGAGATTGATAGTATAGGAAAAAACAGTGATCTTGAAGAATAAGATAGCTATATTCCATATTGTCATATTGGTACTGGGATCTCTTTCTATTCGGGCTAATACAAACTATTCCAATCTTGCTAGTTTACAGATTACAATTGATACAGCAAGTACGTTGCAACCCATATCTTTTGATAAAGACAAACTTTCGGAGTATAAAAAATCAAAGGATTTTGATTATACCGAAATAGAAATGGAAGCTACTTGGTGGACGCAATTTAAACATTGGATTCAAGAATGGTGGCACAAGCTTTTAAATACTGTTTTTGACATTGGAGAGGTATCAGATACATGGGCACTTATTTTAGCAATTTTACCATACATTGTACTACTCTTTATATTGGCACTTATTATTTGGCTATTTGTCAAAGGTAAAGTAGGACGTATTCTCGAAAAGAAAGATGCTCTTGAGAATGTAGTACTAGAGGATGATCAAGAAATTATTAAGAATAAAAATATAGATCAATTAATTGAGAACGCAAGGACAGCAGGTAACTATCGACTCGCTATTAGGTACCACTATCTAATGATAATAAAACTACTTGCAAACAGTCAGAGTATTACATTAGCTGCTCAAAAAACAAATGCTGATTATCTCTTAGAAATTAAATCACTGCCACTACAAGTTGGTTTTGAAGAACTCACACAGCTATATAATTTTATTTGGTACGGTTTTTTTGCTATTGATACTATTAGTTATTCACAGTTTGAAACTAAATTTTTGCAATTTCGTAACCACATTACTTCTATAACACCATGAGCAATGGATACAAAATAACCGCATTTATACTTGTAGGAGTACTAGCGTTAATTACCTATTATGAAGCAGTACAGCCAGAACCTATCAATTGGTATCCTAGTTATTCAAAATTAGACAAGATACCTCTGGGTACTTATGTATTTTATGACTTATTAAAAGACTCACATGATTTAGTTAAAGATATCGACCAACCTCCTTATGAGTTTTTGGTAGCTAAGGATACCATCTCTGGAACTTATTTTTTTATTAATGAACATCTTAATTTTGAGAGCGAAGAACTAGATAATATTTTGCAATGGGTAAACCAAGGCAACACCTTATTTATTTCGGCAAAGAGTTTTGGAAATCAATTGTTAGATACGTTACATCTTAAGACAGATCGTTTGGTCGCAACTACCGATATAAAGACTCAACCTATAGTCACCCTTACAAATAAATTTTTGCGAGGTAGTGGTAACTATTCCTACAATCGGAGTATTCATATTCCATATTTTTCTAAAATTGATACAACGAACACCAAAGTTTTAGGAAGCGTAAGACTTACTAATGTCACAGACAGTGTCTCAAACAACACTTTTAACTATATTTCTCAGTCCTTCGGAAAAGGTACAATAATATTACATGCGTTTCCTGAAGCATTTGGCAATTATTTTATGTTGACAGATCAAAATTATCAATATACACAAAACCTATTGGCATACGTTAGCCGTAATCAAAATGTACTTTGGGATAATTATTATAAATCAGGAAAGATTTCGTATTCTTCTCCACTTTACTTACTATTTAAAACTAAATCATTAAAATGGGCTTATTATACGGTCCTATTTGGTGTACTGTTATTTGTTATTTTTGAGAGTAAGCGAAAACAACGTAGCATCCCAATACTAACACCACTTAAAAATCAAACCGTGGCATTTGCACAAACCATTAGTGCAATGTATCTTAACCGAAAGGATCACAAAGCAATTGCGACCATGCAAATTCAATTGTTTTATTCATTTTTACGAGAAGAATTGCGCTTGACATTGAATGATGCTACACAAAAAAACTATAAAGAGATCTCTCTAAAAACAGGCAACTCTGAAGAAGTTACTAAACGATTGTTTCAACAAATAGCGCAGTTAAAAACCAGAGAAATAATTACTAATGAGGATCTCATTAATCTGGTAAAAAACATACATATTTTCAAAAAAACGTATCTAGAACAAAAATAAATATAATTGCCTTATGGGGCTTTAGTATAAAAAATAATATCATGACCCAAGAATCCAACAAAGAACCTCAAATAACTAGTCAAGACTCATCGAATCAATCCATATCTTTTAAAAATAGGATCGATCTAACAGATTTACAACAAACCTGTACTATAATTAAACAAGAACTATCCAAGGTAATTGTTGGACAAAATGATTTTATTGAACTATTATTGATTGCTTTGTTAGCTGAAGGTCACGTATTGATTGAAGGAGTTCCTGGGATCGCAAAAACTGTTACTGCAAAACTATTTGCCAAAACCTTAAACACCGATTTTAGTCGTATTCAATTCACTCCTGATCTGATGCCTAGTGATGTGTTGGGCACCTCTATCGTTGATCTTAAAACTAGCGAATTTGTATTTAAAAAAGGGCCTATTTTTTCTAATATCATCCTAATTGATGAGATCAATCGTGCTCCAGCAAAAACTCAAGCAGCGTTATTTGAAGTCATGGAAGAAAAACAAATCACGATGGATGGTATACAGTATACTATGGAATCTCCTTTTATGGTGCTTGCTACCCAAAATCCAATAGAACAAGAAGGTACCTATGCCTTGCCCGAAGCACAGTTGGATAGATTCTTATTTAAAATCAAAGTGCAATACCCCTCTTTTAATGATGAAGTAGCTATTTTACAATCTCATCATGAACGTACTGTAAAAAACCCACTAGACTTGATTAAACAAGTTCTTGATATCGATACGCTTCATGCTTATAGAGATAAAGTTCAAGGCGTACTTATAGAAGAAAAATTATTGCATTATATAGCAGAGATAGTAACTAAAACAAGAACACATCCTCATCTATTCTTAGGTGGTTCTCCAAGAGCCTCGATTGCAATTATGAACAGTGCAAAAGCTTTTGCTGCAGTTAGTGGGAGAGATTTTGTTACTCCAGAGGATGTCAAGAAATCTGTAATCCCAGTTATGAGACACCGAATTATGGTTTCACCAGAAAGAGAAATGGAAGGTATGACCGAGGAGAAAGTAATGCATATGATTTTACAATCTATAGAAATCCCAAGATAATTGTGCTTAACTTAATTAAATCATTATATCTCACTAAACGTATATACTACTCGCTAGGATTACTCGCCATTTTGTTCTTTTTGTCCTACTGGATAGCGGTACTTTATCCATTTGTATGGCTACTTACCTTGGGTGGTTTTATTCTTTGTTCACTTGATATTATTGCGCTATATAGAAATAAAAACGGAATCATTGGTTATAGAGAGTTATCAGATAAATTTTCGAATGGTGATATTAATGTTATCAACATCCAAATTAAAAATGCGTATCTATTTGATATTGAAACAGAAATTATAGACGAAATTCCATTTCAATTTCAAAAACGTGATTTTATAAAGCATTGTAGTATAAAATCTATGTCTCAATCTTCAATTACGTATCAACTTAAGCCCGTAACACGAGGTGAATATCGCTTCGGAAAACTCAATATCTACGTATGTACAAAACTGGCATTAGTTAAAAGACGCTACGCATTTGAAGAAGATCATCTTGTCAAAGTTTATCCTTCCTTCATTCAAATGAAAAAATATGACATCTATGCGTTACAAACCAATTCCCATATTTTAGGAGTTCGCAAGACACGACGCCTTGGAAATACGATGGCTTTTGAGCAAATTAAAGAATATGTAGCCGGCGATGATATACGTACTATTAATTGGAAAGCTACTGCAAAACGCGGTGATTTAATGATCAATCAATTTCAAGATGAAAAATCACAACCAATATATTCGATCATAGATACAAGTCGTGTGATGAAAATGCCTTTTGATGAACTATCCTTATTAGACTATGCCATTAATAGTTCGCTCGCATTTTCAAATATAGCTTTACGTAAACAAGATAAAGTGGGACTTTTGATATTTTCTAATCAAATTTCAAGTTTTTTACCTGCTACCAAGAAGCGTAGTCAATTAGACATGGTGTCGGAAACTTTATACAATGTAAAGACCGCTTTTTTGGATGCCGATTACGGAATGTTATATGCACACACCAAAAAGAAAATTTCACGACGTAGTTTACTTTTGTTGTACACAAACTTCGAACATCTTTCAGCATTAGAACGTCAGCTACCTTATTTACGAGCACTTGCAAAAAAACATGTACTTGTTGTTATATTTTTTAAAAACACTACGCTCAATAAATTGACAGATATGCCAATAAAAACAATTTCAGATATTTATGATCAAACCATTGGCGCTCAATTTGTACAAGATAAGCAACAGATGGTAAAAATTTTACGCAAACACGGTATCCAAACTATCCTTACTACTCCTCAAAATTTGACTATGGATACGATTAACAAATATCTAGAAATAAAAGCGAGAGGTATTTTATAAATGAAATGCTACATATAAGCATATAGATAAAATAGATTTTTAAATTTTAATGTATAATTTTTATCAATAGCTTTTGTATCTTCGTTGCGTAAAAGACAATTAAAATGACAATCACTCAATTACGCTACGTACTTGCTGTTGCAGAGCATCAAAATTTTACTAAAGCTGCAGAAAAAACTTTTGTTACGCAACCTACCTTAAGTATGCAAATACAGAAGCTAGAGGACGAACTAGATATTCAAATTTTTGATAGAACCAAGAAACCGATTGCACTTACACAAGTTGGTAAAAAATTAGTACAGCAGGCTCGTAATATTGTTAATGAAAGTGAAAGAATTCAAGATATCGTAGACCAACAAAAAGGCTTTATTGGAGGAGAATTTAAACTGGGAGTAATACCAACAGTAATGCCCACACTGCTACCTATGTTCTTAAATACGTTTATTAAAAAATACCCTAAAATAAAACTTAAAATTGAAGAGCTCAATACCGAAACCATAATTCAACGATTATTAGATGGTCATTTGGATGCAGCTATCGCTGCCACACCTTTAGAGAACATTCAAATTAAAGAGAAAGTACTTTATTACGAACCTTTTGTAGGTTACATTCCATCAACCCATCGTCTTAATCAAAAGTCCAAAATCGATGTTGCAGATTTGGATATTGATGATATGTTATTGCTAGAAGATGGACACTGTTTTAGGGATGGAATTATCAATCTTTGTAAAATTGATAAAAATTACGACGATGATCACTTTCAACTAGAAAGTGGAAGTTTTGAAACCCTTATAAAATTAGCAAATGAGGGGTTAGGCATGACCCTATTGCCATATCTACATACTCTGGATATTAAGGAGAATGAAAAGCAAAATTTACATTATTTTAATGAGCCAAGTCCTGCAAGAGAAGTTAGTTTAATTTTTAATAAAAGTGAATTAAAAATGCAAATTATCGATGTACTTCACAGTACAATAGCTAGTATTATCAAAGGAGCAATAACCTTTCAAAATGTGGCTATTATAAGTCCTTTAGGAAAAGTAAAAAGCGACTCGTAAGTCGCTTTTTTTTATTCTTAGTTTTTTAAATATACCAGACAAGGCTGTAGTTCTGGTCTATTGAGCGCTAGAGATTGAATCCAAATTTTTAATTCGTCGATCTCATGTGGAAGTAAGCGTTTCATTGCTTTGATAACTTCCTTTGTAAATAAATTAACATCAAAACTTACTTTGTCAAGCACAGTTTTGGTGTAATCAAACATTGCTCTAGCCATATATATTAGGGGTTTAAAGTTGTTAGTTTTCCTACTTCTTTTTGTAGGAATTTATTTACGTAATGAACGTTGTTTAAACGAATATAGCGAAATAAAACCAAAATTATTGTTTTTAATCCGTTATTTAACATTGTTAAAATTTATTATCGCCATCTAGGATATCACCTATTCCACCTAAAATACTTCCTTCTCCTCTACTCTTACCTCCTTCTCTTGGCGCCAAGGCTAGTACGCGATTAGCTAATCGACTAAATGGTAGTGATTGTATAAAGACAGTTCCTGGACCTGTTAGTGTTGCAAAGAATAACCCTTCCCCTCCAAAAATGGTGTTTTTAATACCTCCAACAAATTCTATATCATAATTTACTTCTTTACTAAATCCGATAATACATCCTGTATCTACCTTTAGTTGCTCTCCCGCAGCAAGATGTTTTACTGCAGTAGTGCCTCCTGCATGTACAAAGGCCATACCGTCACCTTCTAGCTTTTGCATAATAAACCCTTCTCCCCCAAAGAGTCCGCGTCCTAATTTTCTAGAAAATTCAATACCCACAGACACTCCTTTTGCAGCACATAAAAAAGCATCCTTTTGGCAAACAAATTTACCATGAAACTGATTTAAGTCCACAGGGATTATTTTACCAGGATATGGAGAAGCAAAGCTTACTTTTCGCTTTCCGCTCAATTCATTATAAAATGCAGTCATAAAAAGGCTTTCTCCAGTAAGTAATCTTTTTCCTGCTCCAAAAATTTTCCCAATAAATCCTTGATCTTTTGCAGAGCCATCTCCAAAGATGGTGTCCATTTTAATACCAGCCTCCATCATCATAAAACTTCCAGCTTCTGCAATTACGCCTTCTTGCGGATCTAGTTCTATTTCTACATATTGCATTTCTTCTCCGTGTATGGTATAGTCAATTTCGTGTGCTGTCATCGTATATTATTAATTCGTGAATACTTTACAAATAGGACGCTAACGAGAAAATATTGTTACAACATAATTTATTTTTTAGATCGTTTAACCTTGACAGTCCATTCAAAATCAAATCGAGAAACCTCAAGTCCCTCACTGTTTATTCCGATAGATTTCATCCAAACTGTCTGTCCTTCTCCCGTCTGGATAGCTTTTTCAATCCCATCTTTGATTAAAGAACCATCAATACATTTAAAAATTATCTTACCTGTTGCCTTTTTTGTGAATACAGCTTTATTTTGTGCCACCAACATAGAGATTTGTATATTAGAATCTTTAATATAACCTACTACAAGTGCACCCGTACTAAGCTCTGCAGCCATGCCTTGCACCGCCCAAAACATAGAATTGAAAGGATTTTGATTAATCCACCTATGGGTTACATGTACCGTACATTGTTGCGCATCTATGGATTTAACTCGAACTCCACAAAGCCATGCAGAAGGTAATTTAAAAAGGCTAAAAAGGTTCAGTTTACGTGGTGTGATCGTCATAAATTTCTATTTTAAACACCTAAAATATCCATAAAATATCGAGTGTACAAATAAACCTTAATCTTAAATTTATGTTAAATTATGGTACTATGTTTTGCATAATACCTTTTTTTAAACATATATTTGCATAAGCAACTATTATATCATTCATCATGTCAGACACTAATCACAAAAACATTGCAACTTTTATTCACTTAGGTATTTTTACTAAGTTTTTTATTCCTTTCGGTAATTATATTATCCCGATCTTATTATGGTCTACTAATAAAGACAAATCCGATTTTGTAAATAACCATGGTAAAGAAGCTATTAATTTTCAACTAAGTATTCTCTTATACACTATAATTATGGGAACTCTTTCTTTTCCTTTTTTTGTGTTTAACTTTTTTAAACATATGTCAATTTCCGATATCATGCATGGACACGATTGGCATATTAATTTTGACCATAGTGGAGGCTTATGGATGCTCGCAGGTGCCTCTTTTATTGGCATTATAGCTCTGATAGGCTTCTTTTTAGAAATTATATTTATAATCAATGCCGCAATCAAAGCAAAAAATGGTGAAGTTTATCAATACCCTCTTACTATAAAATTCATCAAATAAATACAATCATCAATCAATCAAAATGAACAGTTTAACTTTTAAAAAATCTCTTTATGAAGATCGAAAACACAAAAGCGCAAATGCGCAAAGGTGTTCTAGAATATTGCATTCTTTCTATACTCAAAGATGACGATGCTTATGTGGCAGAAATTCTTGAAACACTTAAAGATGCAAAAATGCTAGTTGTAGAAGGCACTATCTACCCCTTATTAACCCGACTTAAAAATGCTGGATTACTTAGCTATCGTTGGGAGGAATCTACATCAGGACCACCTAGAAAATACTATGGACTCACAGACACTGGTAAAGTGTTTTTGACAGAACTTAACACAACTTGGAGCGAACTACAGGACGCTGTGAATTTGGTAACCAAACAAAAAAATAAATAAAATGAATAAGACAGTTAATATAAACCTTGCTGGCATATTTTTTCATATTGATGAAGACGCCTATATGAAACTTCAACGGTATCTTGACGCTATAAAACGTTCGTTTACCGATTCACAAGGAAGAGATGAAATCATCGCTGATATTGAAGCCAGAATTGCAGAGCTTTTTAATGAAAAAATTAAAGATGAGCGTCAAGTAATAGGACACAAAGAGGTAGATGCTGTAATAGAAGTTATGGGACAACCTGAGGATTATCAAATTGATGAAGATATTTTTGAAGATGAACCAAAAACGACTGCTCAAGTCAATCCACATCGTTCTAAATCTCTTTTTAGAGACACAACCAACTCCTACGTAGGAGGTGTAAGTAGCGGATTAGGACACTATCTGGCGATAGATCCTGTATGGATTCGATTAGCTTGGATTTTATTTACAATTTTCTCAAGTGGAGGCTTTATTC
Organism: Aquimarina rhodophyticola; assembly: GCF_042434915.1. Classification (GTDB taxonomy): domain Bacteria; phylum Bacteroidota; class Bacteroidia; order Flavobacteriales; family Flavobacteriaceae; genus Aquimarina. Next base: position 2,002,971 of record NZ_CP170198.1, read on the forward strand.
TTATATATATTGCTTTATGGATTTTTGTCCCCGAAGCAAAAACCACGGCAGATAAGCTGGCGATGAAAGGAAAACCGGTTAACATCAATACCATAGAAAAAAAAATAAAGGAAGGTTTTAATGATGTCGCTGATTCAGTAAAAAACGTAGATTATCAAAAGTATAGTTCAAAGGTTAAGAGTAGTTCTACTTCTTTCTTTGATGCTTTAGGAGATGTACTTATTTTTCTATTCAAAATTGCTATAAAATTTATCGGGGTCTTATTAATGATTGTAGCAGGTGTTACACTTATCAGCTTATTCTTTGGTTTATTTGCAGTAAGTACTTTTGGTCTAATTGATACGCCATTAAACGAGCATTTACAAGTATTAAACCATAGTAATGTTTCGATTTGGTTGATTGCTACCTTTACCTTCTTGGCGGTAGGAATTCCCTTTTTCTTCCTATTTATTTTAGGTTTAAAAATTATGATACCTAATCTAAAATCTATCGGGACAACCGCAAAACTAGGTCTATTAGCGCTTTGGATAATTTCCACAGTGGGATTAGCTGTCATAGGAATTAGACAAGCTACGCTCGAGAACTATACTGCAGAAGTAATTTCAGAAGAGATCATTCTTCCTGTAAGCAAAAGTGATACTCTTCAAATAAAAATGCAGCATAATCGAAGATACATTCGCCACTTATCACACCGTAATGACTATAAGATTCGTAAAGATTCAGAGGGTAATCAGGTTATTGTGTTACAGGATATACGCTTATATGTTAAAGAAAGCAACGATACTACCGCCCGTATGTCAATAGTAAAAAGAGCTGAAGGATTTTCTTATGATAATGCTAGCAATGCAGCCAACGCTTTACTTTATAAATATGAATTTAAAAACAATGTATTAACATTAGATGGTCACGCCTTAACCGCTATTAAAAATAAATACCGTGATCAAGAAATACAAGTAATCCTCACACTACCTCAAAATATCACAATAATAGCCGATAAAAACACTACTAGTTATAACAATTCTTGGAACTATGATGACTATATATCCCTATCGGGTAAAGAGGGGAACTACCTAACTTTAAGTAAAGGTGAGCTTAGTTGTGAAGATTGTCCTGAGAACGATCAAAATGGAGAATGGAAATACAAGGGATGGAATGATGATGAGGCTCAAGAATATGAGTCAAACGAAGATCAAGAGTTCAATCTTAAAATTGACGAAGATGGCCTAGAACTTAATAACGAACCCGTAAAAGTAAAAATTGACGAGAATGGTATAGAAATTAAAACCAAAAATTAAAACAATCAAAAAATCGAACAGTTAAATTTTAAACTAATCACCTTATGACAACTTTAGCCAAAATTTTAGTAACTCTTTGCTTAGCCTTACTTTGCTACTCCTGTAACATTCCGTTCAATGGCGTAAAAGGAACAGGAAGTGTAGTACAAACCGAACGTACGATCGACAAACCGTTTAACCGTGTCAAAGCCAGTAATGGACTTGATATTATACTATCCAAAAATAATGACAATAAAGTTATTATTGAAGCTAATCAAAATTTGCATGAGCTTATAGAAATTTATGTAAAAGACCAAATGCTTATTATTAAAGCAAAAGAAAACATTTATAGTGCCGATCAAAAAAGTGTTTTGGTCTCCTATAAAACATTAAAGGAAATCACTGTAAACAGTGGTGCCAGTATCACTTCAACTCAAGTCATTGAACAACAAAAGATGAAATTAAATGCGACAAGTGGGGCGGATATTGAATTAGAAATCAAGTCAGAATCCTTAACTACTTCGGCCACTAGCGGTGCATTTATAGATATTTCGGGGATGGTGAATTCTCATAAGGTTTCAGCAACCAGCGGAGCTGTTATTAAGGCGCAAGAAGTTCTCAGTTTAATCACAGATGCCAAAGCGACCAGCGGAGCCTCGGTTAAAGTTCATGCTAAAAATGAATTTAAAGGACGTGCCACCAGCGGTGGGAATGTTCGCTATTTTGGAGCTCCAGAAAAAGTTTCAGAAGTTGATAATTCTGGAGGAAATGTAAGTCGTAATTAATTCAAAATCATTGATAATCAATATAGCATATAACTAAGGAATCAAACGTAACTTTCAAAAGTTATACATTGTAAAACTTCATACAAACGTTATCTCTTTAAAATGAAAAGAACGAGCAATTATATAACACGAACCATTGCACTGCCAATAATACTCCTTTTTCTATCCTTTAGTACCGCCATCGCGCAAAACAAAGCTGATAAGATTGATAAATTAATGAAGACCTATCACGAATATGGTCAATTTAACGGATCCATACTAGTCGCAGATAAGGGCGATGTCATATACAGCAAAGGCTTAGGTCTGGCTAACATGGAGTGGGACATTCCTAATGCTTCAGATACTAAACATAGATTGGGTTCGATTACTAAGCAATTTACTGCTGCCTTAATTCTTCAATTTGTAGAGCAAGACAAATTAGACCTGCATACACCTATAACTAAATATCTTAAAAATTATCCTGAAGCTCAGGGTGATAAGATTACCATTCATCATTTACTGACCCATAGCGCTGGGATTCCAAATTATACCAGTTTGGAAACTTTTCAAAACATTTATAGAAATCCGTATACACCAAAGGAATTCTTAACGATGTTTCAGGATTCTATATTAGAATTTGAACCTGGCAAAAAATTTGCATACAGTAACTCTGGTTATTTTTTATTGGGCGTGATTCTGGAAGAGGTTTCGGGAAAATCTTACGAAACTTTATTACATAAGCATATCTTAGCTTCTCTTAAGATGACAGCCACTGGATATGATCATCACGATCGCATTCTTAAAAATAGGGCTACGGGATATGATAAAGAAGGTAAAAAGTACACTAATTCTAAGTATTTAGACATGTCTTTACCGTATGCTGCAGGATCTATGTATTCTACCGTTGAGGACCTGTATACTTGGGATCGTGCTTTATATACAAATAAGGTACTTACACAAAAGTCACGAGATCTCATGTTTACTGCGTATATGCCTACGGGTAGAGCTTCTTATGGATACGGATGGAGTATCGGCAAAGAAAAAGTAGCTAATCGCGATAGCATTACAGTAGTAGAACACGGCGGCGGAATCAATGGCTTCAACACGTTGATATACCGCATACCCGAAGATAATCATGCCATCATTTTATTAAATAACACAGGTAGAATTGAACTATTTGATATGGCCAAGAAGCTTACCAAAATCTTATACGATCAGCCTTTTGAGATGCCAAAACAATCGTTGGCTCTAGCGGTCATGGAGTCTATCAAAGAAGATAATATTGCAAAGGGAATGAAAACTTTTGAAACCTATCAAAATGACAAAAGCTACAATCTCAACGAAAACGAAATGAATCGTGTTGGCTATTATTTTCTTCAGAATAGCAAAACAAAAGAGGCTATTGAAGTTTTTAAAATGAATGTGGCGGCATTCCCAGAATCATCAAATGTCTATGATAGCTTGGGTGAAGCTTACTTTGCCGACAAACAAAATGAACTTGCTCTCAAAAATTACAAAAAATCACTTGAATTAAATCCGGAAAACGAAAATGCTACAAAGTTTATTGAAAAAATAAAGATCCAGAAAAAATAACGCAACCACACTTGACCTGAAACTGGGCAAAAAGGTATCGCAATCCTATCATCTAATAAATGATAGGATTCTTTTTATCATATTTTTCAAAGTCAATCGGTAGGATTACAAACATCATACAAGAATAATTTGTGCTTCTGTAACATAAATTCCCACTGATAGTCTCTTATCTTTGTAATGATGTTATCTATAATAATTATCAAAATGAAAATTCATACTATGAATACGCAGAAAATACTATTCACAATAATGCTATTGGTCTTTGTTGCTGGTACGAGTGTCGCTCAAAAAGAAGAACGGCTTAAAGGAAATAAAATCGTTATGACGGATCTAAAAGAGATTGATGCTTTTCATACACTTAAGATTGAAGATAATTTTGAGGTCAATATTCAAGAAGGATCAGAGAACAGTGTTTCTATTAAAGCTGATAGTAATCTACAAGACGCTATTTTAGTGAATGTTCAAGATAGTATTTTGACAATTAAAACGGATAAGGATATAAGACGTGCTAAATCCTTGCATCTTACTATCACCTACACATCCATTCCAAAACATATCGAATTACGCAATGATGTTAAATTATCGACGGCTGGACTTATTGACGCAAAAAAATTATCCTTACACTTATACAACAATGCAGAAGCCTTTATGTCTGTAACCTCAAATAAATTTGTGGCATATACCTACGGGAAATCTTCTGGAGAATTACATGTCAACGCGAAAGAAATATTTTATCAAATAAATGAAAATTCAGAGATCAAAGGAATCACCACAGCAGATAGTTTAAAAGTAGATTTATATCAAAAAGGATTTAGCAAATTAGAAGGAAAAATTGATAGCGCACTTATTCGTGCTGATAATTCGACAAATTTTAGAGGAGAAAAATTAACTATCAATATGGCTAAACTGATTGCTGAAGGAACTAGCGATTGCTATCTTCTGGTTAACGAAGTTTGTACCATTGAAGCCAAGGATAGTACAGAGGTATATCTTTTGGGCGAACCCAAAGTAAATTTAGAGGTTTTTAGCGGCGAAGCTACACTCTACAAAAAGGGATTAAACTATGCTCCAAGTTTATTGAAGTTATAAAAACCTGAGGCTTGCCAGTAACCTCAGGTTTAGTTTTTACTTACCCGCTTTATATTTGTATTATTGCATTATAGTATTTACATGTCCTGATCCTCCCTGAGCTATGATGAGCGCATTAGAATTTCCATTCTGAGTAATCGTAAGCATATTGTCTGATCCAATTTGAGTAGTCTCTAAACTATTAAAATCCCCATTTTGTGTTAAATACGCATTGTTTTGAGTTCCCAATTGTATGCTAGACATCACATTTCCATCTCCTAGTTGCGTTTGCCCAATAAAGTTATTAGAAAAATATTGCATTCCCTCGTTTTTATCCTGTAGTGCTAACATAGTATTATTATTTCCATTTTGGAATTGAGAAATAGAATTAACTTCAGCTTGAAAATTGATGTTTTGTGATGCTATTACATTATTCCCTGTACCTATCTGAGTTTGCACAATATATCCTTCTTCAATTTTTATTTGATGGATTTCAGCAATGTTATTATTTCCTTCTCGACTTTGTTCTACTTCATTGTATCCATATAAAGATTGATTGTCTATATCCCCCTGAAAAATTTTTGCTGAATTTTCTAAACCTTGTTGTGTCATACTACTTTTCTGATACTCTCCATATTGATAGAACTCTCCAACAGAAGAAACAGAACCACCAGACTGTTCTAATTGAATTTCATTCGAAATCCCGTATTGTTCAGAATTTGCATAATTCACAATACCATTTTATTTAATAAACAATTCGCTACTACCATTCTGGTAGGTACTAGCGTAGTTATTGTTACCTGTCTGAATATGATAAATTGAATTATATGATTCTTGTTCTGCTATAAAAATATCCACTAAGGAAGTATTACCATTCCCCTCCTGATTTAGTTGTATTCCATATACAGCGTCAGTAGTGGAATGTAATGTAACTTCTGCTAAATTATTGTATCCAGTTTGCTTTTGTTGTACTGTTACACTCACTTGATTAAAAAAAGTTCTCAGACTTACTGCTGCAACATTGGTGTTTCCTTTTTGAATTTGTTCAACCGATGCTATAACTCCATTATTTACTGATAGAGCATCGTTACAGTGTCCCTCCTGTTCCTGAATAGTTAAAGATTCTTCAACAAACCCCTCACTATTTTGATATGAATATAAGTTATTTCTATAACCTCTTTGATATTGATCTAGATTATTGTTTGCGCCAAGCTGTTCGGCTATAGCTTTATTTCCTACTACAACACCTTGACTACTTTCTTGAAATTGTCTTGCCTAATTTGCTCTAAATTCCTGAGTTAAACTGGCTGTATTATTATCATATAATTGCGTAGTAACATTATTATTTGCAAAACCTTTTTGTGATACAATAGCTATATTATTATTACTAATTGTCGATACATTACCTTGTTTTATCCATGCAGATTGTGATTCTCCATCCTGAGTTATAGTACCTGCATTAAAACTTCCAAATTGATCAATATCTGCATAACTAAAATTACCTCTTCCCCATTGAAAAATAGTTCCAGAATTATCATGACCAAACTCATATAATTGATTAATTGTAGTATAGGTAGCTCCTTCCTGTTCTATATTAGTTTCGTTATCATAGCCTGACTGGTTGATTTCGATACTGCTCTCAGTTTGTGCAGTTACTATGCTAGCGATTAAACAAATCACTAACGTACTTGTCAACTTTTTCATGTATTTGAATGTTTAAAATTAGTAACGTTATTTCTAGGGGTAGTAAACTCTGAAAAAAGAGTTATTTAACCATCTTAAAACTAACACACTAAATAAATAACTATTCATTTGAATACATAAAATTTTACTAAATGAATGTTGGTTATGAAATTAATGTAAACCTCTACTCTTGTTAATCAAACTTTCAAAAACAGATAAATACCATTTACTTTTTCTTAACTTTAAATCCTACAGTTTTACAGTTTTTGTAAGTTTTTAAAACTAAAAAATGCTAATCTTGGAGGATTAGCAATTTTTATATTTTGAATAAGTTATTGTAAAAAGCTCACTTAAGCTGTCACTTCTTCTCCAGATTCTACCGTTGCAAGATATCGCTCAGCATCCAACGCAGCCATACATCCAGTACCTGCAGCAGTAATTGCCTGACGATACTCTTTATCCTGCACATCTCCAGAAGCAAAAACTCCTGGCACATTGGTTTTGGTGGATTTCCCTTTGGTCAAGATATATCCCGTTTCATCCATATCCAATTTGCCGTTAAATATTTCAGTATTTGGTTTATGACCAATAGCTATAAACAATCCAGTAATAGAAATCTCTTCTTTCTCGCCAGTTTGATTATTTACCATACGCAAACCTTCTACTACCTGCTCACCTAAAACCTCATCAACCTCTGTATTATATAGCACTCTAATATTAGGCGTACTAGTAACTCTGTGTTGCATTGCTTTTGAAGCCCTCATTTGATTTTTTCTAACTAACATTATTACGCTCGCACAAATATTAGAAAGATAAGTAGCTTCCTCGGCTGCAGTATCTCCTGCTCCAACTATGGCGACATCCTGACCTTTGTAAAAGAATCCATCACAAACGGCACAAGCAGAGACTCCCCCACCACGTAAACGTTGTTCACTTGGCAGTCCCAAATATTTTGCAGTAGCTCCAGTTGAAATAATTACGGTTTCTGCTTCAATCTCTTTCGCATTATCAATGGTTACTCTGTGAATTCCCCCTACATCTTTACTAAAATTTACTTCGGTGACCATACCTATTCGAACTTCAGTTCCAAACCGCTCGGCTTGTTGTTGAAGTTGAACCATCATCGTGGGACCATCAATCCCTTCTGGATATCCAGGAAAATTATCCACTTCGGTTGTTGTAGTTAACTGTCCCCCAGGTTCCATCCCTGTATACATAACGGGTTTCATATCTGCGCGAGCAGCATAAATTGCAGCAGTATATCCTGCAGGACCGGATCCTATAATAAGACACTTTACTTTTTCAATAGTTTCTGACATAATCAATTCAATTTACATTGGTAAAAGTAGTAATTCAAGCTAAATACTTACAATAAAGTTATTAAGAATCGTTATAATCTTATAGTTTTATACTATAAATTAATACGCAGAGTTTTATAGGTATTCTTAGTAAATAGTACATTTGTCAAAATTAATAGATCTAATGGTAATAGAACTTACAATATTTGAAATTCTGGATATCCTAGGGACTATGGCATTTACCATATCTGGAGCTTTAAGTGCTATGAACCGTAGACTTGATCTGTTTGGTATTTTTATAATAGCTTTTGTAACCTCGGTTGGGGGTGGTACGGTAAGAGATGTTCTCATAGGTCAAACACCAGTAATATGGATGCAAAATACTACTACTATTTATTTAATAAGTTTTGTTACATTCTTAGCTATACTTTTTAGAAATAAACTTGACTACTTAAAAAAATCAGTTTTCCTATTTGACACAATTGGACTTGGTATTTTCACTATTACGGGTGTAGAAACGGGAATTAATGCTGGTTTGGACCCGATAGTATCTGTTGCACTAGGAACCATTACGGGATGTTTTGGCGGTGTCATTCGGGATATTTTGTGTAATGAAATTCCTGTTATTTTTAGAAAAGAAATTTATGCCACAGTAACTATTTTAGGAGGTATTTGTTTTATGTTTATGTACAGTATTGGTTTGGATATGACTTTGACCTATATTGCAACAACACTTCTTATCATTGTGATTCGTCTTTTGGTAGTCACCTATCAAATAACATCGCCATCATTTACTGTAAAAAACCCGAATATCGACTAAATTATTTATAAATCAGTAACTTAACCCCATATATCTAAAAAATTATCTAGATTTAACCCCAAATTACATTTATTATGTCAAGTATTTTTAATCAAGTTTTGATACTCTTCTCAACCTTATTTAACGTTAGTTCAGAAATTGTAGCAGATAGCTCAGAGCTCATCCTCAATTTTGAAAACAAAACTGTGAATATCTCCTATTCAAACTTGCAAGTTTCTGAAAATGTTGAGAAACTTTTTATCGTAGAAGATGTCAAACGAATTCAGCAAGCAACTAGATTTAATGATTCTTTTAAGGATTTTACGTTACAAAAAGTGGATATAGATAGTAGAAGAAGTTCTGTCGATGTTTCTATCACCTTTTCATTTCAAAAATTTAGTGAGGTAAGTAGATTAATAAACCTTAGAATTGTAGACGGAAAAATCATCTACCTCCCAAAAGAAAGGGAAAAAGTTACTGCTTCAAATGGCAAAAAAATGAAGCTTACTGAAAAAGAAGTAATTGCCTGGGACACTACTACTAAACTTTTTGAACTTTCCATTAAACGTGATAAAGGAATCGAAAAATATGATAACTTTGAAACTATAGCTCCGTACTTTCGCTAAATAGTATTCATTTATATTATACAAAATTTTTATGCTTTTTAATCCATTGGCAATGCTTTAATTTTAATATTACTTGGTATCTTTGCCAAAATTTTTGGGCCTCTGTGAAAATATTTTTTTCCATTCTGCTGGTTGCGACTTTTGCAATACAACCATTATTGGAGATGGGTAATATTCTTTACTACCAACTTAACCTTGATTATATTGTTGAGAAATTTTGTGTTAATAAAGAACGACCTAGTCTTAACTGTAATGGAAAATGTTATCTAATGAGTCAAATGAAGACTCAAAGCCTATCTGAAGATGCGCCTATCAAAACAACCATTAGTGTAGAGACCTTCATTCCTTTGTTTTTTGAAAACATTTCTATAGAATTGACTGGAGACAATCAAATAAAAAGTGTAACCTATCAAAATTGGGAGTATCGATCCCCTTATTACCAACAATATAATTCAAAGATTGACCATCCTCCAGAGGTTTTTTTTTCATAATAGTATACATTGTTTCAAGATCAATAATTTGATTTTTGAAACTACCCTACATTCAAAATTTTAATTTTACATCCTTTTTAAGGATAGCTATGTACTACTATGGTACGCTACATGGTAATATCTACTATTTTTACTAATGAAAAAATATTTTTATATACTCGCATTTGCGACAGTATCTTCTGTAACTGCGCAAAAAACTCAAATTGACTCTACGTGGACAAGCTCAAGACCAGATGGTCATGCACCAATTTCTATTATGGGCGACCACACACATAACAAAGGAGAGTTTATGTTCTCCTATCGCTTTATGCTTATGAATATGGAGGAGTTAAACAGAGGCAGCCAATCGGTACCATATAGCAATGCGATTCTTCCCAATGGCAACTACATGGTAACTCCGACAAAAATGCCTATGTCTATGCATATGGTTGGTGCTATGTATGCACCATCTGCTCGCATTACGTTGAGTATTATGGCCAATTTTATTCAAATAAACATGGAACATTTAACAGCTATGGGAGGTACTTTTGAAACGGAAGCAAGTGGATTGGGTGATACCCAAATTGGTGCACTCTATAAATTTTTTAATGCAAATCACCAGCAACTACATGGACAAATTGGAGTTTCACTTCCTACAGGCAGTATTGAGAATACTGATATCACACCTGCATCGTCCCCTAATAAAACCCTACTACCCTATCCAATGCAAATAGGTAGCGGAACTTGGGATGCACTCGTAGCGTTGACCTATTTAAAACAATGGCAAACAATATCGTATGGAGCGCAAGCAAAAACTGTCATAAGAACTGGTAAAAACAGTAATGATTATCGACTAGGCAATAGCTATAGCATACATAATTGGTTGGCATTTACTGCTACTAGTTGGTTAAGTTTTTCTGTACGATTTGAATTGGGAGTTCTTGACAAAATAAAAGGTATAAATAAACAACTCAACCCCATGATGGTAATTACCGCAGACACTCAAAACTCTGGTATGACCTATGGCAATTTGGGATTCGGTTTTAATTTGTATTCTTTTAAAGGAAGCCTCAAGAATATGCGCTTAGGATTTGAAACTTCGATGCCAGTTTTTCAAAACAAAAATGGTGTCCAATTACGTAATCAGGAAACTTTTAGTATAGGATTGCAATACGCACTATAACATTATTAAACTAAAAATTTGAGTCTTCTACCTTCAACTTTTTTGTAGGTAGAAGCATCTATCTATACATTATAATGAAAACAAAATATATAACGATACTAGTAGTACTAGTCAGTAATTTGATTCATTCGCAACTTACCTATACAGGGATTATAACTGATACCTCTCTTCGTCCTATTGCTGGTGTAACTATAGTTGACCTATCCAATCCTGCAAATGCTGCAATGACTAATGAAAAAGGTGTTTTTTCGATTACCTTAAAAGATATAAGTAAAGTATCAATTCAATTTATAGGATATCAAACTAGAGAATTAGAATTATCCACCCGAGTAAATCAGATTATTTTGGAGCAAGAAGATATACTTCTGGGAGAAGTATTGGTTACCACTGCAAGTCGGGAAGTTCAAAAGCGTTCAGATATTCCAGGAGCTATTGGTATTGTGAATGCCAAAAATATTAAAGAAACAAAAGCCTTTGGTATCGATCAATTAGTAAATCAAATAAGCGGAGTCTATATGTCTAGTTCGCAAGCAGCTAGTAATGAACAACATTTTATGGCTGTTCGTTCACCGATCTCAACCAAAGCCCTGTTTTTGTATCTCGAAGACGGGCTACCTATTCGACCAACCTCTGTTTTTAATCATAACGCATTGTTAGAAATGAACGATACATCTTTTGATCGGATCGAAGTTGTAAAAGGTCCTGCTAGTAGCATCTATGGTAGCGAAGCTATTGGGGGAAGTTTCAATTTTGTTACAAAAGATCCTACTGCTAATTTAAGTGGGTTTTTGGGATATCAAACAAACAGCTTGGGTCTCTCAAAATACGAGATAGAAGTCTCTGATCAACCATCAGATATTTTTGGCTTTTATTTAGGTACACAATATACCACACGTGCCAATGGTCCTGTAGCTCATAGCGATTATGAAAAGTTTGCTACCACTTTTAAAGCTGTCGTTACATTATCGCCTAGCCTCAAGTGGACCTCTGTAGCCGATCTTATTCAATATCGATCAGATATGAGTGGTTCTCTTAGCGAAGAAGATTTTCGTAATGGAACTTATGAAAGCGATCAATCATTTACTAATCGTAAAGCATTAGCTTTTAGAGCGCGAACTACCTTTGATATGCATTGGAATGAAAACACAAAGACAACCGCTAATGTTATTTTTAGAAGCAATCAAATGGATCAAAATCCATCCTATCGTATTCGACAATTTCGTAATCAGGGTCAAGTAACTGACCAGGGTACTGGTGAAGTGAATACAAACCAATATTACAGCTTTGTTGGACTTATACAACAAAGTTATACTTTCGATTTTATGGATAGTTCTTTGATAGCAGGAGCTTCACTAGACGTAGCTCCACAAAAATATATTGCCGAAACAACCTCGGTACAAGTGGATCCATTTACTGGTAAAAATGTGAGTTTTGATGTCAATACAGGGGACTTTATTCTCAATTACACCGCCGATATTCTAAATTATGCTGGATATATTCAATATGAGGTATCTCCATTTCAAGCATTAAAAATCACTACAGCGATTCGATATGATGTATTTGAGTATGCGTACGATAATTTAATTAGTACCGATAATCAAAATATGGATAAAGAACAATTTAATAATTGGGCTCCTAAACTAGGAGTTAATTATAAAGTAACTAAGAACTCTGGCTTGTACGGGAATTATTCACAAGGATTTACACCTCCACAAGTATCAACTTTGTATCGCACTCAAAATGAACTGAGAGATATCAAGCCTAGTACTTATCATAATTATGAAATCGGTGGTTACTTCAATCCTAATGCCAAGTGGGCTTTAGATTTTGCAATGTATTTACTAGAGGGTAAAAATACCCTCATCACATTGCGTAATGAGGATGATATATTTTTAAGCACGAATGCGGGAGCTACCAGATCCTACGGTATTGAGTATGGAGTTACATTCACACCTTCAAAACACCTCACCATCACACACAACGGTAGTTATGCTAGACATCGTTATATCGATTTCTTCGACAAAGGGATAGAGTATTCAGACTCTAATCGGGAAACGGCTCCTAACCTACTTGGAACCTCAATAATCACCTATAGAACGGTCTTTAACAAGGATTTTGAATTTAATTTTGCTGCAACTCATGAGCTTGTAGGTACGTATGCAACAAGTTTTGAAAATCAAGTTACTCTAACAGATACATCTGGTGAAACAATTACAGATGCCAATGGTAGTCCGTTAACCGATACAAGCACTTATTCTGGTCACAATATTTTTGGTTTAAGAACAGCTTTTACTTATAAAAATATAGAGATTTGGGCACATGCCCTAAACATTTTTGACACAGTATATGCTGCAAGAGCATCTTACAATTCTTATACCAAACAAAATAATTATACCATAGGAACACCACGAGCGTTGCACGTTGGAGCACGCCTTAAATTTTAATCAATGTAAAAGATAAGGGCTTTGGATCTCATTGATCCAAAGCCTCTTTATCAAAAACTATGTAGTATGAAAAAGAACACTAAACTTAATCAATGGCTTTGGAAATGGCATTTTATTGCTGGTATCATTTCTTTACCCTTTATCTTATGCTTATCCATTACTGGAGGAATTTATCTTTTTAAAACAACCTATGAAAAACCAATATATAAAGAGATAAAAACTATACTCCCTAGCAACAAAGCTATCTCATACCAGCAACAATGGGAACTTGCTAAAGAATCAGCGCTAAAAAAACCTACAGCGGTTATTGTACCCAGTCACAAGAGTCAGGCTACAGAGTTTGTTTCTGGACGCTTTGGAGCCGCAACAAGTATTTTTATAGATCCATATAAAGGTGAAGTATCTGGCGAGATAGTACCGATGAATTCTCTAATGTACAAAATTCGTAAACTACATGGAGAACTTTTACTGGGTACTTCAGGAACTTTGATAATCGAACTTATAGCTAGTTGGATGGTAGTACTTTTAATCACAGGTATTTTTATATGGTGGCCAGCAAGAGGTTGGCAACTAAAAGGTTTTTTTGTCCCTAGATTAACAAATGGGAAACAAGTATTTTATAGAGATCTCCATGCTATTACTGGATTTTGGATTGCGATACTTCTACTCATAACTCTTGCAGGTGGATTTCCTTGGACCAATGTTTTTGGTTCTAATTTTAAATGGATACAACAAGTTACAAATACTGGTTTCCCTAAAGATTGGTATGGAAAAGGATTACTATCAACAAAGGATACTACATCGCTTACCTTAGATCAAATGATCGATATTGCACGTGATTTAGATCTACTAGGGACAACAAAAATTACATTCCCTCAACATAAAGATGCTGTGTATACTATCTCAAACAGCTATCCAAAAGATTTAAATCAACAAGTGTCTGTACATTTTGATCAATATTCAGGTAAAATGGTGCAAAAAAAAGAATGGCAAGATGTGGGTTTGCTAATGCGAAGTCGTATGTGGGTAATGGCATTTCACCAAGGTCAGTTTGGTAATTGGAATTGGGTCTTGATGTTGTGCACTACCTTATTTTTAAGTACGATGAGTTTAGCTGCAATTTTATCTTATACTTCAAGAAAGAAAAAGGGTTCGTGGTCTATTCCTAATGTACCAAAAAGTTTTACTGTTAGTTATGGAGTGGCTGGTCTAATTTTACTTTTAGGAATTGTATTCCCGCTTTTTGGAGCAAGCGTAATACTAATTATTATCTTTACCTTTTGTACTAAGAAAGAAAAAACTAAATTGACAACTTCTTAAACCAAGCGAACATTCACCAAAAAAACCTGATATTACCCGTATAAATCATACAACTATTCGTAATAAATTTCGTTAATATCAAAAAAAACTAAGAAGTATCAATATATTTGAATGATAAAAAATAACATTATGATAAAAACATCTACACTAGTATTTATAGTAACCGCCTTTATCACGCTAGTAAGCTGTAACACGTTGTCAAAAGAAGAACAAGCATTTGATGCCAAGATGCAAGAGATTGTGAATGTTCATGACGAGGTTATGCCTAAGATGGGTGAAATGAGTGCTCTTATAAAAAATTTAGAATCAAAAATTGATACTACTGCAGCTACTCAAAAATATAAAGTGGCACAGCAAAACCTTAAAGATGGATACGATTTTATGATGGAATGGATGAGCGATTTTAGCCAAAAGTTCCCTCATGATGAAAAAAATAAAAAATATTCAAAAGAAGAACTTGCTTCAAAAATGAAAATGTTAGATGAAGAAGAAACCGAAGTAAAAAAATTAAAAGATCACATAAATTCAAGTATTGAAAATGCCAAATCTGTTTTGCAAATTACAGAATAATAGCACTTATACAATATCGATAACACATATTTTAGAAGCAACAAACCCTACATCCATGAACAAATTTTATACCCTTATCCTTCTTTGTGCCTTATCATTTAACACGATTCAGGCACAAAAGAAAAAAGACCTACTCGAAGAAATTGACAAACTACGTCAAGAATTGAGAGTATCACAAGGTCAAGTAGAAGATTGTCAGCGCAAAGAAACGGCATATCTTACACAAGTAACCTCTTTAGAAAAACAGGTTACTGAGTTACGAGAATCTAATTCGTCTTTACTTTCTAATATGGGAAGTTTTACAGCATTATCTAAAAAGAAAGCCGAAAATCTAGAAACCTCTTTGGTGAGCCTTAAATTAAAGGATAAAAAAATCAATGCGATTAACGAGGCCTTTAGTTCTAATGATTCTATAAAACTAGCAGTACTTACCAAATTTAAGCAAGCTATCGGAAGTGATGCCTCTATCGGTGTACAACAAGGAGCCGTGTATCTTACAATACCGAATAGTCTTCTATTTGGAGAGGATGATAAAAATTACACACTTCAGGATAAATCAAAAAATCTTTTAGGCCGAATAGCCTCTGTACTTGTTGCACATCCTGATCTTGCGATTGCTATAGAAGGTAATAGCAATGCTCTTAAATTTGACAAGAACAAAGACTTAGTTAAGAATAATTGGGATTTGAGTGCTTTACAGGCAGCAGCCGTTACACAAAGTCTACAAGAAGATTTTAAAGTGCTTCCTAAGCAAATGGAAGTTTTGGGTAAAAGCGAATATGCAACCGAAGGTATTGAAACCGTAACACGTATTCGTATTGATCCTGGATTCAAAGATTTTTATATACAAGTAAAAGAAACAATGAAGGAGTAATTGGTTACTAATCAATTTTCAAATAAAAAATCTGGCATTCTTGTCAGATTTTTTTTGTTTCTATAAGGGAGTTATGTAACCATTGTTACCTAATAAAATTTCAGCTTTTGTACCTTTAACTAAAATTTTAGGTATGTTTGGTAAAGGGTCAAAATTATATAGTATCCTCTTCTTAAAATGTCCACGTTGTCATCAAGGAGACTTTTTAAAATCTCACCCCTACAAGTTTTCTGATTTTAATAAAGTTAAAGAAGAGTGTGATCATTGTAAACTCAAGTATAGTATCGAACCAAGTTTTTATTACGGTTCTATGTATGTATCCTATGGTGTAGGTATAGCCATAGCTGTTACTGTTTTTGTAATTCTTTATCTTTTAGACTCAGATTTACAGCCTCTTACCATTTTTTATAGTATACTCATAACCCTGGTGGTATTTATGCCCTATATAGGCGCTATTTCTAAAGCTATTTGGGCAAATCTTTTTTTTAAATATGATAAAGAATTGGCTGCAAAAATTAAACAACCAAAATCATGATTGAAGAATTAAACAAAAGTTACGGTCACCTGTTTGAAGATGCTTTATTACAAGAGATCGCACAAGTAGGTACCTTTAAAGAAATACCCGCTGGTTTTAAGCTAATGGAGATAGGAGAATACATAAAGGGGATGCCTCTATTAATATCTGGCGCAATTAAAATTTTGCGAGATGATAAGGATGGAGATGAGTTACTGCTCTATTACTTAGAAAAAGGAGACACTTGCTCTATGACCATGACCTGTTGTATGGGCGCTACAAAAAGTGAAATACGTGCCATTGCCGAGCGGGATACCAAACTAATCATGGTACCAATACGCAAAATGGAAGAATGGACAACCAAATATAAAAGTTGGCGCAATTTTGTTTTTCAAAGTTACCACAATCGTTTTAACGAAATGCTGCTTACAATCGATACTATTGCTTTTGATCGTATGGATGAACGTTTGGTTAACTATTTAAAAGAAAAATCCAGAATAAACAAAGAAAACATACTATATCAGACACATCAAGAAATTGCCTATGAACTCCATAGCTCACGTGTTGTAATTTCTAGATTACTTAAAAAACTTGAACGACTTGGTAAAATCGAATTGCATCGCAATCACATTACTATTCTTGATTTAGCATAGCTATGTAACTCTTGTTACTGTGCGGTAATTTAGGATAATATACTTTTGCTCTACTCATATAGATACGCTATGTTACAAAAATATCTTCCTATATTACAATGGCTACCCAAGTATAAAAAAAACTATCTCTCTGGAGATATAGCCGCGGGTATTACTGTGGGCATCATGTTGATACCACAAGGGATGGCTTATGCTATGATCGCAGGTCTGCCCCCTGTTTTTGGCTTGTATGCCTCTCTCATACCGCAGATAATTTATGCTCTGTTGGGTACTTCTCGACAGCTCGCTGTTGGACCCGTAGCGATGGATTCGCTATTGGTAGCTTCAGGCTTGGGTGCTTTGGCTATTTCTGGAGTAGACGAGTATATCACCATGGCCATATTCTTGGCTTTATTTATGGGTTCTATTCAACTAGCCTTGGGATTATTTAGAATGGGATTTTTGGTTAACTTCTTATCAAAACCTGTTATAAGTGGCTTTACTTCGGCTGCAGCCATTATCATTGGATTAAGTCAACTTAAACACCTATTAGGTACACCGATAGAACGCAGTAATCAAATTCATCATGTGGTGCGCAATGCAATAGCTACTATTGATCAAACCCATCTTTATACGCTTGGTATTGGTATTATTTCAATCTTTCTGATAAAAGGGTTAAAAAAAATTCATAAAAACATTCCTGCAGCCTTACTTGTTGTAGTGATCTCTATAGTCGCAGTATATTTGGGTGGTCTACAGGATCTTGGTATTGCTATTGTGGGAGAGATCCCCAAAGGTTTACCTTCATTTGAGATGCCTACCATAGCGTATTCTCGTGTCTCAGAATTAGTTCCCATCGCACTTACTTTAGCGTTAATAGCTTTTATGGAAGCTATATCTGTTGCCAAAGCGGTCGAAGAACGACATGCCGAGTATGAAGTGGATGCTAATCAAGAATTAATTGCATTGGGAACCGCTAATATTATTGGCTCCTTTTTTCAATCCTATCCAACGACAGGTGGGTTCTCAAGAACTGCGGTCAATGATCAGGCGGGTGCCAAAACGGGTATCGCACCTCTTATAAGCGCATTGATCGTAGCACTAACTTTACTTTTTCTTACACCATTATTTTTTTATTTGCCTAACACTGTGCTTGCTGCTATTATCATGGTTGCAGTCTTTGGACTAATTGATTTAAAATACCCAATTAAATTATATAAAAATGCCAAAGATGAGTTCTTTTTATTGCTAGGTACTTTTGCAATCACTCTTTTTGTCGGTATTAAAGAAGGGATTTTATTGGGTGTATTATTTTCGCTTTTATTATTAGTATATCGTACCTCACACCCACATATTGCTATCCTTGGTAGAATTAAAGGAACCGAATATTTTAAAAATATAGAACGTTTTGGTAGTACCGCACAAATACATAAAGAAATTTTAGTCTTGCGATTTGACGCTCAACTATATTTTGGTAACAAAGATTATTTTAAAAGTGAACTGCAAAAACATAGTATAGCAAAAGGTAGTGCATTAGCATATATCATACTTAATGCCGAAGCTATTAATTATATTGACAGCAGCGCTACCAATTTATTATTTCATCTTATTGACGATTTAAAACAAAAGCATATTACAGTACTCATTGCAGGTGCCATTGGCCCTACTCGAGATATCATTTTTAAAAACGGACTCGCCGATGTCATTGGTCGCGATCATTTGTTTGTTACAACAAGCGAGGCATATGAGTATGCCCTTAATACAGGTGAGCGCACAGAGATACAGCAAAAAATAACTACACAGTCGCAATAAAAGTATAAGTACCCTTATTGTAATTGTAGTACTACTACGTAATCCAATACGTTAAGGAAAGGTCTATTTTAATTTTTTGTAAACTATACGTATTGTATGCTGTACTACCATTTGATACTAGCAGGTATTTTGACTTAAATTTATGATAGCCGTTACTTAGGATATTTAAAATTTGCATTACCTTGATGGGCATCGATATATCGAATAGTAGCATGTACACATTTTAAATTAAAACACACACCAATGAAAGCTATAGGATTTAAAACCTCGCTCCCCATCACCGAAGAAGAAAGTTTTATCGCCTTTGAAACCGAAAAACCAATTCCTACAGGTTATGACCTCTTAATTAAAATAGCAGCTATCTCTGTAAATCCAGTAGATTTTAAAGTACGGCAAAATGCGGCCAAAGATACACAACTCTCTACTCCAAAAATAATTGGTTGGGATGCGGTGGGAACTGTTGAGGCTGTGGGTGATAAAACATCTAAGTTTACTGTTGGCGACCAAGTATTCTATGCCGGTGATCTTACCCGTGATGGGAGTAATGCCGAGTATCAATTGGTAGACGAACGTATTGTTGGTAGAAAACCCAAAAATCTTTCAATGGCAGAAGCCGCTGCAATACCTTTAACGGGGCTCACCGCATGGGAGTCTCTATTTGATCGTATCAAAATACACCCAACAACCCATAGTACCAAGTCTGTATTAATTCTAGCAGGAGCTGGTGGCGTTGGATCCATTGCTATACAACTCGCCAAAAAAGTTGCAGGACTCACCGTGATAGCTACTGCATCTCGCAAAGAATCTAAGTCATGGTGCACAAAGATGGGAGCAGATTTTGTCGTAAACCATTATAACTTAAAAGAGGAACTAGCTGCGATTGGTCACAAAGAGGTAGATTATGTGCTAGATTTTGTAAATATAAACTCGTATTGGGATACGATAATTGAGTGTAGTAAACCACAAGGCCATATCGTATCTATCACAGGCAGTGATGCGCCAATTAATCTTTCACTACTCAAAAATAAAAGTATTACTTTTTCTTTTGAATTTATGTATACGCGATCCATGTTTACTACCAATGATATCGAACGTCAACATGAAATATTAAATACGCTGGCTGGACTATTAGAAAAAGGTACGTTGCAAACTACTCTTACCAAAACCTATCAGGGGTTTACAGTTCAAAATCTTAAAGCAGCACATGCGTTGCAAGAATCTGGTAAGGCTATTGGTAAAACGGTTATCGTATTTTAAACACTCAAAAATAACTTAAAGCGATGCTAATTGTTAGCGCGGTACGCACCAAAGTACTTATAACCATGCGCGTATAGCAGTTGCTATAATGGTATAACCAAATCTCATGGATCATAGGGTAACTAGTAAATATTCAGTAGAACAACAGAATTTTATAAAAATAACTTCCTCTAGCAAAAAAATTGAACAGCATCCCATAGGTAAAAAGTCGAGGATTGGCATCAACATACGTGTCTTGTCAAAAAATTTACTCATATAAATGACAAAAAAATTTGAGTATTATGATATTAATCGTAATATTGCAATGAACAAATCATATCATACAATGGGATTAGCCAAAACCGAAATGTTTACCGACCAGCAAAATGAAATTTCTGTGTTTGCAAAAGCATTTGGACACCCAGCCAGAGTAGCAATCTTACAACATTTATTTAAAATAAACTCTTGCGTTTGCGGGGATCTAGTCAACGAGATTGGATTGGCGCAACCTACCATTTCTCAACATTTAAAAGAACTTAAACTTTTGGGATTAATCAAAGGCAATGTCGAGGGAACGAGTGTTTGTTACTGTATTGACAAGGACAATTGGACGGCAATGAAAACAGTGATGTCACAATTCTTAGATCAGGATAGTAACGGTATGCAGGATTGTTGTTAAAAAAAATTTTTGAATACATTAATCGTATAATCGCAATAAACAAATATTAATTATGAAATTATCACAGATAAAAGCGGTATTGCAAGAATTAGAGACTATAGCGTTTCAATTACCTAACGGAACATTGGTACCTAATCATTTTCATGTTACCGAGGTTGGTAAAATTACTAAGCATTTTATTGATTGTGGTGGCACTGAAAGAAATGAAGAGGTGGTTAACTTTCAACTATGGAATGCCAACGATTATGATCATAGACTACATCCCGAAAAACTCTTGCACATTATTGAACTTTCGCAAAAAGTTCTTAACATCCCTGATCTTGAGGTCGAAGTAGAGTATCAAGCTGAAACTATTGGCAAATTTGGTCTTGAGTTTGACGGAAAAAATTTCTTACTAACGTCTAAACAAACAGACTGCTTAGCAAAAGATGCCTGTGGAGTACCTGTAGAAAAGAAAAAAGTGTCCTTGGCAAGCTTACAAAATGAACCCTGTTGTTCTCCCGATGGTAATTGCTGTTAATTGTCATTACAATGAATTACACCATAATAACCAAAAATAACTTTGAAGCGGTTGCCGATATTTATAGAGCTGGCATCAAAACTGGCAATGCAACCTTTGAGACTACAATACCCTCCTATAAAGAATGGGATAAAAAACACTTGCCCTTTGGACGGATCGCACTAGTAGAACATAAAAATATAGTAGGTTGGGCTTCTCTATCTGCAGTATCTAATAGGTGTGTTTATAATGGAGTTGCCGAGGTGAGTGTATATGTTTCTGCTTTGGCTCAAGGTAAAGGAGTAGGCACAAAACTTTTACATAAACTAATTGATATTAGTGAATCTGAAGGGATTTGGACCTTACAATGCGGTATTATGCGTGAAAATACAGCAAGTATTAGCTTACATAAAAAATGCGGTTTCCGAGAAATCGGGTATCGTGAAAAAGTGGGTAAACTCAAAGGAGTTTGGCGTGACAATATTATAATGGAAAGAAGAAGTAAAATTATTGGAATTTGAACAGATGTATACACCTATAAAACAAACCATAGAACACTTAAATCCTGAAACTATTACCAAGGAGCGTGCAGCTGTTTTACAACCCTTAGTAGCATTCATTCAGCATAAAATTGAGACACATCAACAAATCAGGATCAATTTTATTTGCACACATAATTCTCGCCGAAGTCATTTATCACAGATCTGGGCTCAAACCATGGCTAGCTATTTTGGTATCAACCATGTTTATTGCTATTCGAGTGGTACAGAGGTGACAGCACTTTTCCCTTCGGTTATAGATGCCTTACAACACGCTGGTTTTAAGATACACACGCTTGCAAATACCGAGAATCCGGTGTATAGCATTAAATATGATGATAACGAACCTGCGATCATTGGATTTTCAAAAAAAATAGATGATACCTTTAACCCGACCTCACAGTTTGCGGCTATTATGACGTGCGATTCGGCAAACGAGGCCTGTCCCTTTGTGCCAGGAGCAGAAAAACGGATCCCTATTACTTTTGAAGATCCAAAGGTTTTTGACAATACTCCCGATCAACAAGATAAATATCAAGAAAGAAGTTTACAAATAGCGACCGACTTGTGGTACGTTTTCTCACAACTAAAGGCATAAATACATGACTACAAAAAAATTAAGTTTTCTCGACAAAAATCTAACTCTATGGATATTTGTCGCTATGGTTATAGGGGTTGGACTGGGCTATTGTATTCCCACGTTTCCAAACATTATAGACTCGTTTAGTAGTGGATCGACTAACATTCCTATCGCGATCGGTTTGATATTAATGATGTATCCCCCTTTGGCAAAAGTTAATTATGCGGTATTGCCCAAAGTTTTTAAGAATATAAAAATTCTCTCCATATCGCTCCTCCTCAATTGGATCATTGGTCCTGTATTGATGTTTTTACTCGCAATTACTTTTTTACGAGAGTACCCAGCGTATATGGTTGGACTCATTTTAATTGGTTTGGCTCGCTGCATTGCAATGGTTTTGGTGTGGAACGATCTGGCAGATGGTAGTAGTGAATATGGTGCGGGATTGGTAGCGCTTAATAGTATCTTTCAAGTATTTGCTTATAGTTTTTATGCCTGGATTTTTATCACCGTTCTTCCTCCCTACTTTGGGTTTGATGGGGCAATAGTAGCAATCTCTATTGGTACCATTGCAGAGAGTGTTGCAATATACTTAGGCATCCCCTTTATCATGGGTATTGTAAGCAGATGGCTACTAGTCAAATACAAAGGTATCGATTGGTATACGCATAGGTTTATACCCGCCATTTCGCCGATAACCCTAATAGCACTGTTATTTACTATTGTCATTATGTTCTCACTCAAAGGAGAATTAATTGTCAAGATACCCTTGGATGTATTGATTATAGCCGTGCCCTTACTCATCTATTTTATCATTATGTTTATCATAGGATTTTTTGTTACCAAAGCCACTGGAGCTACATACGATAAAACAACCTCGGTTGCCTTTACCGCAGCTGGTAATAATTTTGAACTAGCAATTGCAGTTGCTATTGCAGTTTTTGGATTAAACTCGGGGCAAGCATTTGCAGGTGTTATCGGGCCACTGGTCGAGGTACCAGCGCTAATTTTATTGGTGCGTGTATCCTTTTGGTTAAAAAAGAAGTATTACACAAAACCTATATAATATATTAGATACCTCTATCACGTATTATTACCTAAGTAATAACCGTTTTGACTATAATAAATAGATACACCTACGATGCTATCATATTGGTACAGCAAGCATCTGGGTGTATGCTATCACAGGATCTTTTCTTTCTTTAAACTAACGATTACTCATATAGAATCAAGGCTGATGCATACGTAGGTAAGCCGTAGTGCTTTTATACCACAGTAGGCATAAGATAATCTTGTTAGGATCCAATAGCGGTATCTACAATTATGTACAGCACGTATCCTACAGTACCTACCAATTTTGTGTTATTTACAATATTATAGATAGAATGATCAAAATAGTGTGCATTCTATGACATTTGTTACTCATGACTACAGCCAATCACTATTGCAAACGATCCAATAACAGCCCTTAACAGCAGTACCGATCTAATACCACCGCTTGGCTTACACGTTACCATACAGTGATATAATACTAGCTACCCACCCTATCAAGAAATATATATGCACTCTATAAAAAGAAAGTAAAGACAGGCTGCAACTTCTATAATGTGTCAAGATAGCGATACCTACTGCCAGTTCTTACTTAAAAAGTAGTAAGCCACACCTAGTATCCTATACACAACAGCAAAATCTTTTGCAAAAACAGCTTTATTAAACAACGCCATACTACATATAGCTATAGCAATAGAGGCTATAGCTACCGAAATAAAGTCTTTGACTAAAGAAATATCATCTTCACCTGAAGAAATATCATCTTTAGGTACGGAAATATCATCTTCACCTGAAGAAATGTCGTCTTTGGGTACGGAAATATCATCTTTACCTGAAGAAATGTCATCTTTGGATACGGAAATATCTTCTTTACCTGAAGAAATGTCATCTTTGGGTACGGAAATAACATTTATAAGTATAGCACGCGCTCCTTTGGTACGATCAACCTTATCACATCGATTAAAAAAGCGGCTTGCAGCAATAGCAAAACCAAATTTTATCACTCGTATCTCGACGTTAACAGCGGCATAGCGCGCGATACAAATCTTGATAAAAGTCTGGTGGCACTAAACTATATCAAATAAAATCAGTAGTTTAGTACTTATTAAAACCAACCACCTCCCTTTTTTATAGCATTTAGTATAGTGATTGGTAAAAGAGATATATAGTTACCTTAGGTGAGTATATATTGTTGTTGTGGCGCATTAAAACTAACCTACCTGAATGATAGATATTGAATCTTTTAAAAATTTCTTTCCGAAAAGTTTTTCAAAAAAATTAAATGAAAGTATAATTCCACATTCAAGTCCAATTATCAGAAATGATATTGCTGAATTACTTTACAAAGAAATAACTGAATTCAAGTATCATCCATCTACACCAAGAGATTATATAATAATAAATAAAGCTAACTACGTAGCCAGAATAACACCAACATTTCACCCAAAAGACTATTTCCTATTCTATTTCTGTACAAAAATTTTAGAAGATGAAATAGCAGTTAATTATGTAGAAGGAACATACGGAGGATGGAGATTAGGAAATCAAATTAGGCTAAAAGAAGAAGGGGATGAATTGGAACTATTAGACTCTGCTCCTTCAAATAGCTATAATCCTTTTCTTTGGACAGAAAATTGGTCTGATTTTCAAAAAAAAGCTTTTGAAAACAATAATTCTGATGATTACAAATTCGTTGTAAAACTGGATATTGCTAATTTTTATGACAACGTAAACATTGAACTTTTAGGTAAAAAACTTTATTTAGCATCACCAAGGAGTAAACTATTTTACATTGACTTATTAACTCACTTTTTGAGTAATTGGAATAAAAAATTCCAAGGATATTCAAAAAAGTCTGTGGGACTACCACAAGATGAAATAAGTGATAGTTCAAGACTTTTGGCAAATTTCTATCTTCAAGATTTTGATAAAGAGATAAAGAAAAAATGTGATGAATTGAATGCAAAATATTTAAGATACGCTGACGACAAATTATTCTACACTAAGACAAAAGAGGATGCTCAATATTTAGTTTACGAAGCGTCTAAACTTTTATCTAAAATAGGCTTGAATTTAAATACAGGTAAAGTCGAATACTTTGATAATCCTGAAAAATTCAATCAATATTGGGCATTTGAAATATTTGAACTTTTAGGAGATAAAAAGAATAAAGAAAATATAAATAAAAGAATTAAAAAATATATTGAATGGAAAGACAAACGTATTTCATTTAAGGAACATTCTGTTCTACGAAGAATATTAAATCAAGATTTCAAATTGTTTGAGACTTCAAGTAAACATAAAGTTTTAGCTTATTTGTTTGACAAGGAATTCATAAGTATGATGAACAATTGGTCTATGACTAAAGTATACAAACAACTTAACACGGAAGACAAAAAAGAGTTTTTGAAAATATTGGATATACTAATTCAGGATTACCATTTCAATTATTTTCATTACAATTTGATTGTATTCTATGAAAAAAATAAGATTGATTTTGACAAGGAAAAAATACTAAAACGAATAGAGGAATTGAAAATATAACGCGCCACAACAATGGCTATAATTAATACGGGTTTTGGTGCTTAACCCAAAGTTCAGAGCTTTTAACCAAGTCCGCCAAATCTTTTTGATTTGGCTTTACAAAAAAAATAAAACAAAATAAAAAGTTTTGGCTAAGTGTTAGCTCGAAAACCAGAAACTCTCTGCTCCCGTACTACGCATAGCTAAAGATTGTTCCCCATTTGAACTGTAACAAAAATAATAGCTATTTGTCTTTATTAAAAAACTATCCTAATGATTTTTTCAAAGTATAAAAACTTTACATTTTATTTTGTTGTTTTAATATTTATTTTAACTTCTTGTTCAACAAAAAAAGAAATTCAGAATATTAACGGAACTTGGATTCAAGAAGGTTATGGAAGAATAATTTCAATATCCGATTCTACATATACATATTTCAATACAACAGAAAATAGTTGCTTACCCCTTATCGAAAATGGTATATTAACAGATAGATTTCGAATTGTAAACGTTCAAAAAGACAAATTAGTTTTGAATCCCGGAGGTATTGTGGATTATAATTTTCACCGAATTGATAGACTTCCCGAAAACTGTAAAAATACAGACTCTAAATTAAATCATTCAGCTCAAACTAATTTTAAAGTTTTATGGAGCACATTTGAAAAACAATATGCTTTTTTTAATCAGCGAAACATAAATTGGATTGAGATAAAAAAACAATATCAACCAAAAATAGATAAGATAAAAACTGACCGAGAATTATATAAATTATTTAATGAAATTTTAGGCCTTTTTAATGATGGACATATAAAGTTAGATGTTCCCGATTCATTGGTAATTAAAAGTATCTCTAAAAAATATACTCAAAAGAAAAAATCAAAGAAAGATATAACAACAGACATAATTAGCTCGTATTTAAGTAATTCAAAAAATTACAATAACGGAGTTATCCAATGGGGAATTGTAAAGAATTCAGATATCGGATATATTCAAATAAATGATATGAATAATTTTTCAAATTATGTTACTAATACAGAGCTATCACCTGATAAGTTTGAAAAAGAATATAACAAAGTATTACAAAATAAGACAGGAATAGAACAACTTGACGACGAACTCAAAGGTGTGGAATATATTATGCCCATAATTTTAAACGGATTGACAAAAACAAAAACAGTTATTGTAGATTTAAGATTCAATGGAGGTGGATATGAGACTGTAGCTTTAAAATTATTAAGCTATTTTATTAACGAACCAAAACACATTCTTTCGGTTAAAGCTAAGAAATACAATGGTTACACCAGAGAACAAAAATATGTCCTAGAGCCTTCTGAAAATAGATATAAGGGAAAATTGATAGTATTAACAAGTCATGGAACCGCTAGTGCGGCAGAAATTTTTGCTTTAGGAACATTAGCTTATCCTGAAATCAAACGTTTTGGCTCATCTACTAACGGAATTTTTTCCGAGATATTATGGAAAAATCTTCCAAATGGTTGGGAATTTAGTCTATCTAACGAAGTCTATAGTGACCCAAATGGAAATGTATATGAGATTACTGGAATTCCTGTAAATAATAAAATTAATTATTCTAAAGACCTAATTGAATTTTATAATAGTTTTTACAATGATAGAAATTTTGAAGATTCTGCAATCGAAAAAGTAAAATTGATGAAATAAAAAACGTATTACACCCCCCCGCTAGTCTATGACCAATGGCGGTAGGGATTTGCAGTTTGCATCTGTCATGAGTCCTATTAAGGTATGAAGCATCGTCTCCATTACAACCAACCACCAATCGTATCGAGTACCTTTACTATAGCGATTGGTAAAAGTGAAATTTAGTTACCTTTGGTGAGTATATAGTATTGTTGTAGTGCATTACAAAAAGAAAAAACTTAAATGAAAAAAAGTGAAAAAATTCTAATTGGAACTATTCTTTTACTTTTCCTTGGAGTCTTAATATTCGGACATATATTTACAACACCTTTACTAATAAGTACATCTATTTTAAGTATATGCTATGTTATAGGTGGGTTTTATTTTTTAGATTACCAAAAAGATAAAGATAAACTGAACATATTAGCAGGACTAATCTTAGGTTCAGCTTTAAGTATTTTTACTTTTACGTTATGGTTACCTGTATCTATTTTTAGAAAGGTTCTAATTTCAATAAATATTATCTTTTCACTTACTTTAATTGGTTTATGGTTTTATAAAAAAAGTAATTTCACTAATAAACTTAAATATATATTTTACAGATCTATAGTTATAGCAATCTTTACATCATTTTTTTCTTTTTCCAGTATATATTTCGATACTTATAGGAATATCTTATTAACAATGGTTACTCCTAATTCTAGTGTTCATAACAACTTATTAATGTTTGACAGAATAGATAAATACGAGGATTCGATGAATAGTAAGAAGTATGACAAAGCTATAACTAACGCTAAAGAGGCAATATTATATGGCAAAGAATGGAGGAATTATGACACTTTATACTATCAAGATTTTTCAGGAGCATATGAATTTTTAGCAGATGCTTATATAGCCAATGCAGGTAGCTTTTACGACAACAAAAATTATCCTATTGCTTTAAAGAATTACATTAAAGCAGATAGTATTTTAACTCATAAAGAGAATAAACCGAAATATATAAAATCTACAGAAAGTGATATCTATTGGAACAGATATAATCTTTTATTAACATATAATAAACTGTTAGATTATGACAATTATGATTCTGAATTTGAATATTTAATAGACAATTACTTAAAAGTAAAAGATACAGTTGATATTGACTACTATTATATTTTAGAGAATGTAACTGAAAATTTCTATGACCGTTCATTTTACAGTGATGCAATATCCTTAAACAAATTATCTTTACAAATCTTAAATCAAGACAGTATAAATAATCTAAAATCATTTAAGAATACTTATATCCGGTTAATTAAAAATTATCTAGCTACCGATAGTATTCAAAATGCAAAAACATATTTAACAGAATACGAAAACATAGTTTCAAGTAATAACTGTAAATATTTGCTATATAAAACTAGTATATATCAAAAAGAAAATATCAAAGAAGCTTTAAAGCTAGCTAAAATGACTTGTGATTGTTATAAAAAAGAAAACAAGCCTTCTAGTTTACTTGTTTCAAAAATTCTACTACTGCAATTAAAACTTAAAAACTCTGATTTTAAAGACTTTGAACAGGAAATTCTAATCACGCAAAGTTTAATTTCAAAAACTAAGAGCAAAAACTACGGACAAGCATATATAGATGAACTTTTAGGTCAATATAATTTCATAAAAGGAAATTATGTCGAATCTAAAAAACATTACAAAAAAGCTCTTGATTTCTTTAAAAATCTCAATGAAGTTAAAAAAAATTTACTTGAATTAAATATAGCTCAAATAAATGATGAATTAAATATCAGTTATGATAAAAACAGTATTAGCGTAAGTGTTCTAAACTTTTTAGCAGAATACGAAACTACTTATCCAAGCAATACGGTTTTTCATAATGATTTAGGTAACATTAATATCGGATTTAACTCAAAACTATCTGATTCTATTTTTAAAGTAACAATTGAGTGTCATAAGAATTTTGGCATAAGTAAATCTTCTAATTTAGGAATTGCATATAATGGCTTAGCAACCAATTTGCTGCATTTTGAAAAATATAAAAAAGCTGATTCATTATATAAAATTGCTATTAAAAAACTTGATGATTTTTATGGTAAACAAAAGAATGTAAATCAGCTTGTATGTTATTTAAATATTATAAAATCGAAATTAAATCAAAAAAAATATATTGAAAGTTTGGACTTTTTAAAAAAAGCACGCTTAACAAAAACATATTGTTTTAATAAAGATATAACGATATATGATGCATATCTACTAAATTTAGAAGGAGACATAATTAAGGAGAATCAACAAAACAATTCTCTTGCAATTGAAAAATATAATCAAGCGTTAGATATAGCTAAAGATTATTTTGATACTAATCATACATTTATCAAAAACATCGAAAATAAATTAAAAAAATAATACACTACGACAGTTTATATATTTCATTTGCTCCCTTCGGGAAGCAAACACATCATATAAGAGACGTTGACAGTAATTAAAAAAATGAGGGACTACCTACAAACATTTGATATTTTAACCGAAAAAGAAATTGAGCTTTTTGAGAGTAAAGTGCGAAATAAAAGATTGAAAAAAGGAGATTTTTTCATCAAAGAAAATCGAATATCCAAAGAAGTAGCGTTTGTGGTTTCAGGCTTGTTTAGGTCATTCTATTATTCGTCATCCGAAGAGGAAGTTACCTATTGTTTTACCTTTTCAAACTCTTTTGTAAGTGCGTACTCTTCTTTCTTATCTCAAACAAAAACAATTGAAAACATTCAGGCATTAACAGATATAGAATTACTAACGATATCAAGAGAGGAAATTTTAATTCTAGAGAAATCGAGTACAAATTGGCTGAAATTTTTCAAAGTAATTGCTGAACAAGAATACATCAAAATGGAAAAAAGAGTCTTCTTGTTGCAAAGAGAATCTGCAGAAAAAAAATACAAAGATTTACTAATAAATCAACCAGAATATTTACAATCAATTCCTTTAAATTTTTTAGCTTCATATTTAGGGATTACTCAAAGACATTTAAGTAGAATAAGAAAAACGATTACGAATTAGACAAATGTCCTTTTAAAAAACTAACAGAGTATTGTTCTTTATACAAAACAAAGAATAAATATGAAACAAGTATTAATAATAAACGGACATCCTGACAAAGAGAGCTTTAATTACGCATTATCGGAAGCCTACATAAAAGGAGTAAATAAAACAAATGCTATAGTATCTCAAATTAATATTGCAGAATTGGAATTTAATCCAAATCTGCAATTTGGTTATCGAAAACGAATGGAATTGGAGCCTGATTTGGTAAAAGCCATCGAGAAAATTAAAAAGGCAGACCATATTGTTTGGGTATTTCCAATGTGGTGGTATGGTTATCCAGCTCTTATGAAAGGTTTTATAGACAGAACATTTTTACCGTCAATTACATATCAACCTATTGAGGGAAAAGCATTACCTGATAAGCTATTGAAAGGAAAATCTGCACGATTGATTATTACAGCAGATACACCAAAATGGTACGATTTTTTGATAATGAAAAGCCCGACAATCAATCAATTTAAAAACGGAACATTAAAATTTTGCGGAATAAGTCCTGTGAAAACAACTTATATTGCCTCAATAAAAAATTCAACTTCCGATTTCAGAGAAAAATGGCTAAAAAAAGTAATATTACTAGGCGAAAGTGTAAAATAACTACTGCCAACGATAGTAACCATTGCACAAGTCCATTAAAAAGAGAAATTCGGCATACAATTTTGAGTCTACCCCCCGTATTCTATGACCAGTGGCGGTAGGGATTTGCAGTTTGCATCTGTCATGAGTACTATTAAGGTATGTAGCATCGTCTCCATTACAACCAACCACCAATTCTAACGAGTACCTTTGCTATAGTGATTGGTAAAAGTGAAATTTAGTTACCTTTGGTGAGTATATAGTGTTGATGTACGCTAGCTAAATGCCACCGCTAAAACAGCACATTTATTTTTGCCAATTGCACCATCCGATGCTGAAAAATAAAAGAGCTATTTCTGTCTTTGCGCTCGAGCAACTTTATCGACAAAAGAATGTGAACAAAAAAACGAACAAACTGAACAAACCAGACAAATCTTTTTTTTAACTTGTGAAGTTGAATTTGCGATGGTATGATAAAAGAAAGAATTAACATAGAAAACATTGACGGACAGCTATTTGAAATAAAAATAGCCGAACCAGAGAACTCTAAACCAGCTTCTTTTACTCACTATTTGCACAATCACAAAAACGGCGTTTCGCAATTCTATAAAAAAGATGCACTTGCTTTTGTAAAAGAAAGGTTAGTTAAAAAATATCCTAACGAACAAATTACAAACAAAGTTGCAGAAGAGGCTCTTCAATATCTGATTTTTGACCTAAATAAATCTGTTCCTTTTCCAGCACCACTAAAACCAAAGTTTAAATTCATTGACCTTTTTGCGGGAATTGGTGGATTTAGATTGGCGTTCCAAAATCTTGAAGGAAAGTGTGTGTTTACCAGTGAATGGGATAAATATTCCAAACAAACTTACAAAACAAATTTTGGCGAAGTTCCTTTTGGTGACATCACAAAACCTAAAACTAAAAGCTACATTCCAAACAATTTCGATGTTCTTTGTGCAGGTTTTCCGTGCCAAGCATTTTCAATTGCTGGCAGACGTGGTGGATTTGAAGATACCCGCGGAACATTGTTTTTTGACGTCGCAGAAATCATTAAAGAAAAACAACCAAAAGCAATTTTTCTTGAAAACGTAAAAGGTCTACGCAATCACGATAAGGGTAAGACATTAGCAACAATTTTAAATGTACTTCGTGAAGACTTAAATTATTATGTGCCAGAACCACAAATCTTAAATGCCAAAGAGTTTGGAGTTCCGCAAAATCGTGAGAGAATATTTATTGTTGGTTTCCGCAAGGATTTAGGTATTAGAGATTTTAAATACCCAGAGCCAACAGATAAAACTGCTGTTTTGAATGATATTTTGGAGCAAGAAGAAGTTTCGGTAAAATATTACTTATCTACAACTTACATTCAGACTTTAAAAAATCACAGAGCACGCCACGAAAGCAAAGGAAACGGATTTGGTTACGAAATAATCCCAAATAACGGAACAGCCAATGCAGTAGTTTGTGGCGGAATGGGCAGAGAACGAAATTTAGTTCTCGATGACCGATTAACAAACTTTAAGCCAGTAACAAATATTTCGGGCGAAGTCAATCGTGAAGGAATTAGAAAAATGACACCACGAGAATGGGCTAGGCTTCAAGGTTTTCCAGACAATTTCAAAATAGTAGTATCAGATGCACAAGCTTACAAACAGTTCGGAAATTCAGTTGCAGTTCCCGCAATTCAAGCCACAGCGGAAAAAATTATCGAAAAACTTAACTGCAAATGATTACAGGAAACAAAGGCGAATGGAGCGAAATCTATGCCCTATTTAAACTATTAAGCGATAAACAATTATTTCTTGGCGATAAAGACATTGAAAAACTTGAAAAATTAGTTTATCCTATAATCAAAATTCTACGTTATGAAAATAATGGAGAATTTGAGTATTCAATACAGGATGAGATAATTTTAATTTCTGGCGATGAACAAGTTTTAAAAATTCCAATCGAACAATTTAAAACCAAAGCTCTTTTTCTTCTAAATGCAATTAAGGAAAATCGAGAAAGAACTTTTGCTGTTCCAGAAATTGAAAAGTTTATGCAGTCGATTAATTGTATGTCTCTCAAGGCAAGTTCTTCTGCTAAAACCGATATTACAATCGTTGTCCACGACCAGAGAACCAATCAACAACCAACTTTAGGTTTTAGTATCAAATCTCAACTTGGCAGTCCTTCCACTCTATTGAACGCTGGAAAAACCACAAACTTCATTTTCAAAATAAACGGAATAAAGCTTTCAGAAAATGAAATTGAAGAAATCAATTCTATTTCCTCACGATGTAAAATAATGGATAGAATTTCTAAAATTCAATCCAAAGGTGGTTTGTTCAAGTTTATGAAAACAGAAAGACAAATATTTTCAAATAATCTTGTCTTAATAGATAGTTTGCTACCGCAAATTTTATCTCAAATTGTATTTGACTTTTATTCAAGTGAGTATTCTCATTTGACAGATTTAGTCGATCAAACTTCACAGAAAAACCCTTTAAATTTTGATATTGAAAACGAACATAAATTTTACGAATATAAAATTAAACGCTTTCTAACAGATGTTGCGCTCGGAATGATGCCGTCAAAAGTTTGGAACGGAAAATACGATGCTACTGGTGGATATTTAATTGTAAAAGAAAATGGCGATGTTTTGTGTTATCATATTTACAACAGAAATGAGTTTGAAGATTATTTGCTCAATAATACCAAACTTGATACAGCAAGTTCATCAAGACACGGTTTCGGAGAAATTTATAAAGAAAGTAACGAATTATATTTTAATCTAAATTTACAAATTAGGTTCATGAAATAACCAACGCTACGAGTTATACACTATAACAATTGTGCCATCCAAAATTCGCCCAAACTGCAAAAGAATATGTCTCTGCCTACGCTGAAAACTAATCTGAACGCAGAAAACCTGTAGAGAACTATGCATCCGATGAAAAGCCCCAACCTAGTTCCTAACATTTAATTTTTAATTATCTGATAGTGTTTTAGGGTTGTTGTTTCCTCACCACTTTTACGAACTGTTGTATTAAAATTATAACGTTTGATATAAAATAAAATTAGTAGTTTAGTACGAATTAAAACCAACCACCAATTGTATCGAGTACCTTTACTATAGTGATTGGTAAAAGAGAAAAGTATTTTAATGGACAAAATAATATTAGAAGACAGATTTACTACTCATCAAAAAATTACGTTTTTACTATATATTGGAGCTCCATTTATAATTAGAATAGTTGGATTAATTAGAGATGGATTGAATTCAAATCTGAATTATAAAGGTTGTCTAGCATTAATAATATTCCTGTTTATATATTCTCTATTAATCTCAATAGCATTCTTAAAAAAGGGATTCATAAAAATTAACTCAAACCTTTATAGAGGTTCCTTTTTTCGTGAAAAGTTGTTTTTGAAAAAAAGAATTGATATTTCACAAACACCTAAAGTCGCTGTGTTAAAATTTAAAAAATCTCAAAAACTTGCATGGTTTAGTGCTGCAAAACCTGATTTAGCAACAGAATTTAATAGTTTTGAAATTAACATTCTGAATGATAAGCATACTAAACGCAAATCAATAATTGATTTGAAAAAGAAAGACAACGTTGAGCGGACAATCAATTTTTTAACTACAAATTTTGATATGAAAAGTGAAGTATTTAGCCCTGATTTTGGATAAAAAACTATTTCCCACAACTAAACATTCATATAATCAATGCGACTCCGCATGCCTGAGGTGTTGACTATATCTGTTTGATTTTTATGACTATGAGAATTACTCTTATTGTTTATAGTAGTCTTGGCAAACGTTTGGTAGTACATCTATATAAAATAAAATTAGTAGTTTAGTACGAATTAAAACCAACCACCAATTGTATCGAGTACCTTTACTATAGTGATTGGTAAACGAAAAAAAAAGGTTACCAAGGGTGACTATATATTGTTGTTGGCCATAAGCTAAAGAAACACCTGTACTCAAATTGAATAACATCGAAAAAACAGAAAATATATTTACCCATTTTGAAAAGTTTATTACGCTTTCAGAAAATTTAAAATCTGAACTTTCAGAACGAATGAAACCGATTGCATTCCAAAAAGGAGAACTTGTTTTAGACGCAAACAACATTTCTAAAAAGAGCTATTTCATTAACAAAGGTATACTACGAACCTATTTCATTAAAGATGGAAA
Organism: Aquimarina rhodophyticola; assembly: GCF_042434915.1. GTDB lineage: Bacteria > Bacteroidota > Bacteroidia > Flavobacteriales > Flavobacteriaceae > Aquimarina. Next base: position 2,038,521 of record NZ_CP170198.1, read on the forward strand.
AGAAATCAGCGAATATTTTTCAGGAATAGATGAATGGGTTAATTCACCTAAAAGCTTTACACAAAGAGAAAAAGACATCTATTATATTGATGCAATTGAAAATACCGAAGCATATTTTATCAACGTAAACGACCTTGTATATCTTTTTGACAATTTTCCAGAAATGGAACGTTACGCTCGTTTGTCAATGGGAACTGTTTTTGGTCATTTTATGGAACGTATAACTTCTATGAGGTTTACATCTGCTAAAGAAAAATATAATCATTTTCAAAAAACGTATTCTAAAATTTATCATCGTATTCCTTTAGGTATGGTTGCCTCATATTTAGGAATAACTCAAGAAACATTAAGTCGAATAAGAGCTAAAAGGTAATTATTTGATTTAGGTCAAAAGTTCTAAATATTTCAATTACTAGTTTTAACCTAAATTAAAACTCATAATGAAGAAAAGAACTAAAAGAATATTAATAATCCTAACTCTATCTTTAATTTCAGGAATAGTTTACATATTTACATATGTGCCAAATCTATCAAAACAACACGGAGTTGTTGAAACCCTATTATATTTAGGAGATTCTGAAAACCAACCTTTAATTGTAGCTTTTGGTGGTGCAGAAGGCGGAATTGATTGGCATAGAAACCATATGAAAAATAAGAGGGATAGCCTCATTCAAAAAGGCTATGCAATTTTGGCAATTGGATACTTCAATGCTGACGGAACACCGAAAAATCTTGACAGGATTTCACTAGATGCAATTTCAGACACAATAATGAACATTGCTAAAAATCCCAAAATAAATGAATCGAAAATTGCACTTATTGGAGGTTCACGTGGTGGCGAGTTAGTTTTAAATTTAGCAAGTAGATTTAACCATTTCAATGCCGTTATTGCAATGTCAACCACAAATGTAAGTTTCCCTGCTATTACGTGGTCTGCAAATACTTCTTCGTGGACTTATAAAGGTGTAGAAGTTCCATATGTACAAGCACCTTTAAAGATAATCGGTCCCGCATTGAAAGGAGATTTATTTACTGCTCACAAAATGATGCTTGAAGACAAAGTGGCTGTAAAAAAAGCTGAAATTGAAGTTGAAAATATTAACGGAGCTATATTGATATTATCAGGTAAAACCGATGACCAATGGCCAGCTTCAGAAATGTCTGACCAATTAATTCAAAGATTAAAAAACAAAAAATTCAAACATTACAACAAACATATAGCAATAGACGGTGGACACATAGCACCTTTAAAACATTTTAATCTTGTATATGATTTTTTAGACAAACATTTACCGACTAAATGATAAAAGCCAATGGCTAACAAGGTATAAAAAACATAGGGCATATGGGCTAAACCAAAAGGTCTGTGAATATTAACAATGTCCGTTAAATATAAAATTTGGCGTTTACAGTAAAAAGATAAAAGCAAAATATTTATATTTAGCTAAGTAATAAACCGAAACGAAAATGCTTATCACCTGCCCTACATTTCTTATAGTAATCGCTAGGTGCAAGCTAAAAAAAGACTTCTGAACTATGATTAAACATTGGATTATAACCGTAATACTTCTCTTTAATTCTACGATTGTAATTGGACAAACGGAAATTAAGATTCCTGAATTTAACGATGATTACAGTAAAACAGTGCAAATGCTTGAGAACGGAAAAACTGATATTGATTATAAAACATTTAGAGAGAATTTTATTAAAAGTAATCAATTCAAAATTGCATCTGAAAAAAGTTCTGAATTTAGAGATTTGAAAAAACAAATGTCTAGGCAAATGTCCGAATCGAAGTACGATAGTATTATTTCTACCACGAAAAAAATGTTGAGTATTGACTATACAAGCATGACGGCACATAAAGTATTGAGACAGACTTATAAAATAGTTAGAGACTCAATAAACGCGGAAAAATATAAAACAATCCAATTCGGACTTTTAAGGTCAATAGTAAATAATGGAGACGGAGAATCTTGCGAAAATGGTTGGCCTGTTATACAGATATCTGAAGAGTATTTTATTTTAGATATGCTCGGAGTTGAATTAAAAACACAAAGTATAGATAGCGGAATTTGTGATCGAATGGAAGTCGAGGACGAAAACGGAGAAATGAAAGTTTACTATTTTGAACTTAGTAATATCTTTAAAGGAAAAGAAAAGCTGAAAGAAAAAAAATTAGCTCATGACTAATCCGAAATAAATCGCATATTTACTGCCCAACTTGCTATATATTTAACGCTGTAACACATATGAAAAAAATCATTTACGTTGTAATTTCGGTCGCACTTTTTAGCTGTAATAAACCTGCAAAAAAACAAATAATAGAAATTGTACCAAGACACTTAATAGTCTATGAAATGGATACAATTAAGCGAAAGGATGAATATAGATTAACCATAAAAAATAAAGATAGTTCTATACGATATGAGTACATAAATCTTCTAGATTCAACTAAAAATATGGATTTTAAATTTATTAAAAGTTCAAACAAAATTCATTTTGGAAGTACAGAATTTTTCCTTGAAGAAAAAAATCTAATTCAAAACATATTAAATTTTGACAGATACGAAACCGAATCAGTAACAGATGGTATGGGTTCACTGTATTTCAATGTGGATTATGGAGTTTTAGGATTTGATAATGGCTGGGGATTACAATTTCATTATTTAACTGAAGAAAATAAATCACAATTCGATTTACCACTCTTTTATATAATAGGTGACTCGGAACAATAAAAAACGTAATTACAATCACATATCCTATAAAAAGCACTAGCCTAGTGCCTTTTATAACAAAATTTAATGTTTTGTCAAACTTACAAACTTACAGGTTAGTAAAAATCCAGCCTAAACCAGTATCGATATTTACATCTTTTGTATATCACTTAATACCCACACTTCTCCTACTTTCTACTTTTTATTTTTTAATGCCTAGATGGATCAATTGTGAAATTAGAGCGTTCTCTTCTTTGTTTATTTCTTAAAAAACTATTTAACATAGTCCATGAGGATACCATCAAATTAATTGATTTGTTCAAAATTTATGGATATCGATTAGGTCGTTATGTAACCACAAAATAAATTATTAGAAAAATAACTAACCACAACACTATATAACAAAAATTATTGTCCAATAGAACAACAATGTTTTGTTATATTTGTGCGCTATTAATCTAAAATGTACTGCTTATAACCTGCGCTACCTTTCTAATATGTAATCTGTAAACCTTATGAAAAAAACACTACTATTCTTACTAATTATCTTAACTTCAACTAGTGTCGAAGCCCAGTTCATAAAACAAAAATCAATAAATGCTATACTTGGATATGGCTTGAGTGTACCCTACAATAGTATTAACGAAATTGCGGGTACCGGTTTATTTATACAAGGAGAACTCGTGTTAAAAGTGGCTTCGTGGTTTGAGTTGAGGCCATATACAGGTTTTATTTCGACTACATCAAAAAGAACAGATATAAATAACAATCCAACTTATGAAAAAGCCGAATCAAAAGCCGTCTTACTTGGTGGAAAAGCAAGAGTTAGAGCGCCCATACCTTGGGTTGCACCGTACTTTGAAATAGGATTAGGAACATCAATTGGTAAATTTGAAACAATAACAGCTTTTGACACTATTGATAAAAGTGGAATTATCTATCACACCCCCCTGGCATTCGGACTAGAATTAGGAAAACAAAACAACGTGGATGTAGGATTTACTTATTTCTTTCAACCATCAGTCCAACAATTTGTTGGTGCATTTGCTATTGGAATTACATTTCCGTTAAATAATAAAGTGTAACTCATACTAGCAAAGGATAGAGATAAAAAATAAATTCTTTGTTACTTTGGGATACAAGTACTCAAGGCTCAATGATTCAAGAAAGAATCATTGAGCCTTTTCTTTACTACTACGTATTCAACACAAATAACAGTTCTCAAAATCCCTACTATACATTTGCATAATATTATGTTTTCATGAATTGGTGACGCATGTGTTTTGCTTTATTATAATTTTTCAGCTTTATTTAAAAAACAAAAAAAAGGTAATCAAACTTTTCAGCAATAAAAGATAAAATTTATCTTTAAACTACAAATCAATCCATTAGGACTTTTTACACCTATTTGTATCTTAGTTAAGAACTATAAGTACTATGAATAGAACGTAACCTAGAATAACCAAAAAATCAAATAATAATGAAAAGAACGTATTTAATCTCGCTTTTGTTGATCTCATTTTTTTCGTGTAAAAATGATAAGAACACTTCTCAAAATGAATCCAATGAAGTTCTTGAAGAAAAAACTTCTACTTCGAGTCAAAATGAACAAATTGATAAAAAGTCTGATAATCCTGTAGCAGCATTTTCTTGGGATAATGTTCCCGAATCTACTACTGATATAGGAGCATATCCTTATATCACACCTCCAAAAGGAATGGTTGTAAATAAAAACACTAGTAGTACAGAATCGTATGACTTTCATAAACTTGAAATGTTTGATGGCAAATCATTTTTTGATATAGAGGGACGAGTAGATAAAATGGGTATTATGATGGATACTACAAAAGAGTGGAATCAATACTATTTTGATAAGAGTATCAAGGAATACTTAAACACGATTGGTGCGCAACTTATTTTTGAAGGTACGATTCCCGATGAGCTAATAAATCAAAAGGGTGAAACCGTTAATGATCGTTACGCCTATTTTAATAACTTTTATGTTGGGGACGTAGTGAATCATCCAATTCGTATGTATGTTTTAAAAACTCCTACAAAAAAAATAGGTATTCAAATCTATTCTGATGTAGCTAACGCACAAATTGGGATAGCAGAATCACAAGAGTTTGAGCAAACCATTGAAAAAATAACTGCGGATAAAATATTCAATGAGATAAACTCAAAAGGTTTTGCAACATTGCATATAAATTTTGATACTGGAAAATCAAGAATTAAGGAAGATTCGTATGAAATGATCGAAGAAATTACTAAAATGTTAAATGCAAATCCTACGTTAAAAATAAGTGTAGAAGGACACACCGATACTGTTGGTGATGAAGATGCTAACATGAAACTTTCCAAAAATAGAGCAAAATCGGTAGTGATGGCGCTTGTAGACGAGGGTATCGAGGAGTCAAGACTGAAAAGTGAAGGTTTTGGGCAATCCAGACCCGTTGGAGATAATACAACTCAAGAAGGTAGAGCCGCCAATCGAAGAGTGGAGTTACGAAAAATATAGCACTCTAGACAGCATCAAAATGTATGTTGCTTTAAAAAACAGCCTATCTTTTTATAAGATTGTTCTCATAAAAAGTTAGTTAGATTTTCTTAAAATACCTATTAAACAATAGCACTTCAATTATTTGAAAATTATATAATTAAAATTATAAAATGACCGAAAAGGAAGCGAAAGAACTTTTGAAACAGCGAATTTTTTACGCATGACAATTATTCTTCTCTAAAAAGTGAGCAAGGGTTTTTGGGTATATTAAGACCATTTAAAGGAGAACTAAATGAATCAAATTTTTGGAAACATGCCAGTTAGCTAAAGCTTGGGCAATTAATGAAAAGGCATGCTTAGAAGTAATGATCTACTATCAAAAACCCAAATTTGGCTTTTATCAACTGGGGTAGACTGTATATCCTATGCAGTTATGAATCTATTAAAAAGTGAAGAAAAAGAAGCTTTTGAACCTTATATGCACTACTTAGAGAAACAAAAAGAAAATAAATAAACCCTAGATTTTTACCCTCATATAATTTGATAATCGATGGTAAACTGTAACTACTCTGGCTATCTCTTACCTCAACTTATGAGACTAGAATCAAGCAGTTTTAATTGAAAACAAAAAAAACACTGAAAATAAAATTAACAGTGTTTTTAATATCTAATCAACAGATATTGTCGGGATGACAGGATTTGAACCTGCGACCACACGGCCCCCAGCCGTGTACGCTAACCGGACTGCGCCACATCCCGATTTTTGATGTGCAAATATAAGAATCCACTTGAAATTTAAAAGAGTTTTTATAAAACATCCATATATTTTATAAAAACTCTTTTAAAAACAACAGGTATATGTATCAAAAAAATATATACTATTTTAGACCTATCCTACCCAAATCATAAAAGTAAAAATTCTTCTCATCATTCATCGCTACAAAAAGACCGTTCGGAAAAGTCGAGTTAAGCGGTACAGTAACTACTTCGCAGCCATCGGTTTCTTTTGTGTTCAGGTTAACGGCTTTAATAAAAGAATTATCAGATCTTGAGAAGATATTAAACTCTCCTTGTTGTTGATTTGAAACTATAAGATATCCGTGACCATCACTATACGAGGCAATTGCAATACCCTCTATATCTTCTAAAAAGTACGATCCTCCAAAGCATGAAATTTCTTTGTTTCCGAGACTAGGTTCGGCATAGTACTTTTTTACACACACACCTTCATCCGAAAAATAGATATATCCATTCTCATCATCAACCGCTATCGCTTCAATTTCCTTAACTCCACTAAAAGAACCAAATTTTCTAATAAAATTTGACTTTACCGAGACTGAATCCGCTTTCAATTCATATTGATATAAATATCCATCCTTTGGTCCAGTTTTTCTACCTACGATGGCATAGATCCTTCCATCTTTGGGTGATTTGTACAAACTTATACCCATTGGTAATCTATTTTCTAATTGTTCTTCATCCCCAAAGACTTGAAATCCCCCCGAGTCTAAGGGTTGCATATCTGGTACCGAAAACATCCTGATTTGTTGTTTTTCACGCTCTGTAAATACCAAAATATCAACAGTAGTCGAATCATTTAAATTAAAGCCATATTCAATATCGACATTGTTGGGACGTTTGATATTACGAATTGTTTTTTCTTTAATAATTTTACCTTGCAGATCAAAGGCATAAATCGCTCCATTAGTCTCTTTATCGGTGCCAAACACAATACTTTTTGAAGAATCAATAGGATTGACCCAAATTGCAGGATCATCAGTATCATTCAATGTAAATTCTGTAATAACATCAGGCAGTATTGGTACTAGTTTACTTTTATTACAACTTATGGTTAGGCATAGTAGAAATGCAGTTATGGTATATAAAATATTATTTTTCATCGTGACTTTTCTATGAGATTTAATTTTATTTTTTAAGAAAGAGTGGTACTTGTTTTTAAATTTACTCTTTGAATATATCATACTTTAATCCAAATGATACTCGTTGTCCATAAAATTCTGTTTGTGCTGTACGCTCCTCTGATCCTTGATAGTATCGAAGTGGTTGATTGCTAATATTATTTACAGTAGTGTAAATACTTAAGTTTTTATTAAGTTTAAAAGAAGCATTGAAATCTAAAAACAATTGAGTATCGTAATATCGATCCTCAAAATTACTACCCCCTATTTCATCAATGTATTGATCAGAAAAATTAGCAGATAAACGAGCGTTAAATCTTTTATCGGCATAGGCTAAAGATGCATTAATCAAATTAGGAGCGGTGTTGGGTAAGTCTAAATCTGTACGCTCATCTCCATCCTCATTTCGGATACCATTCGCCTTAGAAGATAAATACGTATAGTTAAAGTACACACTAAAATTGCTTGCAAACCCTGGTAAAAAATTTAATTGTCGCTGAAAAGCCATCTCAAACCCAAAAATAGTTGCACCATCCCCATTTAAGGGTTGAAAAACATCAAAGCCCACAGTATCTGCTCCAAAAGATTCGTCTGCTGCTTCCCCTTGAAAAGTATAAATAAAATTGTCAATATTTTTATAAAATAGACCTCCCGATAGTAACCCTACACTTTTATAATAATGCTCTGCCATCAAATCAAAATTTATGGATGTAGTTGCTTCTAAATTTGGATTACCCACAAAAATTTCTTCATCAGATACCACGACATCTAGAGACGGCACTAAATCTACGTAATTAGGTCTAGCTAATGTATTTGTCCATGCAAATCGTAAAACTGTCGCCTTGGATACATCATATTTAAAATGTACACTTGGTAGAATATTCGTATATGAACTTTCTTTAGTAATTTGACCGATGACATTATCCTCATTTTCAATTTCATTTCCGGTAGTCTTTAACCGTGTTGCCTCTAGACGTAGTCCGAATAATACGCTCAGTTTTTCAGAAAGTTTTTGGTTAGACATTGCATATCCAGCATAAACATCCTCTTCTACATCAAAATTGGCACGTAAAAATTCATCTGGTACAGATTCTCCATTAGTTAAATTTAATCTCCCTAACCACGATTCGTCAGCAAATGATCCAATTAAATACTTACTTCCAGCATAAAAATTAGAATCAGAATAGTTTTTAACAGGTACGGCGGCAAGCGTAGGAAAATCTTCTTCTAAATCAAACTCAAAGAAATCATTCTTTCTTGTTTTCGTTTTTAATCGACTACGTCCTCCAAATTTTATAAATCCATCACCTTTTCCGAAAAAATCTGCGGGAATTTGAAAATTTAAAAAGATATTAAAGTCTTTTTCCTCTGTAAATTGATTCTCTTCAGTAATCTCATCAAATTCAAAATTATCTAAATTAGCAGCATCTTCGGGGTTGGTACCCGTAAATATTGGATATCGTGGGTTTGAGACATCATTATCGATACTATATTCAGTTTCATATTGAGCATATCGCTCCTTAAGACGTTCCTCTGATGCTATTGCAAATGATGACATCCAATCCACCTTTACATTACCCCATAAATGATTTCCGCCCAAACTATAATTTTGCATACGTTGATCTTCTAAACGTCTGTTTTGTTGTCTAGAATTATCGATACCTCCTTTAGTCTGCCTTGCTACTACTACTGGAAACCGTGTAGGTTTACGATTTGTAATTATAAAATCCCCCAATTCGATATCCTCTGGATCCAAGATTTCTTGTTCTAATGCAAATCTATTTTCTCTATCATCTCTCCAATTGTAAATTGTTTTGAGAAAAATAGTATTGTTTGCATCAAATTTATAGTCTGTATTAAAAGAAAAACTTCGTCTAATCCTTTGTACCAGGTATGTTCTTTGTTCAAAAAGCTTTGTGTAAGGATCTACATCTACTTCTGCCAGAATTGGTTCACCCTCGGCATCATCTGCGCCTGTGTAATATTCAAATTTATCTGACCATTCTGCTTCTATGTTGTCCGAACCAAAATCGTTGTTATTATAGGAAGCAGATAGCATCCATCCAAATTTTTTATTGTTGCTTCTATTACCCACGATAAATGATCCGTTCCAAATAGGTTTATCTGTAATTACATTTATTCCCGACCCGAGCGTTGTGGATACTCTAAAACCTTGAGGAGAAGTACGAGTTACCAAATTAACAGAACCTCCTAAAGCATCTGCATCCATATCTGGGGTTACCGCTTTATTCACTTCTATAGTCTGGATCATATCTGATGGGATCAAATCCATTTGCACATTTCTATTATCCCCCTCGGCAGAAGGGACTCTACTACCATTCAAGGTTACAGAATTAAGTTGAGGAGATAGTCCACGAACTATAATATTTCTAGCTTCGCCTTGATCTACTTGAACCGCAATTCCTGGTATTCGTTTCACTGCATCCCCTATATTGGTATCTGGAAACTTACCAATTTGATCTGTAGATACTACGTTGGTTATATTAATGTTGTTCTTTTGGGTATTTAATGCTTTTGATTGTCCTTGTAAGCCATAAGCAGTGACAATTACACCTTCAAGCTCTGTACTCTTAGGTGCTATAACTATAGATATTTCGGTCGTTTCATTAGCTCTTACAATTACTTCTTTTTGTAGGTCCGAATAACCTAAATAGGATACTTGTAGAATATAGGTTCCTGCTGTAACATCAACAAGTGTAAATTTTCCATCAAAGTTTGATATTGCACCTTTTGATAGAGAAGGCAGTATAATATCTGCGCCAGGTAAGTATAACCCATTTTCATCGGATATGGTTCCTATAATATTACCAGATTGAGCACACATATTAATGCCGAATAATCCCAAACATAACGTTACAAAAAATACTTTTAATAGTTTAGTTGTTTTCATTTTCTATTTAATTTATTCTCTGCAAATCTATATATAGCAGCTGTTTGCTATGTTAATTATAGAATAACAAAGCGTCATTTGAACAGAAAATAAACGCAACATCAAGGCAACAATAAAGATTAAGTTACATTGTGATTACATAAACTAAAAGTTATATAGAAGATCTATCTATAGTTCAAATAAAAACTGAACTAGATCTTGTTTTTTGCCAATACTAATTTTTTTACGTAGTCTATATCGTGAAACTCGTATACTATCGGGTGTGATTCGTAAAATAGCAGCAATCTCCTTTGAAGTCAGATTAAGTCGTAATAGAATCGCTAAACGTAATTCTGCAGGAGATAATTTTCCTATAGAATAGGATAATAACCTTTCAATAAAATTGGGATGTATATCACTAAAATAATTGACGAACTCTGTCCATTCCTGTTCGTAGTGTATGCTCTCATCGATATCTATAGCGAGCGCTTTTAGTTTCTTAGACATATCTAGATGCTTACGATCTGCCATTTTTTTTAAATTTGCTGATAAATTTTGCATCACTTTATTTTTTTGCGAAAGGTGTAGACTATATTTGGATAAAGCTGCTGTTTTCAACTGAATTTCATTTTGAAGATTTTTTTCTTGCAAGGCTTTTTTCTCTAACTCTGTTTCCAAAAGCTGTTTCTCAAATTTTTGAATTTTTAGTTTCGCTTTTCTACGTTTGTGTATAAGAGAGTAAGTACCTCCTACTATTAAAAAGCCAACACCTAATAAAACCAGAAATAATTTATGCCTTACTGATACAGTTGCATTTTCTTGTTTCAGCAACTTAATCTGTGCTTCTTTTTTATCGGACTCGTATACAGCTTGCAGCACGTTAAATTGATTCGTATTTTGGGTATAAAAATGCTTTTGATTTAAGTCTTCCGCTTCAGACAGATATAAAAAAGCCTGTTTATAGTCCTTAAGTAATAGATGCGTTTTGGATATATCTTTATTAGCACTTATTAATTGATGAGTATCTTCTATAATTCTGGCGATAACAAGTGCTTTGTGGGTAGTAGTTAGTGCTTTTTTATAATCGCCTTTTTTTCTGTAGATATCGCCGAGATTGTTTAAAATACTAATCTCGTTTCTAGATAATTGCCCTTTTACTAGATTATAGGCTCTGTTAAAATACTGAAATGCCAGATCGTAATATTCAAGATCTTCATAAATACTCCCCATGTTTTCATTAACCAAGGATAAGCCTTTGATATCTTGAAGTTCATCAAATAATTTTAGACTTTCTTCTTGATAGGTCAAAGCAATATCATACTCTTGCTTTTTCTCATAACAACTGCCCAAATAACTTTTGGAAATGGCCTGCCCCCTCTTATATTTTAACCGCATTGACTCATTTATAGCTTCATTAAAATAAATCTGAGCTTGCGCATAATTCTTTAAAGAGAGCTCTACCCTGCCTATTGCATTCTTTAAAATAACCTGTAACGTATCATTTGGATCTTTTATCGTATGTAAACCTTTACTGAATTGCTCTACTGCCTCTGAAATTACTCCGGCGCTAAAATAAAATTCACCTAAATCCAAATATCTAAGTCCTACTTTACTTGAACTTTCTAATTGTGCATTAAGAAGTTGTTGTTTATAATAAAGAATAACCGAGTCCATTTTTTTTGTATGAGGAAACGTTAAGTCACCTTTAGTTTCCTGACCAACAAAGGATGATGTGACCGATAGTAAAATGAGAAAGAAAAAAAATTGAAATTTAGTTATCATACTATGTTTTCTATGGCTTCATTACCTATCACTTGTATAGAGGCATTTGCTTATAGTCTCTCTACCTATTTATAATATCTAAGGCTAACTAAAACATCACGTATCCTGCGATCTAACAAATATAGTGTAGGATTATATTAAGAAATCAAATTTAAAACATACTACTTCATCGTACTTTAAAGTTACATTATCATTTGGAGTGATTTTAGGATCAAAGTTCAATAGTGTATGTCAATGTTTATCGTTGGATTGAAGAGTAAGATTGTAAAATATGATTTAAACGTTGGCTATATATCATAAAATTGATCTAATACTGTTCATAATATTCAGAAAAATATGACATCGATATAGCCAAATAATACGTAGTTTAGATCAAAAAATAAATTATCTTTTTTTTGCTTCATAGACTTTTAACATGGCTCAATCTTATTTCTCAAAATTAATATTTATTTGTATTGTTTGTTGGAGTATCCTTACCAATGCTCAACAGTCTGAGTTATCAACTTGGGCCAATCAAGGAAGTGTATCTGCGTCAAACTATTTAAGCGAAATTCCTTTTAGATATATCGATAATTACATCTTTATCGATATCATACATAAGGGGACCACATACAATTTTCTTTTTGACACAGGTGCAGAAGCAACGGTAATTAGCAATACTATCATCGATAATTTTAAAACAACACCATATATCGAAACCAATATTACTGGACCCGTAATCCAAAATCAAAAACTTAAAACCCTAGTTATAGATACAATAACTGTTGGTACTATAAAATTTAATTCGATTGGCGCCATCGCCATGGAATTAAAATTTGCCAAAACAAAATTTTGTAATACTGTTCACGGTATTATAGGTAGTACACTCATGAAAAAATCAAAATGGCAAATAGATTATAAGAATAAAGTAATTCGACTTACAGATACAATTTCAAAATTAAGAGTACCCGAAACCGCAACAATGCTTACTTTAAAACTCTCTGCAAAAAAATGGGGTACAGAAACCATTGCCGTTAATATTGATGGATATGAATCAGATTTTAATTTTGATACAGGTAATGGACGTGCGGCATTTGTGTCCAATCCTAAGCTACATAAAAAAAATCTAAAAAAGTATAAAAAAGATCGAGTTGCTTACGGCTTTAAAAATTCCAAAAATGATGAATATCGTATTAGAGTCAGCGCTATGGATATAGGGGAGTTACACATAGAAAATCAGTTAGTAACACTCGAGCATAGCGTGGGTAACAGACAATTAATGGGTAATTTATTTTTAGAAAATTACACTGTGACTATAGACTGGGAAAGCCATAAAGTATACCTAGACCCAAGTAAAATTGAAATTAAAAAAGATATCGTACATCACGAACTTGAATTTGCGCCTAATTTTGAGACAAATCAGTTAGAGCTAAAAAGTGGAAAAAGAGCATTTACCACAGCACATCAAATTACATCTACAGCCATCGTTGTATTGGTAAATGATTATAATTTGAGTAACTTAACCCAGATAGCATTTTGTGATTTTTGGCATACTCGATGGAGAGATATCTATAATAAGCAAGAAATACATATGGTGCTAGAACAAGATGGAAAAACTAAAGAAATAGTATTAACTAAATCATAAGAACTTTTACACACTTAGTGATCATAATTTGTAAGACACTAATTAATAACCATAACATTAGAGTCTATCTCAGTCAAAAAACGTGATAGTAAATATGCATGTGCTATACTAACTGCATTCCAAATAGTGATAAATTTATCTATATTTAGTCTCATTACTTTAAAAAAGTAAGAATGGAAACTAATATTGTACTCTTCTATGGATGGTGGCAATTTGCTACCTGTTTATTTGCGTTTATCGCACTTATGGCAATTTGGTGGCATATAGGTAAAAAGCAAAATGATTTAGGACAGGTATGGTTGGCTTTATCTATAGTATGCTGGTCGCTTTCTGGTCTAACCGAAGTGTATTTTGCTAAAAGTAATGCAACAAGCGTTTTTCTAGCAGAAGGTTTTAGAAGTATTTTATCCTTATTCAATAGTTTGCTAATCTTACTAGCACTTCCTTGGTTTAGATACTTACCCAAACCTATCGCACATCTAATTAAATCACCATATTGGATATATATTGTTGGAATTCCCTTTGTATTCTCTTTGTTACCCACGCTTCACAAAATGATAAATCAAAAAGCATTTGTATTAATTAGTGAACTGGATGTGTATTATGCAGTGTTAACCTTGCTTTTTTTAGGTTGTGTATTATGGGAATCATTTGTAAAAAGAAGATTAAAAATACTCGCTTGGCTCTCTTTGGCTACGATTTTAATAACCCTTATCGCTCAATTTTATAAATTGAGTAATGGTTCGATTAATGAAATTCTTTTTTCTGCAATATTCAAAACTACGCTTATTATGTTGTTTTTTGCGCTTGCACTTAGTTGGGTAAAAGAATTAATTGAAAATATTATTCCAGATCGAGAGCGTTTGCATATCCAATTTCATAATAAAACAACAACTTCTGGAAAAATACAATACACAATATTTTTAAAAGGATTTCCTTCAAAAGATACAAGAGAAGTTATACTAACCCCTGCCCTTTATGAATTATTTTTAAAATTTGCGAAAGCAAAAATATACCATGATGATGATTGGTTAGAAATTAAACCCAAAAATTACACATCTAAAAAAACGTATGATATAAATGATTATAATGAGATCAAACGTCTACTCGTTGCTATTTTGGATAATATCTTTGGAAAGGGAAATTGGACTAAAGATACACATCTAATTCCGTTAAAAACTACACTTTTTGAAATGTCAGAAAAGAGAGAACGAAAAATTCGTTTAGGCTTATCCAAAATTCAGATACATCTTTAAGATCAATTACTTACAGTTACTTTTGTCAGTAAAATATTAACTGACATGTTTGTTTTTTTTCTGACAATCCGAGCAAAAAAAGGAAAATCACTGCATTTTGCTAGTCTAATTTAATTTTAATTTATGACTAGTAAACAAAACATTTCGCTCTTATTATTATTTTTATTTATAACTCCCATAGCATTAAATGCACAATCCAAAGGGTTAGATGAACAAATCAACGATGCATTTATGCCCTTTGCAGTTTGGTGGGAACAAACCATACTTTTTGAGATTTCTTTATTTGGAAATAACATTCCTTTTATACTGATTTTATTACTTTGCGGAGCGTTGTTTTTCACCATATACTTTGGATTTGTGAACATACGACATTTCGCAACTGCTATACAAGTTGTACGTGGTAAATATGATTCACTCGAAAAGAATACTATACATTTAAAAGCTAAAGTGTATCAAACTGATGCTGATTTTGTTGATATGTTGAACAATGAAGGTCACCACGGTGAAGTCAATCATTTCCAAGCATTGGCGACAGCAGTTTCTGGTACGGTAGGATTGGGTAACATCGCCATGGTCGCGGTAGCCATATCTATCGGCGGACCTGGAGCCACTTTTTGGATGGTTCTGGCCGGATTACTGGGTATGTCAACAAAATTTGTTGAATGTACGTTAGGAGTTAAATATCGCGACATTGATAATATTGGGAATGTGTACGGAGGTCCGATGTACTACTTATCAAGAGGTTTAAAAGAAAAAGGATACAAACGACTGGGCAAGTTTTTAGCTATCCTGTTTGCTATTCTCTGTGTAGGTGCATCCTTTGGAGGAGGAAATGCTTTTCAAACAAATCAAGCAGCTGCACAAATAATTCAGCAATTTGGTTTACAAGGTTCAGCTTCTGGAAGCCTTGTAGGATTAATTTTCGCTTTTTTGGTGGGCATTGTCATCATTGGTGGCATCAAACGTATTGCAAAAGTTACCGAGCGAATAGTTCCTTTTATGGCTATTTTATATGTCGGAGCGGCTTTATTCATAATTATTTCCAAATCCAATGAAATAGGAGAAGCATTACGATTGATAATTAATGAAGCTTTTACGCCAAGAGCTACGGTAACTGGTGGCATCATTGGCGTTATGATACAAGGTTTTAGACGTGCTGCTTTTTCTAATGAGGCAGGCGCAGGATCTGCTGCGATCGCTCACTCGGCGGTCAATACAAAATTTCCTGCATCTGAGGGGCTAGTAGGTTTACTAGAACCGTTTATTGATACGGTAGTCGTATGCACAATGACAGCGCTGGTAATAATACTGTTTAATAATGACGGAGCTTTTGTTTATGGAGAGGTAGTTAATGGAACTGTTTTAATGAACGATGGATCAAGAGTGGGTGGAGTAAACATCACTTCTATGGCTTTTGAAAACTCAATTCAAGGTTCCTCCTACTTATTGGTTATAGCGGTCTCATTATTTGCTTTTTCAACTATTATATCATGGTCATACTATGGGTTACAAGCATGGAAATATCTATTTGGAAGAAGCAAATTCATTGATCTTACCTATAAAATCATTTTTTTGGTGTTTACCATAATGGGAGCAGCGGTAACACTGGACGCCGTCATTAAATTTTCGGATGCGATGATTCTGGCACTTGTTTTTCCGAACATGATAGGCTTACTCTTTTTGTTTCCCAAAGTACGTGATGAGTTTAAAAACTATAAAAGATTGATACAAAAAAAATAAAGGAACCCTATGTCAATTGAAACAACATCTACATGCCTGTTTTCAACCTATATATTTTTGTAATGCTTTGGACAATTATACGCTTACATTTCCCGATAATCGTTGATTATATGTAGACTATTTTAAATTACAACTATAAACCTCCATAATACAGTAAATAAACTCAAAAAAGCTCGCATACTCGACCATGCGAATTATAACATAAACAAAAAAATCCAATCATAAAAATGATTGGATTTTTGCAGTCGGGGTGGCAGGATTCGAACCTGCGACCTCCGCGTCCCAAACGCGGCGCGATAACCGGGCTACGCTACACCCCGAATAGGTTATCCCTTTTGCGGGTGCAAATATAAACAAAGTGTTTAATTAAAACCTAAAAATTCTGAAAACATTTATTTAATTTCTAATTAATAGTTCGCAAATACATATTTTTAATACTTCATCAAGTATAAGTTTCGGATATTTGAGAAAAAAAGTGAAAGCACTCGTACTATACATACTTATTTTCAGTTCTTTTTTGGGGTTGCAAGCGCAAGAAAAAAAGGTCCAAAAGGACAGTGTCTCTATGCAAGTTATTAACACACAAAGACCGGCCCCTATAGAACTTAATGAGGTGACATTGACTGATCTAGGGTTGACCACAAAACCAAAAGAATCCTCGCAGGCTATTAGTATCCTTAGTAAACAGAAACTTGATCTCGTAAAACCAGTTACTTTGGCGACTGTTATAAACCAGGTTCCTGGGGTATTTATGCAGAGTGGAACATTTAACACTAATAGAATAACGATAAGAGGAATTGGTGCTCGTAGCTTATTTGGAACTACTAACATTCGAGCTTACTTTGGAGAAATTCCGTTGACAGATGGGAATGGCGAATCTGTAATTGAGGATCTTGAACTCTCATCAGTCTCACAAATTGAAATCCATAAAGGTCCTGCTGCCAGTAGTTTTGGAGTTGGATTGGGCGGCACCATTATATTACAACCTTTATACACTAAAAGTCAAAAAACATTAGCTACTCTTACAACTCAAATAGGTAGTTATAATTTTCAAAAACTTATTGGGAGTGTAGAAATTTCAAAAAACAACAAATCTATCAATCTTATATATAGTAACAATCATAGCGATGGTTACCGTGAGAATAATGCGTACAATCGTACGACCTTGACTGGTGTGATGAAATTTGATCTGGGTACTAAAGATGAGATATCCTTACTTACCAGCTATATACACCTTAACGCCCAAATTCCTAGCTCACTCTCACAAGAAGATTTTGAAAAAACACCTAAAAAAGCAGCCTTTACTTGGGGAGCTTCAAAAGCTTTCGAGCACGTAAATCAAGGTCTATTAGGTATTACATGGAAACACAACTATACGCAAAAATTAACTCAACATACCAGTGTATTTGGGTCTATAAAAGATAATGTAGAACCTCGACCCTTTAATATCCTCGAGGAAAAAACAAACGGTTTGGGGATACGAACAAAAATTCAAGGAACTAATGAGTTAGTACAGCTTCCTGTTAATTGGATGTTTGGTGTCGAAGGATTTACAGACCAATACTTATCGCAAACATTTGAAAATACTTATCAGACTACACCAAATAGCGAAGGTAGTAGCTATGGACAGCAACTTTCTGATTTTAAAGAACAACGTAGTTATATTAATATTTTTGGCGAGGCACTAGTACATATCACTCCAAAAATAAAACTTACTACTGGATTACATACTAACTATACCTTTTACAACTTAATTAATCAATTCTCAACCGAGGCGAAGGAGCAACTAGGTAATTATGATTTTGATTTGATTCTTTCTCCAAAACTTGGTCTTACGTATACGATTTCCGAAAAGCTAACATCTTATGGTTCTATATCCCACGGATTCTCAATGCCTACTACGGCAGAAACTTTGTTACCAAATGGGACTTTTAATCAGGGATTGAAACCCGAAATAGGATGGAATTTTGAACTTGGTTTGCGCCTCAAAGCTCTTCAAAACAAACTTTTGGGTGAACTAACCATTTATACCATGTATATCGAAGATTTACTAGTAACAAGACGTAACTCTCAAGATGATTTTTTTGGCATAAATGCAGGACAAACAAGACATACTGGGATTGAAATGGCACTCTCCTACCCTGTTTTATCTACAAATACTACAACTGTTACGGCCTATACTAACGCAACGATTAATCAACATCGATTTGTGAGATTTATAGATAACGAACAAGACTTTTCTAATAATGATTTGACTGGTGTTCCTTCCGAAGTTATTAACATAGGACTCGATGTTGTTTCAGAAAAATCAATTTATGGCATGATTGCCATGCAGTATGTAGGTAAAATTCCCGTCAATGATGGCAACACTTTATACACAAAAGATTATTCCCTTCTCAATGCTCAAATCGGGTATAAGAATAACATTTTTAAACGACTAGAGTATGACTTATTTTTTAACCTTAACAACAGCCTCGATACAAAATACGCTTCTCAAATTCAGGTAAACGCCGTAGGTTTTGGTGAGAATGCTCCACGCTTTTTTTATCCAGGGATGCCAATAAATTATTACACAGGCATTAACATAAAATATAAACTTTAAAAAATAATTCTTCGTATTTTCAACCCTTAAAACTTCGTAAAATGAAAAAACTTTTTTTTCAAATTTCATGCTTGCTAACACTCTGCTTTGCTTGTGCGCAAGAAAAAATTGATGATATCGTACTACAGGAAGACTCTAAAGATTATACGATTGAATTGGTGGTTCCCGAATTACAGATACCTTGGGGGATGACTTGGCTACCCGATGGAAGTTTACTAATAACCGAAAAAAGTGGTGAGCTTATTCATTTTAAAGATGGAAAGAAGAACTTGATTTCTAAAGTCCCATCAGTTTACAACCGTAATCAAGGAGGATTATTAGACATAGCTATACATCCAAACTATAAAAACAATGGATGGCTCTATATCACCTACGCTTCTACTGATGGTGAAGTAAAAGGTGGTCACACCGCTTTGATTAGAGCAAAACTAAAGGATAACACTTTAGTTGACATACAAAAACTATACAAAGGAAGTCCAAATACAACCAAAGGGCATCATTTTGGATCAAGAATTGAATTTGATAAAGAAGGTTATGTATATTTTAGTATAGGCGATCGTGGTAATCGGGACCAAAATCCACAAGACATAACGAGAGACGGAGGTAAAATTTATCGATTACATGACGATGGACAAATCCCTAAGGACAATCCATTCGTAGATAAGAATGGAGCTAAAAAAGCTATTTTTTCTTATGGACACCGCAATCCACAAGGCATGGCATTACATCCCAAAACTAAAACAATTTGGGTACACGAACATGGACCCCGTGGTGGCGATGAAATCAATGAAATTAAAAAAGGCAGTAACTATGGATGGCCTGTTATAACGTATGGAATCAACTATAGTGGCACCACAATAACCGATCAAACTGAGAAAGAAGGTATGGAGCAACCTTTATATTACTGGATTCCTTCTATCGCTCCTAGTGGTATGGATTTTATTACCAGTGATGTCTATCCGGATTGGAAAAATGCGCTCCTTGTAGGATCCCTAAAGTTTCAATACTTAGAATTATTGATACTCGATACAAATAAAGTTGTCAAAAGACAAAAGTTGGTAACCGATATTGGCAGAGTACGTAATGTACGTCAAGGTCCCGATGGTTATGTGTATGTAGCAGTTGAATCAAAAGGTATTTACAAAATTATCCCTAAATAATATGAACTATTCTATAACCCTAGCTGGTATACTCGCAACGGGCACTATTTTTTTTATGAGTGTATGCCAATTTAATAAGTCAGTTACTTTAACAAACTACCAATCTATTAACAGTAATTTACAAACTAAAACGCTCGAACAAAGCATAACGTCTGGTGAAGAGATTTATCTAGATTTTTGTATGCAGTGTCATCTATCAGATGGAAAAGGGGTTCCCAATACTTTCCCTCCACTAGCTGGGTCAGATTGGCTAAAAAATAAAAGAGAAGAAAGTATACATGCTATAAAATATGGCCTACAAGGCACAATTGAGGTGAATGGTATCGTATACAATAGTGCTATGACATCCCTCGGATTAGAGGATGAAGAGATTGCTGATGTCATGAACTACATCATGAACAATTGGGGAAATTCTCAAAAAACTATGGTAACACCTCAAGAGGTCAATAAAATAGCAAAATAGTTTAAATGGCTATCACAAACGATTATCATGTAATAGGCCTAATGTCTGGAACCTCTTTGGATGGCCTAGATATAGCATACTGTAGGTTTGGTATTAATAAAGACGTTTGGTCCTATAAAATTCTAAAAACCGATAGTATTAACTATTCTTTAGATTTTAAGGCACAACTAAAAAATGCTATCTATTTACAAAGTCATGCGTTGATCGCTTTGCACAATAACTTTGGCACTTGGATGGGTACTCAGGTGAATAGCTTTATCTCCAAACACAAACTTAAAGTAGACTTTATCTCAAGTCATGGCCATACGGTACTACATCAGCCAGAAATTGGCATAACCTATCAAATTGGTTCTGGCCAACATTTAGCTAATAGCACTGGGCAAAAAGTTATTTGTGATTTTAGAAGCAATGATGTATATCACGGTGGACAAGGAGCTCCATTAGTACCTATTGGGGATCACTTACTATTTTCTCAATATGAGTATTGCTTAAATCTTGGTGGAATTAGCAATATTTCATACGAATATAATAACAAACGCATTGCTTACGACATTGCTCCGGTTAATATGTTGTTAAATCATATTTGTAATAGTATCGATTTAGAGTATGATGATCAAGGAAAGCTAGCAAAATCTGGACAATTAAATGCTACTTTGTTAAATGATCTAAACTCATTAGCATACTATTCGCAAGCTATACCCAAATCCATGGGATATGAGTGGTTTGCTTCCAAAATATTACCAATTCTCGAGCGTAATCCAGATACCCCACAAAATT
Organism: Aquimarina rhodophyticola; assembly: GCF_042434915.1. Taxonomy (GTDB): domain Bacteria; phylum Bacteroidota; class Bacteroidia; order Flavobacteriales; family Flavobacteriaceae; genus Aquimarina. The sequence goes on from NZ_CP170198.1 coordinate 2,059,951, forward strand.
TACTACATACTGCTGTGCATCATATCACACATCAAATTGCACAGACATTATCTTCTAATTACAATAAAAAAACAACTTTATTGGTTACAGGTGGCGGAGCAAAAAACCACTTTTTTATTGAAATCCTTGCACAAAAATTAGGACCTTCGTTTACGATTGTTCGTCCCCATGAAGAATTAATCGATCATAAAGAATCTTTAATTTTTGCTTTTATGGGTGTACTTAAAGAACGAGGTGAGATTAATTGCCTAAGTTCTGTAACAGGTGCAACAAAAAATAGTTCCTCTGGTGTTATTTTTAAACCCGCTTAAAACTTTCTCAAAAAGATTACACAGCTTTCCTTAAATTTGCCGAAAAATAAGGAAATGCTAATTATTGGGATCGCAGGTGGTACAGGTTGTGGAAAAACCACAGTAGTCAATCAAATTATAAATGAATTATCGGATAACGAGGTCTGTGTAATATCACAGGATTCATATTATAAGGATACTAGTCATTTAACATACGAAGAACGCACCCAAATAAATTTTGACCATCCAAAATCTATTGATTTTGATTTGTTGGGTGAACATTTAAGAGCGTTAAGAAAGGGAGAAACTATCGAACAACCCAATTACTCATTTGTAGAACATAATCGTACAGGTGAAACAATAACGACTCGTCCTAGTAAAGTTCTAATAGTAGAAGGTATTTTGATATTAACTAATCCACAAATTCGGGATATGTTTGATATTAAGATTTTTGTACATGCAGATAGTGATGAACGGTTAATACGTCGTTTAAAAAGAGATATCGCAGAGCGCGGAAGAGATATGCAAGAAGTTCTAGATCGTTATCAAACTACTTTAAAACCTATGCATCAACAATTCATTGACCCCACAAAAGAGTTTGCAGATTTGATCATTCCCAACAACCACTACAATACAGTCGCGGTTGATGTAGTTCGTTCAATAATTAAAGAACGCTTGGATTAACTTTTGTACCTTTACACAGCACCAAATTCTATAGAATTGAACGTAAAAAAGTATCTTGACGAGTTAAAGAATAAGCCCGCACTGATTCCAGTCTTTGCTATCCTTTTTAACAAATACGTACTAATAATACTAGTGTTTGTTATCTGGATGCTCTTCTTGGATACTAACTCATGGCTTATACACCGAGAATTAGATGGTGAAATCCAAGAGCTTAAAAATAATAGAGAATATTATATCAAAGAGATTATTAAAGATCAAAAAGACATTAAAGTACTCAAAGATAGTAGTGAACTTGAGAAATTTGCGAGAGAAACCTATTTTATGAAGCGAGATGATGAAGAAATTTATATTATTGAATATCAGGACAGTATACTAAATTCTAACAACCATGATTAAATCTTTTTTTGAAGGTTTTGATGAAGTTTCAGCAAAACAATGGAAACAAAAAATTCAAGTTGATCTCAAAGGTGCAGATTATAATGAAGCACTTATATACAAATCTCTTGAGGGAATCGATATAAAACCTTTCTACAACCAAGAAGATCTAGAGGGTATAACCCCTAAAAATCAAAACCCTACGCATTGGAATGTTACTCATAAAATAGAAGTAAAAGACAGTAATCAAGGTAATGATGCTGCTCTAGAGAGTATATCAAAAGGTGCTGAGGCTATATTTTTTATAATTCATAGTGAAACTATTGATATAAAAATTCTCTTAAAAAACTTACCAGAAACGACAACGATCTATATTACCCCCCTATTCTTATCTACCTCCTTCTGTAAATCAGTCAATTTATTTGCGAAGCAGACCAAACAACATATTTATTTGCTAACAGATAATATTGGTCATTTGGCCAGTTCTGGTAATTGGTTTGAAAGCTTGCAAAAGGATCAAGAAACATTAGAGAGTATTATAAATCATGGAGCATATTTAAAAAGCATACTTGCAGTCGATATGAGTTTATATCAAAATGCTGGTGCAACTATGGTACAACAACTTGCTTATGGACTTGCTCATGCCAATGAATATCTAAATCATTTTGAACATATAAAAACCGAAAAACCTGAAGCTAAAGAAATTGTATTTACCATAGCTGTAGGTGGTAATTATTTTTTCGAAATCGCAAAATTAAAAGCCTTGCGTATACTTTGGTCAAGTTTACGTAAAGCTTACGATATTATACCATCTTGTCATATTGTGGCTTTTCCAGCTTCTCGTAATAAGACTGTATTTGATTATAATGTAAATATGTTGAGAACCACAATGGAGAGCATGAGCGCTATACTAGGCGGAGCTAATGCTATCTATAATATGCCATATGATGCTATTTATCATAATGAAAACGAATTTGGTAATCGTATTGCTATTAATCAACTTTTAATTCTTAAGCATGAAAGCAATTTTGATATGGTAAGTAATCCCGCTTCAGGATCCTATTATATAGAAACATTAACCAATCAACTTGCTAATGAAGCTTTAGAGATTTTTAAAAGCATCGAAAAAGGAGGAGGCTTTTTAGCACAATTAAAGTCTGGGCAGATTCAGAAAAAAATTAAAGAAAGTGCAATCAAGGAACAAACGCTGTTTGATCAAGAAGTTATTAAATTAACTGGAGCCAATAGTTATAGAAACGCAAACGAAATAATTCCAGATTTTGACAAATCACCTTTTTTAGAAAAAAAATCTCGTAAAACACTGATAGAACCTATTATAAGAAAACGACTTTCTGAAAAAATTGAAAAAAAACAATTAAACTTATAATCTTTAAAAAGTTATTCTTATTTTTAACATTAAATTAACTTAACCTAATAGTTTAATTCATAAATCTCAATCAACCCCTATGATTAGATCTAGATTGTTGTGGCTGTTGTTATTCGTTGTAACAACCCACGTTATCTATGCACAAAAATCTTTTGATTGCTCTAGTATTGATGATACTGGTTTAATTACAAAAGCATTCCAATCCTTTGAAAAGGATCTTTTCAATCATTATAATTTTGGAAATGATTCTATAAAAACATACCGCACTTTTTTGGCAGAAGTAGCTAGTTTATCCATTGACTTAAAAAAGATACCCTCTAAAAGCTCTATATCCCTAACACGGATCTTCAAAAAAGGTATAGAAAGTAAAGGCTCCATATGGATACCCTTAAGTAAATATGAAGATCAACGTTCAGAGAATAGAACTTCTAGGACTAAAGCAAAAAAATCTAATGAAGAAACTGTAATGATCTTCAATTACCGAGGTGGTTTTATTCAATGTCTAAAAAATAACAGTAATGGTGATAATCTACCAGAAATTATCGATAAATTAGAAGATAATGGTAATGTTAGCACCTCGTTAACCGCACAACACATTTATTATATGCCAAATTCTGAATTGGGTTGTACATCTGTCAAAAAATTTGTTGCCTTTGATATTTACTACTCTATTCTTATGGTAATCGAAAAAGCCTTTGGCTAATCATCATAAAACATTAAATTTGGTCATTCATATTGTTTCATCAATATATTGTACATGATCCGAAAAGATATCCAACATATCACCCTTGATGCTGACACCATAAATATCGCAGAAAAAGAAGTGATTACTACTCAAATGCCAGAAGGAATTGAGGTAAAATCTATCTATAGTAAAACTGATAGCGAACAACTTGAGCATCTTAATTTTGCAGCTGGCTTAGCTCCTTTTTTAAGAGGTCCATATTCTACGATGTATGTAAGACGACCATGGACTGTAAGACAATACGCAGGTTTTTCGACTGCCGAAGAGAGTAATGCCTTTTATATAAGAAATCTAGCTGCCGGTCAAAAAGGACTTTCAGTAGCTTTTGACTTGGCTACCCACCGAGGATATGATAGTGATCATGAACGTGTATTTGGAGATGTAGGAATGGCGGGAGTAGCTATTGACACTGTAGAGGACATGAAAATACTGTTTGACCAGATACCCCTTGATAAGATGTCAGTATCCATGACAATGAACGGAGCGGTATTACCTATTATGGCTTTTTATATAGTAGCAGCTGAGGAGCAGGGTGTCGACAAAAAACTATTAGCAGGTACGATTCAAAATGATATTCTTAAAGAATTCATGGTACGTAACACGTATATCTATCCTCCTACACCATCAATGCGTATAATTAGTGATATTTTTAGTTACTGTTCGGCAAATATGCCTAAATTTAATCCCATAAGTATTTCTGGCTACCATATGCAAGAAGCTGGCGCCACCTGCGATATTGAGCTGGCATATACCCTGGCAGATGGTCTAGAGTATATTCGTAAAGGAATCGATGCTGGAATGGACGTAGATACGTTTGCCCCACGCTTATCTTTTTTCTGGGCTATAGGCATGAATCACTTCATGGAAATTGCCAAAATGAGAGCTGCCCGCATGCTATGGGCAAAATTAATTAAACAATTTGACCCAAAAAATCCAAAATCATTAATGCTTAGAACTCATTGTCAAACCAGTGGCTGGAGTTTAACAGCACAGGATCCCTTTAACAATGTAGCGAGAACTTGTATAGAGGCTAGCGCAGCCGCTTTTGGAGGCACACAAAGTTTACATACCAATGCCCTGGACGAAGCTATAGCTTTACCGACCGACTTCTCTGCGAGAATAGCACGAAATACTCAAATTTTTCTTCAGGAAGAAACACAGATAACCAAGACCGTAGACCCATGGGCAGGTAGTTATTATGTAGAAACTTTAACCAAAGAGATAGCTGATAAAGCTTGGGAACTGATTGAAGAAGTCGAAACTCTTGGAGGAATGACAAAAGCTATTGAAGCTGGAATACCTAAAATGAGGATTGAAGAAGCCGCTGCTAAAAAACAAGCCCGTATTGATAGCGAACAAGACATAATTATCGGAGTAAATAAATATCAATTAGAAGATGAAGACGCAATAAGTACATTAAAAGTAGATAATAACGCAGTACGAAAACAACAGATAGAAGGCCTTAATAAAGTTAAAAAAAATCGAGACACTAAAGCTGTTTTAGTTGCTTTATCACACTTAGAAAAAGCCACAAAAAATGAAGATGAAAACTTATTAGAACTGGCTGTCGAGGCAGCCAGAAAAAGAGCTACCTTAGGTGAAATAAGCGATGCTTTAGAAAAAAACTTTGGTCGCTATAAAGCAGAAATTAAATCATTTACAGGAGTGTACGCTAAAGAAATAAAGAACGATGCTTCTTTTGAAGAAGCTAGAAAGTTAGCCAATCGTTTTGCCGAAATAGACGGTCGCCGCCCTAGAATTATGATTGCCAAAATGGGACAGGATGGTCATGATAGAGGTGCAAAAGTAGTAGCGACTAGTTATGCCGATGTGGGTTTTGATGTGGATATAGGTCCACTTTTTCAAACTCCAAAGGAGGCAGCAAAACAAGCCGTAGAGAATGACGTTCATATCGTAGGTGTCTCTTCGCTTGCAGGTGGCCATAAAACACTAGTACCACAAATCATCAGTGAACTTAAGAAATACAATCGTGAAGATATAATGGTAATTGTAGGAGGGGTTATCCCGCCAGATGACTACGATTACTTATTTGATGCTGGAGCCGTTGCTATTTTTGGACCCGGTACAAAAATAAGTAAAGCTGCTATTACAATTTTGGATATCTTGATAGATGTACGTAGTTAATTTATTATGCGTGCATAGTTTTTTGATCTAATAATTGTATCTTTCACACAAATATGATACATAAACGCTCATGAATTATACAAACAAAATGCTCCGCGATGGAGCACTCGAAGGAAAAAATATTGTCGTTACTGGTGGAGGTAGCGGATTGGGTAAATCTATGACTAAATATTTTTTAGAATTAGGTGCCAACGTAGCTATAACTTCTCGTAATCTAGAAAAACTAGAAACAACAGCCAAAGAACTAGAAAAAGAGACTGGCAGCACATGTTTACCTGTACAGTGTGATGTGCGACATTATGACGAAGTAGAGGCTATGCGAGATACAGTACTCAAAGCCTTTGGTTCTGTCGACATTTTACTTAACAATGCTGCGGGAAATTTTATTTCGCCCACAGAGCGCCTATCAGCTAACGCATTTGACACCATTATTGATATTGTTTTAAAAGGAACCAAAAACTGTACATTAGCCTTTGGTAAACATTGGATTGATACAAAGTATAAAAACACCGTAGTACTAAATATTGTAACCACTTATGCGTGGACCGGCTCTGCTTACGTAGTGCCTAGTGCTACTGCAAAAGCAGGTGTACTAGCCTTAACCAGATCGCTCGCGGTAGAATGGGCTAAATACGGAATGCGTTTTAATGCAATTGCACCAGGTCCCTTCCCTACCAAAGGTGCATGGGATCGTTTGCTGCCAGGTGAATTAAAAGAAAAATTTGATTTAGCAAAACGTGTACCTCTAAAACGTGTTGGAGATCATCAAGAACTTGCAAATCTTGCTGCTTACCTCGTGTCAGATTTTTCTGCCTATGTTAATGGTGAAGTTGTCACGCTCGATGGCGGAGAATGGTTAAAAGGTGCAGGCCAATTTAATCTTCTAGAGGAGGTCCCTACAGAAATGTGGGATATGCTAGAATCAATGATTCGATCAAAAAAGAATAAATAAAATAAATTAAATACAATTTTAAAAAGAGTTACTCATTTCAGTGACTCTTTCTGCGTTTTCCTCATTTCAAAACCTAATTTTAAACAGCAATAAAGAACTGTTAATATTTTTCGTTTTTATGTTGTATAATAAATTGTATTTTTACCTCTTAAATCCAAATCGTCCCCTATGGGTAAAATTATCGCAATTGCCAATCAAAAAGGAGGTGTAGGTAAAACTACAACCTCGGTTAACCTTGCTGCTTCTTTGGGTGTGCTTGAAAAAAAAGTACTACTCATAGACGCTGACCCTCAAGCCAATGCAACCTCTGGGCTTGGATTGGATGTCGAGAGTATAGAAAAAGGAACCTATCAAATTTTAGAACATACAATCACTCCAGAAGAAGCTATTATACCAACCAATTCGCCAAATGTGGATATTATACCTGCACATATCGACTTGGTAGCTATTGAGATTGAGTTGGTTGATAAAGAACAACGAGAATACATGCTTAAAAAAGCGATTGTTCATCTCAAAGAAAAATATGATTATGTATTAATAGATTGCGCTCCTTCTCTAGGTTTGTTAACCCTAAACGCGTTGACAGCATCCGATTCGGTAATCATACCCATACAGTGCGAATATTTTGCTCTCGAGGGGTTAGGTAAACTTCTTAATACAATTAAAAGTGTACAAAAAATACACAATAAACAATTAGATATCGAAGGATTACTTCTTACTATGTATGATTCAAGACTTCGTTTATCAAATCAAGTAGTTGAAGAGGTTCAAAAACATTTTAATGAAATGGTGTTTAAAACAATCATTCAACGTAACATTCGTTTGAGTGAAGCACCAAGTTATGGTGAGAGCATAATTAATTATGATGCCTCTAGTAAAGGAGCTAGTAATTACTTAAGTTTGGCGCACGAAATTATCAAGAAAAACAGTTAAGGATAGATGGCGAAGGCAACAAAAAAACAAGCATTAGGTCGTGGATTATCGGCATTGCTTAAAGATCCAGAAAATGATATAACATCTGCAGAAGATAAGAATGCTGACAAAGTAGTTGGTAATATTATAGAATTAGAACTTGACAGTATTGATGTTAATCCTTTTCAGCCGAGAACTAGTTTTAATGATGAAACTTTACAAGAGCTTGCGACTTCCATTAAAGAAATAGGAGTTATACAACCTATTACTGTTCGTAAATTAGATTTTAACACCTTTCAATTAGTTAGTGGTGAGCGTCGATTTAGAGCTTCAAAATTAGCTGGTTTAGAAACCATTCCTGCGTATATCCGTATTGCCAATGATCAAGAATCATTGACAATGGCATTGGTAGAAAACATACAGCGTCAGGATCTAGACCCCATTGAGATTGCCTTGTCATATCAAAGATTAATTGATGAGATTGATCTAACACAAGAGCAGTTGAGCGATCGTGTAGGTAAAAAGCGATCAACCATTGCTAATTACTTACGTTTATTAAAGTTAGATCCAATTGTACAAACTGGTATTCGGGATGGTTTTATCTCTATGGGACATGGCCGTGCTATGATTAATATTGAAGATCAGCAAAAGCAACTGGATATTTACGAAAAAATTATTGCCAACTCTCTTTCGGTTAGAGAAACTGAAAAATTGGTAAAAGCTGGTGACCAAGTAACATCTACAAGCTCCAAACCAGCAACTTCACAACTACCAAAATATGTAGAAAATAGTATGACTGAATTTTCTGATTTTTTTGGAGCAAAAATTGATGTAAAAGTAGCTAGTCGTGGACGCGGAAAATTAATCATACCCTTCTCTTCTGAGGAAGATTTTAACCGTATAAAGAAATTAATAAGTAGTGAAAAATAAACATGCTTATATAATTTTAATCCTTTTACTTTGGTCAAGTAATATGGTATTTGCACAAGTAGAAGATTCGTTAAAAATTCGTACAGAAACTCGAGAAGTTACTGTAAAAAAGAAAAATAAAATTCGCCCTTATGAACCGCTAGCGCCAGCCAAAGCTGCCTTCTACTCTGCTATTTTACCTGGATTAGGTCAAGCATACAGCGGGAAGTATTGGAAAATACCCATTGTATATGCCGCATTAGGTACCGGTGTTTATTTTTACGTGGATAATACAAGTAATTACAACACTGTTAGAGATATTTATAAGAGACGATTAGCGGGTTTTACAGATGATGAATTTCCAAATATTACTGATGATCAATTAATTCAATTACAGCGTCGGTTTAGACGAGAACAAGAATTATCCTTACTCATAACAGTAGGGATTTATATTCTTAATATAATTGATGCCAATGTTACAGCTCATTTGCAGCAGTACAATATCTCAGAGGACCTATCCTTCAAACCCAGTATACATATGAATGATTTAAATGCTAAACCGAGTTATGGTCTATCATTAAATTATAGTTTTAATTAAGTACTATGAAAATTGCATTATTAGGATACGGTAAAATGGGTAAAACCATTGAGAAAATTGCTGTAGAGCGTGGACATTCGATCGTTCTCAAAGTTGGCAAAAATGATAAAGATTATGATATCACTAGTGCAGATGTGGCTATAGATTTTAGCATTCCAGATGCAGCAGTTGATAATATCTCCAAATGCTTACACGCATCTATACCAATAATCTGTGGTACTACAGGCTGGTTAAGTCAATTTGATAACATGGTGGCACTATGCAATAAAACTAAAGGGGCATTTATTTATGCCTCTAATTTTAGCCTAGGTGTTAATCTCTTTTTTGAGCTAAATAAAAAATTAGCACAGATGATGAAACCGTTGGATGCTTACACAGTAGGAATCGAAGAGATTCATCATTTGCAAAAGTTAGATGCACCCAGTGGTACTGCTATCACTCTTGCCGATGATATCATTGCAAATTCCGATAAATCTAAATGGGTACTAGATGGCAATAACGATAGAAGCAATCACTCACATCAAACAATCCCAATAGTAGCTAAAAGAGCACCCGAAGTCCCTGGTACTCATACCATACATTATGAGTCAGAAGTAGATACAATTAGTATCAAGCATACTGCCCATAATCGCCATGGGTTCGCGTTAGGTGCAGTAGTAGCTGCCGAGTGGCTTCAAAACAAAAGCGGGGTATTCACTATGAAGGATGTTCTAGGATTATAATTAACTATTTTAAATAAATACGTAACATTAGTATGCTTTAAGCGACGTATATAAAAACATATTTTGAGATGACAATTTACGAATGGTTTATATTTTTTCTTGTAATTCAAGTAATTCACTTTGCAGGTACGTGGAAACTATATCAAAAAGCAGGACGACAAGCGTGGGAGGCAGCAGTACCCGTTTACAATGCTGTAGTCTTAATGAAAATTATAAATCGACCTTGGTGGTGGGTGATATTACTGTTTATTCCTATGATCAATGTGATTATGTTACCTGTGATTTGGGTAGAAACCATTAGAAGTTTTGGGAAACACGAAACTAAAGATACTGTCTTAGTAGTTCTTACTTTAGGCTTTTATATTTACTACCTCAACTACGTTTTAGATATTGCTTACATACAAGAACGTAGTCTAAAACCTCGTACTGCAGCTGGAGAATGGATAAGTTCAATACTATTTGCTGTTGTAGCAGCCACCATTGTTCACACCTACTTTATTCAGCCATTTACGATACCAACTGGGTCTTTAGAGCGTACTTTATTAGTTGGAGACTTTCTATTTGTTAGTAAGTTTCATTATGGTGCTCGTACACCTATGACAGCTGTTTCATTTCCTATGGTTCATGACACAATTCCTGTAATACGTACAAAATCCTACCTTTCTAATCCACAATATCCCTATTTTCGTTTACCTGGCTTTCAAAATGTAGAAAGAAATGATATCGTTGTGTTTAGTTGGCCTATTGATACCGTTCGCTATTTTAGAGATCGGTCTGGAATGAGTTTTTATAAGCCTATTGACAAAAAATCAAATTATGTAAAACGCTGTGTTGGTATTCCAGGAGATACACTATCCATTGTCGATGGATATGTTCATATTAATGGTAAGCGAACAGAGTTACCAGATCGCGCTCAACTACAATTCTCTTATAGAGGCACTACAAAAAGATCTGGATTTAACCGTCAGAATTTATACGACCGTTATAAAATTAAACCGAATGAATTTGGCTTGATTTCGGCTACAGAGTTTAGTGCTCGAGGCTTAACTGAAGAAGCTGCAAGTAAATTTGTTAATCATCCTAACGTAGCAAGTTTAGAACGCGCTATTTTACCGAAAGGTTTTAAAGATTCCAGAATCTTTCCAAACAATGGAAAAGTTGATTGGAATGTTGATAATTTTGGTCCAATTTATATACCAAAGGCAGGTACAACAATACCTATGAACCTCAAAAATTTCTCGTTGTTTCGTCGTGTTATAGAAGTCTATGAAGGATCTGAAATAGGGATCAACAATAAACTTACAGTTGCTGGAAATCAAGTTCTACTTAATGGTAATGTTATAAAGAATTATACGTTTAAACAGAACTATTACTGGATGATGGGAGACAACCGCCACAATAGCGAGGATAGCCGTGCTTGGGGATATGTACCTGAGAATCATATTGTGGGGAAACCTGTGTTTATCTTCTTTAGTTATGATACTTTCGCTAAGGGCTTATTTAATAAAATTAGGTGGGAACGACTATTTACAACAGTTGGTGGTAGTGGTAAACCTGTCTCGTACTTTTATTATTTCTTAATTGCATTGATAGCTTGGTTAGGTTATAGCCGCTATAGAAAGAGTAAAAAGAAATCTTAAGTACTTAGAAATAAAATTGAGAATTGAAAAGCCAGAACTCTTGTTCTGGCTAATTTATGAACGCTTACCATGACGACATCTACAAAAAAAGCTACTTTGTTGCATCCTGCATATTTCGGATCCATTGCACAATTCGTTGCAATTGCAAAAGCTGAAACCGTTATTTTTGAGAATGAAGATAATTATCAAAAACAAACCTATCGCAATCGTACCTATATCTATGGAGCTAATGGAAAATTATTACTTACCATCCCGATCAAGCATTCAAAAGATAATACTCGTCAATTATATAAGGATATTCGAATAGAGAATGATTTTGAATGGCAAAAATTACATTGGCGTTCGTTAGAAACTGCTTATCGAACATCTCCCTTTTTTGAGTTTTATGAGGATGATTTAATTCCATTATTCGAAACCAAAAAAGATTTTTTATTAGATTTTAACTATGAAACACTGGATATAGTGTCACAAAGCCTTCAATTAGATCTGACCTATAAAAAAACCGAAGTCTATCAAAAAGAAGCACCAGATTATAAGGATTTGCGCTCTTTGATTGTAGCCAAAAATGAAAAACATGAATTGACTTCATACAATCAAGTGTTTCAGGAAAAGTTTGGTGTTATTAAAAACTTATCAATTTTAGACCTACTTTTTAATGAAGGTACAAATGCATTAACGTATCTCGAGACACAGAAAATTGAGGAGTTGCCGTAAGATTATAAAGCAAACATCAGTAATTCTTACCTCTAATACATGACCCGCACTTTAATACATTATAGTTTCCATTTTATAATACCACTAATAATCAGTGTTTATTGGTACCGTAAGGAATGGAAGCAATTGTATATTTATTTTATTTTGGCAATGCTAATCGATATTGATCATCTATGGGCTCATCCTATTTTTGACCCCAATCGATGTAGCGTAGGGTTTCATACACTACATGACACTATACCCATTATTATATATTGTTTGCTATTAATACCAAAGAAAAGTAGAATAATAGGTGCTGCCCTTTTATGGCATATTGTAACCGATTCGATCGATTGCTGGCTCATGCATGAATTAATCTAAGCTAATTTGAGTATAGACTGGATAATGGTCCGATAATTTGGAGTCAAAATTTTTAAATGTTAGTACTTCAAAATTTTCTGCTACTAAAATAAAATCAATTCGTACGGGAAATAATTTAAATTCAAAAGTCTTTCCAAATCCTTTACCTGCCTCCTTAAAGGCATCTTTAAGATCTCTACCCAATACAGTATTGTACACATAAGAATACGCCGAATTATTAAAATCACCCATAACGATCACCTTGTATGGAGATGTATCAATATGTTTGGTAAGTAAATCTACTTGCTGCTGCTGTTTTATAAACGATGCTTGCATCCTTCCTAATAGCTTTTGAGATCCTTCTTTAGCAATTGCGTCTGTACTTGGTGTTATGCGGTGTGATTGTAAGTGAACGTTATAAATACGTAAGGTATCTTTCTTTATCACTATATCAGAAAATATAATATTGTTAGCCGTTCCTTCAAATTGTAAGGATCCTTTGTTAATAATCGGATATTTAGAAAGTATTACCAGTGCCAACTCTCCATTATCATTATTAAAATCTTGATATGAAAATGGATACTGACTGAAATCACTATGAGGGTTTTCATAAAATTCTTGTCCACAAAATATATCAGGATTTTGCTGCTTTACCAATGCAGATATTTGTTGCGGAATACTGTCATTATCAATCCAATCAAACCGATTAAAACTATGCACATTATAACTAAGTAAAGACACAGATGTAGTATCAGCTTCGGAAGTTTTTCCACGAAATTTATATAAAGAAAAAACATGCGAAATCCCCAATAAAAGAACCAAGAAAGAAAGTAAAAATCGCTTGTTGACTACAAGCATCCAATACACCATGAACAGTGCATTAATCAAAATTAAAATAGGAACCGTCAAACTTAAAACAGACAGTAGTGGAAACGTTTTTGGAGAAATATAAGGAAGTAAATATGATAATAATAATGCAAAAGCAATTATTGAATTCAATAAAAAAACAAACCGATGAATCAAGTTTCTCATATTCAAAATTACTCTTTACCCGCTTTAAATAAAAAGTCTTTTTCCTTTTTTGTCAAGCTATCATACCCACTCTTACTTATTTTATCTAGTATGATGTCAATCTGGGCTTGATTCGAACTCTTTTGTGCCGAAGTTGGTCTAGTAGTCGTCGAACTTGTCTTTTTTGGTTTGGCTTTATAAACTGTTTTTAAATTACTTTTCTTTTTGAAAGTAAAAAAAGTAACGATTGAATTCATTAAACGCTCAAAACCAGAACCAATGTCGTTCCCTTTTTTGAGCTGCAGGGCATATACATATCCTAATAACGCACCTCCCAAATGTGCTATAAGACCACCAGCATTACCAGAATTAGGTAATTGAATTAGATCAGATAATACGACAAATACGCCTATGTGCCATAATTTTACGTTAAAAAAAATGACACGAACTTCTGTATTGGGTGTATAAGTGGCAATAAAGATCATAATAGCACGCACAGCTGCAGAAGCACCGATCAAATAGGCCATTGAGCCTTGCAATACAGGAAACAGATTATAAGCAATAACAAACAACACTCCGCCACTTATAGCTCCTAACAAGTATATAGTTAAAAAACGTTTGTCATTAAATAAATTGAGAACAATCCTACCAAACCAATAGAGAACCATCATATTCCAGAAAATATGCCAAAAATCAAAATGAAGAAAACTATACGTTAACAAACTCCATGGCTGTAGTAAGAGTTCTTCTAATTGGATTGGCAATACAAACCATTGCATCAGGACTGCAGGATTACTCTTGATCACCCAAGGTACCAAAGTAGCTATCAAAAATAAAGCTACATTAATTACAATTAGCTTTATTAAGATTGAAGCTGTTTGATATTGATATTTTAAAGAATTTGACGTCATTTTAATATTATCGATTTTGGTTAAACGAATTACGTTTCCAATACAACATTGTTATAAATCCAATTACCGCACCGCCAATATGCGCCCAGTGTGCAACGTTAGAAGGACCTAAGATAGCCTGTCCGGTAATACCGCCATATAAGTCCATCAAAAAGTATCCTCCAATAAGATATTTTGCTTTTATTGGTATCGGGATAAACATAATATATAAGGGCAGATTAGGAAATAAAACCGCAAAGGCTGCCAAAACACCAAATATAGCACCCGATGCTCCAACCATAGGAGTCACAAATGCTTTTATCATCTGCTCAGTTACCTCTCTGGGAACAGTATCATATACGCGATATTGACCTGTAGCTATAACATCATCAATAAACGTTTGTATTTGATTTGGAGTAAACCCAGCCTCGATATACGCTTGATACCCTGGCTGAAATTGGAAATAGGTAAATAATATTTGAAAAGCTACAGCCCCCAACCCTGCCGAAAAATATATAAAAAGAAACTTTTTTTGCCCTATGGACTCTTCTAAGTGACTTCCGAACATATAAAGCGCAAACATATTGAAAAATATATGTCCTGCATCCCCATGCATAAACATATGCGTGACTATTTGCCATATCTGGAAATTATCATTCTTAGGAAACCATAGCGCAAAAAAATTATACGCCTGTTCTCCAAGACTGAGCGTCCCTAGAAAAAAAATTACATTAATAATCAGTATCGATTTTACCGTGTCTGTAATTCTACCCATTGTTCTTTAAAATTTTTTATCTATTTCATCTACAGTTATAGTCGTAAACGTTGGTTTATGATCTGGTGTTATATTAGGCTCTGTACACGCAAATAAACTATTAACAATATGTTGTTGCTGTTCTTGCTCTAATACTACACCTGTGCGTACCGCAATACTTTTTGCCATTGATTTTGCTAAAAAATCCGTTTGAGAAAATCCATTATCAGGAACTTCGTTCTGAAGATCTCCCAGTAATTGTTCCAACAAAACGCTTACTTCACTCTCTGTAATTACTGTGGGTATACCACTAATACTAACTTCCTCCTTTGTAATGGACTCAAAAACAAACCCCGTATGCTCTAACTGTTCTTTGAGTGTTTGCAAAAGTTCAACCTCCTGAGTTGTAAAAGAAATTTTTAACGCAAAAATAAGTTGTTGACTAACTGCATTTGCCATGGTAATATTACGCAAAAGCTCCTCATAGAGAATTCTTTGATGTGCTCTATGTTGATTGATAACAACCATCCCACTTTTAATCGTGGTAATTATATATTTTCGTTTTAATTGATAGGTATGATTATTATTTAATTCGACCTCTTGTTTATGTTCGAAAAGCGAACCCGTTATTGCAGTACTTTCAAATTGAACCGAAGAAAAATCAGACGGTGCTTTTTGTTTATCTATAGAGGATAAATCTGTATCTAAGCCTACGTAAAGATTTTCCCAATCCAATGCTTTCTTTTCTCTGTAAGCAACTCCGCCCGAACGGTTGTTTGAGGTCTGGTTTAGCTTTTCTTCTTTAAAAGGATTAAAACTACGATCAACCTCGATAGTTGGCACTTGCGCTTCTTTATTTTTATAATCATAAGGTGTCTCCATAGATGCATCCTTATTAAAATCTAAAACTGGTGCCACACTAAACTGTCCCAAACTGTGCTTTATAGTAGCGCGAAGCATCGCATAAAGCGAATGCTCATCATCAAACTTAATTTCAGTTTTGGTAGGGTGAATGTTAATATCTATAGATTTGGGATCTACATCCAAATACACAAAATAAGAAGGAAACGTTTTTTCTTTACACAAACCCTCAAATGCAGAAGTCACTGCGTGATTGAGATAAGCACTTTTTATAAAGCGATTGTTCACAAAGAAAAACTGCTCTCCCCTACTACGTTTTGCAAACTCTGGTTTGCCAACAAAACCACTAATTTTAACCAGTCCTGTCTCTTCGTGAATTGGCACTAGTTTCTCATTGGTTTTACCGCCGAGAATATGAACTATTCTTTGTCTATAATTCGCAGACGGTAAACTAAAAACTTCGCTATCATTATGGTACATATCAAATTTAATAGAGGGATGCACCATGGCAACTCTGTGAAATTCGTCAATTATATGGCGTAGTTCTACTGTATTTGATTTAAGAAAGTTACGCCTTGCTGGAATGTTGTAAAAAAGATTTTTGACGCAAATAGAAGTTCCCGTAGGTGTAACGCACACTTCTTGTGAAGTGATCTCGCTACCTTCAATCCTAATTTCTGTTCCAACTTCATCATTTGCACGCTTTGTTTTGAGCTCTACATGAGCGATAGCGGATATTGAAGCTAGCGCTTCTCCTCTAAATCCTTTGGTATCAAGTTGAAATAGATCTTCGGCTTTTTTAATTTTTGAAGTTGCATGTCGTTCAAAACTAAGTCTAGCATCGGTAACGCTCATCCCAATACCATCATCAATTACTTGAATACGGGTCTTGCCCGCTTCTTTTATTAAAAGCTTTATGTGAGATGCTCGCGCATCAATTGCGTTCTCCAGTAGTTCTTTAACTACAGATGCTGGTCGTTGCACAACCTCTCCCGCAGCAATTTGATTCGCTACATGATCGGGTAATAATTGAATAATATCAGACATTTAGTGTCGCGCAGTAAAGATTGATAAATCAAAATCTATGATATACAAAAAAATGAAAACCAAAATAATGGCGATATAAATCACGCGCTTATTGATCTCTCGATTCCCTCTCGTTCGACTTGCTTTACGCACCTCTGCCCATTGAGCACCAAAATCAATATCGTTGGTAGTCTCTCGGTATTTGGTAATTCTATTTTCAAAACTATAGATATTGCCACTACTTTTTCCCTTGTAGTATCGGGGAGTGTAGTTAAATCTTCTATTAACCTTTTTCTTTAAAATGTTTACCTTCACGATCAGCTCCTCTCTTTTGTAAGTTTCAAATATACTTAAAATGGATTGTATTCTAAAGTCTTTGAAGATACAATCCTTTATAATTATAGTACAAGAAACGTTCCAAATAGAATGAGTCTATCTAGAGGCCAATTTTAAAAATGTGCATCTTTTTTGAGTTGTGCCATTTTTATGGCAGCTATTGCAGCTTCTGTTCCTTTATTACCATGTTTTCCTCCTGAGCGATCTATAGATTGTTGCATAGTATTATCTGTAAGGACACAAAAAATAACTGGAATATCACTCTGTACATTAAGATCTTTAATACCCTGTGTTACACCTTGACATACAAAATCAAAATGTTGAGTCTCTCCTTTAATTACAGAGCCGATAGCAATTACGGCATCTAGCATATCATAACTAGCTTGCATTTTTTTACATCCGTAAATAAGCTCAAAGCTCCCAGGAACATTCCATCGAACAATATTATCTTTAATTGCACCACAGTCAATTAAGGCATCAAACGCACCTTGAAATAGACCCTCGGTAATAGTGTCATTCCATTCAGAAACAACAATCCCAAACTGAAAATTTTTCGCATTTGGGATTGTAGCTTTATTATACTGAGATAAATTTTTATTCTCTGTAGCCATAATATTTTTTATGTTAGCACAACTACCGTACTTAAACGATAATCACAACTTAGATCTCTACGATCATTGACAACAACTTTATTTAGTTGCCGCTAGCGCTTTTGCTCTACCTAAATGAACCTCAACTTGGTTTGCCTCTACACTTGAAGGAAATTCTTCTTTGATTCTTTCTAAATAGGTAATAGCAACATCTGCTTTATCAAGTGATAAGGCCGTAATTGCTGCCTTAAGTAAAAACTTAGGCGTAGTTAACGAGTTAGTTTTAGCCTTGGCAGCTTTCTCGTAATACGATAGCGCCTGTTCTGGTTGACTAAGTTGTGCGAATGCATCCCCGATACCTCCCATTGCCAATGGACCTAACATTTGATCATCACTATCAAACTCATCCAAATACGAGATAGCATCTTCATACTTATTCATATTAAGGTATGCGAATCCTGCATAATAGTTAGCTAAGTTTGCTGCTTTTGTACCTCCGTAATTATTGATAATTTCGATAAACCCGTATTTACCATCACCACCGTTAAGAGCTAAGGTATATAACGAATCACTTATTTTCTCATTACCCGTCACTGCGTCGTTAAAGTATTGCTGAGCTCTAAACATTTCATTAGAAGCTTCCTGCTCTTTTGGCTCCTGAACCAATTTTTGATATCCTAGATATCCTAAAACTATGAGTGCTACAACACCAATAAAAATAAAGATATACTTTTGATTAGCTGCTACCCACTCTTCGGTTTTTGATGCACCTTCATCTAAGGTATTGAATACTTCGGCAGTAGTTGACTGATCCTCTAACTGCTCAACTTCTTCTTCTTTACTTTTAGGTTTGTATCCTCGTTTCTTGTAAGTTGCCATAAATTTTCTTTAATGAAGGGCAAAAATAAAATTTTTATTCATATTTAAAAGCGAAAATATTTGTTATTTTTAGATAATTTGCAGTACTTTTCTAGGTATAATAAAACGCAAAATACAGCTTGACTCCCAGTAGTTTATGATTTTAAAATCACTTTCTCTTCTAAATTATAAGAATTTTGACTCTATCACTTTTGAATTTGACGACCATATAAACTGCCTTGTAGGTAATAATGGAGTCGGTAAAACTAATGTACTAGATGCTATTTACCATCTATCGTTTGCCAAAAGTTATTTTAACCCGATCACTAGCCAAAACATAAGACATACAAGTGATTTTTTTGTCATTGAAGGTATCTATGACAAGTCAGATCGCACAGAACACATACTTGTAAGTGCAAAAAGAGGTCAGAAAAAAATTTTAAAAAGAAATAACAAAATCTATCCTACTATAAGTGAACATATAGGTTTTTTACCCTTGGTAATTATATCCCCTGCAGATCGTGATTTAATTACTGAGGGGAGTGAAACTCGTAGAAAATTTATAGACGGTGTCATTGCACAGAGCGATGCTAAATTTTTGACAACACTACTTAATTATTCCAAAATCGTTTCTCAACGTAACTCACTTCTGAAATATTTTTCGGTAAACGCTACCTTTGACAAAACTACGTTGTCAGTCTATGATCAACAATTACATGATCTTGGCACCCGCATTCATGAAAAAAGAAAAAAATTCTTGGAAATTTTCATTCCTATTTTTATAGAACGCTATAAAGCTATTAGCTCGGGCAATGAACAGGTAACTTTAACGTATCAGAGTAAACTTTCAGAACACTCATTACTCACGCTTTTAGAAGAAAATCTAGCTAAAGATCGCATGTTACAATACACTAGTGTTGGCATACATAAAGACGATTTATCTTTTGAAATTGACCAGCATCCTATCAAAAAATTTGGCAGTCAAGGACAACAGAAATCTTTTTTGATCGCTTTAAAATTAGCTCAGTTTGATTTTATTAAACAACACAGTAAGGTTAATCCTATATTACTTCTAGACGATATTTTTGACAAATTAGATGAACATAGAGTAGCGCATATTATTGCATTAGTTAATGATCAAAATTTTGGTCAGCTTTTTATTAGTGATACACATGCAGAGCGCACTGAGGCTGTAGTAAAGAAAATTTCTCAATCATATAAAATTTTTAAATTATAAGTAGGCATGAAACATTTGATCAAATATCTCATCACCATAACATTACTATCTGGCACGCAATCCTGTCATCGAGATAATCCCAAAGATCACGTTCATCATTTAAATGGATATTGGGAGATAGATAAAGTACAAACCTCTCAAGCCGTAAAAAAACAATACTCATTTAACCAGTCAATTGATTTTATAGAGATGAGCGGAGATTCGTTAGGTATTAGAAAAAAAGTACAACCTCAACTAGACGGTACATTTATAACTTCAAAAAATAATGAGCGATTTAAAATTATTGTGCTAAATGATAGTATTTATCTAGAATATACCACTCCTTATGATACCTGGAGAGAAACATTAGTATCTGTAAAAGAAGATGAACTAATCTTGCGCAACCCTAATGGAAATTTGTACTTTTACCGACCGTACAAAAAACTTGATTTACAATGAAAAAAAGAGGTGAAGATTCTTTTAGCATAGGAGATGTTTTAAAGGATTTTGTTGACTCTAACAAGCTTCAACAAGGTTTAAACAAGGTGGCTGTACAAGATGTTTGGGCTGAGGTTATGGGGCCAGCTATTGTTAACTATACACATTCTATCAAATTAGATCGCGAGACCTTATATATAGAACTTACCTCTTCTGTTTTACGTGAAGAATTGAGCTATGGTCGTGATAAAATAATTTCTAATCTTAACGCAGGTTTAAAAAAAGAATTGATTAAAAAACTAGTCCTTAGGTAATACTTCTAATCGATCTCTTACATACTCTATTTTTGTTTTATTATGTGGTGCGGGCACACCTTGCTCATCAAGATTAACAAGGGTTATATTCTCTACTTTAAGAATTGTTTTTCGGCTCAATTTATTACGAACCTCACAGCGCAAAGTAAGTGAGGTAGTTCCAAATTTTACTACATCCATTCCTATCTCTACGATATCACCTTGTACTGCAGAACTAACAAAGTTAATCTCAGAAATAAACTTGGTTACTACACGTTTATTTTCGAGTTGAATTACACCATATAACGCTGCCTCTTCATCTATCCATTCTAAAAGTCTTCCTCCAAACAATGTCTCATTTGGATTTAAATCTTCTGGCTTAACCATTTTACGGGTGTGATATCTCATAATTAAAAGGATTATTAGGATAAAATTACGAAAATCAAGGAGAATTCGCATTGCTTCGAGATGCTATATCACATAATTTACAAGTCTCAAAAAAGAGAGTGTACTTATTTAAGAAATTGTCAAAATTTGCAGTCTATTTTTAGTATTTAAACAATTATAAGATTGTGACTATTTCACAAAACTCGACCCCTTCTGGGCATTCTGTTGATTGATACCGTATACACACCTCATATACCCCCAATAGTAGATTGTATTGCAACAAATTATCTCCACCTGCTGCGCCTCCATCGGCTTCGATAAAAGCATCATCAATATACCATGAATAGGTTATGTCATCTTTTTCGGGAAAGTCGGCAGTAAACCTATACAAAGGTAATCCTAATAATTTTTCATAGGTAAAAGCTAACTGGGGACAGATCGGTAACACCTCGACAGGTATACAATATTGCATTCCTTCGGGACATGAAACAGATGCTGCTTCTATACAAACATCGTAAGATCCAGGAGCAAACGTATAGTTGAGCAAATTATCACCAGCTATTCCGCCATCATTTGCCTCTACCAACACTCCGTCAATCAACCAATTGTACTCTAAGACATCCTTATCCACAAAATCTGCAGTAAAATTAAATTCCAAGCTATTGGGTAGCTGTGTAGGTACAAAAGATAGTGGTGCGCAATATGCTGGAATATTAATTTCTTTACAAAATTGAGTCTCGCCTACACATGCTTCAGTTGAGACTATACATACTGTATAAAAACCAGGCAAAGAAAAATCATATGTTAGTATATTACTGCCCGATACACCCCCATCCGTTTTAACTACTATCCCATCGATCGTCCAATCATATTGAGAAAATGTGCTTGAGCTATTATTAATTCGCTCAAACGTATAACTAAGATTAAAATCAGAAGTTGAAGCTACCGAAAAATCATATGCTGGACACAACTCAAAAATATCGGGACAGGCATTGATTATCTGGTAAATTTCATAATAGGTAGTTACTGTTTTTTTTGTTTGCAGTGCCTCGTCAACAATAGTAATCGGGAATATAAATTGAGGCTGAAAATTAGATGGTTGATTCTGCATAAAGGTAGTTAACTCTTGTTGGGTTTGAAACACTAAGTTATCCTTGTCAACTTGACCTAAGGATATCGGAAACTGTAGTTGAAAGCATCGATCATAAACCTCATCAAATGCTGTTTTAAAAGGTTTTATACGACAAATAGTTAAAACTTCTAATAATTCAGTTTCGGAAGTTATTTTTTGAGTTACTGAAGTTCCTGAAAAAATTATGTCTATTGGAAAAACTAAACCTTCTAGATTAAAATTATCACTTTGATTAATAATTGCTGTACGTAGACCAGAATATGACTTCAGTTCGACAGTAGCTTCTGTATTATAGATTAATTTTATAGGATATACAAAGTCAAAGCATGGTGAAACTTCAGTTGGTTGTGCTATATTTTCGGAAAAATTATTTAAAATTGAAACCAAATGAACACTTTGTTCATACAAAACCAATTCATTTTTATCACTAACTACAGTATCGTCATCGACACAACTTATGCTAGACAGCATTAGCAGCGATAAAAAGCCTTTAAAAAAATAGTTTAAATACTTCAAAATTAGTGTTTTGTATTAAAGTAACGTATCACTATGTAATTACCCTACCCCAAGTTCTTTGGAAATAAAGATACTAAATTGAAACTATACTAAATTAAAGTTAAAAAAAACACAAAATACACCTTTTATAGTTACTAAACATGTTACCAAATTGTTATCAATAATCCTTGATTTAATCGAATCTTTTACCCAATTTTGAAAAATCTAATTTAAATATATAAATAATAATGAAAACAAGGGCTACTAAAATTTTAATGCTAGTACTAGCATTTATTGTGCAAATATCCTTTGCACAGGAAAAAACCGTAACCGGAAAGGTTACTGATGACAGTGGAATGCCACTGCCAGGAGTAAACATTGTTATTAAAGACACATCAATTGGTACACAAACAGATTTTGATGGACTTTATAGCATTGTTGCTTCAAAAGGAAATACACTTGTATTTAGTTATTTGGGGTTTTCTGAAAAAGTTATTACAATATCCTCTGAAACGACTATTAATGTTGAATTAGAAGCTTCAGCTTCACAACTTGACGAAGTAGTCGTAACAGCTTTAGGTATTTCTAGAGAGAAAAAATCTTTAGGATACTCTACCCAAGAGGTAGGTGGCGATGATGTTAATCAAGTGAAAACGGCAAATTTTGTCAACTCTCTTTCTGGTAAAGCATCAGGTGTACAGATTAGAAAAAACACAAACATGGGTGGATCAACAAACGTTGTTATTCGTGGTAACTCATCCCTAACAGGTAATAATCAAGCTTTATTTGTAATTGATGGAGTACCCATTAGTAATAATAACACAAATTCCCGTTCTCAAGAACAGGGAGGTACTGGTTACGACTATGGTAATGCAGCCTCTGATATTAACCCCGATGACATCGAAAGCGTTAACATATTAAAAGGTGCAGCTGCATCTGCACTTTATGGATCTAGAGCGGCAAATGGAGTAGTGATAATTACTACCAAAAAAGGATCAAAAAAAGATGGATATGGCGTAACTGTAAATTCAGGTATTACTTTTGGTGCTGTCGATAAATCTACTTTCCCTAAATATCAAGATCAGTACGGTGCTGGATACGGAGCGTATTATGGCCCGAATGAAGATAGTTTTTTTGATCAATATGACATAAATGATGATGGCTCTTTAGATTTTGTTACTCCTTTAAGTCAAGACGCCTCTTACGGAGCTAAATTTGATCCAAGTTTATTGGTATATCAATGGGATTCTTTCTATCCCGAATCACCAAATTACTTGAGAGCAACACCATGGGTCAATGCTGAAAATGGGCCTATCGAATTTTTTGAGACACCTTTTACCACTACTAATTCTGTATCTCTGGATAGAGCGTTTGACAAGGGTAGTTTTAGAATAGGATATACTAATTTTGATCAAAAAGGAATACAACCCAACAGCGAATTGAGAAAGAATAATTTTTCTTTGAATGCTAATTATCAACTTACAGAAAAACTTACCGCTACAGGATTTGCAAATTACGTAAAAACCGACGCAGTAGGACGTAATTCTACGGGTTATAATGACAACATTATGGGTATGTTTAGACAATGGTGGCAAACGAATGTTGATATAAATAAGCAAAGAGACGCTTATTTTAATACTGGTCGAAATATAACTTGGAACCCCAATAGCTATGACAATAAAACTCCGATTTACTGGGATAATCCATATTGGACTCGATACGAGAATTTTCAAAGTGATGAGCGTAATCGTTTTATAGGTATTGCATCATTAAACTATAAAGTAACAGCATGGTTAGATCTTTTGGGTAGAGTGTCTGTAGATACTTTTGATGAACTTCAAGAGGAAAGAAGAGCTATAGGAAGTGTTCCAACCGACTTTGGTATTGGAACTAGTGGTATTGATCGTAGTGAAGATCGTGTTTCTTCAGGATCCGGATATTCAAGAAAAAACATCAGCTCTACAGAGTATAATTATGATTTTATCGCTAATTTTAATAAAGATCTTTCTAACAAATTGAATCTTAAAGGTTTGGTAGGTTTAAATATACGAAGATCGAAATATAAATCTATATTCGCTTCTACTAATGGAGGTTTAGGTGTTCCACGTATCTATGCACTTCAAAACACTAAATCAGCATTATTATATCCAATAGAGAGAGATGAAAAAATTGGAGTAGATGGGGTATATGCAAGCGCTTCTATAGGGTATGATAACACGTTTTTCTTGGATGCTACTATACGAAGAGATAATTCATCAACACTCCCATCTAATAATAGTACTTTTTATTATCCATCTGTATCTGGTAGTTTTATTTTCTCCAAACTACTTAATATTGATCAAATTTCTTTTGGAAAATTCAGACTGAATTACGCAGAGGTTGGTAATAGTCCTGGATTTGATAAAATATTAGACACCTATGCAATCAACACTGCTTTTAACACAGCTAGTGCTAGTGTAAAAGACACTAAAAACAACCCAGAGTTGAAACCTGAAAACACTGCAAGTATCGAAGCTGGTTTAGAAATGTCGTTTATAAAAGGAAGAATAGGTTTTGATTTTTCCTATTACAAAAATAACACAAAGGATCAAATCATTCCTTTGAGTGTATCTACAGCAACTGGTTACTCCTATAGATTAATTAATGCAGGAGAGATTGAAAATCAAGGTGCTGAGATTTCAGTTTTTGGAAAAATTATCGATAATAGTGACTTTAAATGGGAAGTTAATGTAAATTGGAGTAAAAACGAGAACAAAGTATTATCTCTGTTTACTGATGAAAATGGTAATGAGATTACAAATTATCAATTAGGTAGTTTTCAAGGAGGCGTTACAATAAACGCTACAGTAGGTCAGCCTTTTGGAACCATTCAAGGAACTGATTACACCTATTTAAATGGAGAAAGACTAGTTGATGGTAGAACCGTACTACCTAATGGAAATCCTAATGATGCAGCTGGTCAATATATTCAGTCTAATAACTCTGACAATGTTATAGGGAATGCTACTCCAGATTGGAATGGAGGAATTAATAATAAGTTCAGTTATAAAGATATCGGTTTTAGCTTTTTGATTGATGTTCAAAAAGGAGGAGATATCTTTTCATTAGATCAATATTATGGAAGAGCTACAGGACTTTACGAAGAGACTGCTTTTATTAACGATTTAGGAAATCCCGTACGAAACACTTTGGCAGATGGGGGAGGTTTTATCAATCCTGGTGTAAACGCTGATGGCTCTCCAAACACAACTAGAATACGTGCTGATCGCTTTGGAGCTCAAGGATACCGTAGAGGACTTCCTAATTCCGCATTCGTTTATGACGCTAGTTACGTAAAATTAAGGGAAGTTGTACTTTCTTATAATTTTCCAACAAAATTGCTTGAAAACACCTTCTTTAATACCGCTACATTTAGTTTTATAGGATCTAATCTTTGGATAATACATAAAAATCTCCCACACGCTGATCCTGAATCTGGACTTGGCGCTGGAAATTTACAAGGGTACTCTACAGGATCTTTACCTTCAACACGTGATTTTGCATTTAATGTAAAACTTCAATTTTAAAAACAAATAAAATGAAAAAGATACTATATCTATTTATAACTATTATCGGAATAACATCTTGTTCTGATAACCTAGAAAGTTTAAATGAGAACAAAAAGGATCCCTTATCGGTTCCTGGAGAGGCTTTATTTACAAGTGCTCAAAAAAGTTTAGTCGACCAAATCGTTAGCACGAATGTTAATCGCAATATTTTTAGGCTAATTATGCAACAATGGACTCAAACAACGTATACAGACGAGAGCAATTATGATATTGTTACAAGATCCATACCTCAATCTCATTGGGATGCATTGTATAAAGATGTTTTAAAAGACTTGCAAGAATCTGCCAAGGTAATTAACGAAACTCCCCTATTGGCTACTGACGACATTGAGGTCAAAACTAATAAATTAGCAATTATTGAGATTTTAAATGTTTATACATTTTCTGTGTTGGTAGATACTTTTGGGGATGTACCTTATTCTGAAGCATTAGATATTGATAATCTACTACCTGAATATGACGATGATACTGTCATTTATAGAGATCTAATCGCAAGAATCAATACAGCAATAGCTGACTTAGACACTTCATTTGGAAGTTTTGGTATTCAAGATAATATGTATGGTGGTGATGTCTCTAACTGGTTAAAATTTGCAAATTCTTTAAAACTTAAATTAGGAATTGCTATATCTGATGTTACATCTGAAGCTGCATTAGCGCAGACAACTATAGAGAGTGCTGCCGATAATGTTTTTGAAAGCAACGAGGATAATGCTGCTATGACTTATTTAAGTGCTACACCAAATACCAATCCTGTTTATGTAGACCTTACCTTAAGTGGACGTGATGATTTTGTTCCAACAAGCACCATCATAGATCAAATGCAACCCAGAGCCTACGAGCGACTGGTAGATACTAATGAGGATGGGACAATTGATGATAAGGATGCCAAAACAGTAGTTCCTGGTTCTGTAACGTATACTGATCCAAGAGCAAAGTTTTATTTTGATGACAATATTGATGCTGATGATTCTAATTCTAGCCAAACGGTATATCTAGGAGGAACGCCTGGAGCAAGTAATTCCTACAGCAATTTCACCCATATAAGCGAGAAAATTTCAAAAGATCCAACCTTAGAAGGTGTGATCATGGACTATTCTGAAGTTAAGTTTCTTTTAGCTGAAGCCGCTGCAAGAGGTTATGTGGTGCCCGGAACTGTTGAAACCAATTATAACGATGCTATCGAAGCATCTATTATTTATTGGGGCGGTACGATGGATGAAGCTGCTGATCACCTAGCTAGAACTGAAGTTGCTTACGCTACCGCTTCTGGGGACTGGAAAGAAAAAATTGGAACACAAAAATGGATAGCGCTTTATAATAGAGGTTTTGCTTCTTGGAACTCATGGAAACGTCTTGATCACCCTGTTTTAGCTCCACCAGCTTCATTCAAATCTGAAACACCTGTTCGACTCACTTATCCAATTGTCGAGCAAACATTAAATGGATCAAGTTACGGTGCTGCTTCTGCCGCTATTGGTGGAGATGTTGTAACAACAAAAGTCTTTTGGGATGTTAATTAAAATGATTCTTCCTAAATAGGTTGACAATTTTAATAATTTGAATTAAACCAGAGAAGCTAGCTTCTCTGGTTTTTTATTATATACAACATTAAGTGTTTTCGTATTGAGGCCTAAATGTTATCTTTTATTGTTACAAATTTTAATGGATTCAATAATTAATTGTTTTAGTTTATTTTGATCCTTGTATGATAAATTAAGAATTCATTTTTCAATTTTCAATTTATTATTTCAGCAAATATATTGTTGATTACAATCCTATCCATAAGTCTTTGATAAAATCACTTTAGTTTGTTTTAATACTTTCTTAGAAATAGAAAAATAATGCTGTAAACTCTATCTGCATGGTGTACTAATTTATTATTTGTTACTCTATTTCCATTTGCCAATTATATAGCGGTAACAAAATTTTCAAAAGCCATATCTCGGCATAGATGATACCTCACTTTTTTTCTACTATACGCATAAGTAATAAGGGATAGCCTTTTTCCTTTTAATGTAAGTAAAATCGATAACAAAAAAACTTCGGTTTAGAGACTTTAACATCTTTCACCAAACAAAAAAATTTTCTAGGCTAATATTAAAAGTTTGTAACCCACATAAAGTTTTTCTATAGTTTTATTAATAGGAATTCACTATATAAATTTTAAAATAGCGCATCTCTTCCTATTTGTTTTTTTATGATATTTAAACTCCTCTTTTAGTAAATAATATAATTTTTATATGCCTATTTGGGGCAGAATCATTCGCATTTGTTATATTGGTTATTTTACTCGGTTAAGTTCTTTACCACGAATTAAAGAATGCATTTGTGATTGATAGATTAAGCAAAATTTTTCTCTGATCAAAGTACCATATTGTTGATCGATAATACCAATCATAATATTTAGAATATCATTTTTGAATTTTTATCCCAGAGTATTCGCTCTAATCTCTGATTTTTTTAAGAAATAGAGCTTCTTTTGATTTAGGCAAATAATGTTAAGTTGGTTTACTTCAATCTAAGATAACACGTTTTTGTAACTAAAACAAAACGATACTACTAGGCTGATGTTATAGGTTTTTTGAAGTTGTTTATAAATCATGATCATCTCGCGATTCTACCTAGTGGTAATTACTGATAGTTTAAGACCTAAATTGTAATCTCGTTAAGTACGTTCTTCCTTAATATTTCATTAATAAGTAAATGTTAAATCAACTTATTTCGAGACTGGTCAAAAATTAAGAACAAAAAGTTCTATAATTTATTCGTAAGAAAAAATGAATTTTGAGATAAAATTAATATTTTAGTATAACCTTTTTTGTTCAAAGGATTCTTTGCAGCATTATTTTGATCTTTTTAGAAATCTATTAACAAAAAATCCTCGAAAACTACTGTAGCTCTCGAGGATACAACCTAATCACTCCAATCAACTCTAACCTCACTTACTTAAATATTTATTTCGGTACAAAAGGTAATTTCTTCACAAGACTCTGAGATGGTAATCATACAAACTGTATGCGATCCAGAATTAAATCTATATTTGAGATAATCATCTTTTACTATTTTATGATGGACAATTTCGATATCCACTACAACTCCATCTATAGTCCACCAATATGAAGTTTGTGATACATTTTTAAAAAGAGAATGAAAATTATAAACACTTGAGTTAAGTTTATCTCGTTCTGCTTCAAAAAACAACTTTGGACACGCTACTTTGTCAGCTTTAATTAGTTCAATTTCAACACACTCCTCCAGTATAGCATCTTTTTTTGATGCGATAAAACATACAATATTTACACCAGGATTCAATTGATCAATAATTCTATATTTAAGCTTTTGGTTTAAGGACTCAATTGGTAGTTGTTTCCCATTAATAGACCATGATATTGTATAGGAGCTCTTCTTTTGATATTCGTCGGCCAATTCATAGAGCACTTCAAATGAAGTATCACTACCATTTGCATCAAATTCTGAAGGATCATTCATATCGTTTTTTTCGCAAGAAATTAACCCTCCTAATACTATATAAAAAATAACAAACAGTCTTCTTGGTTCACGCATTGTGAAATGTTAAAAATTAAAAAGATGTAAAACAAATGTAGTATCATTGTCCACAGTTATTAAACGTTTTAAATAGATGACACCCCACCCTCTCTTTTAAAATATAATTTTCGTATCTTTTTAATGTCTAATTTATAAACTGTATCTAAAACCTACTACAATGCAAAATGAGGATGGAACTATATGCGATGAGCGTATATTTAATAATTTTTTTAAAAGCAATGCTACGCTTTTAAGAAATTATCTTTACTATAAATTTGGCGATTTAGATCAAGCCGAAGATTTAGTACAAGAATCATTTATAAAATTGTGGAATAATTGTGGCAAGGTAACAACTGGTAAAGCCAAAAGTTATGTATATACAGTTGCTACAAATTTAGGGATAAGCATTACTCGTCACCAAAAAGTTAAATACAAGTATCAGGATTATGTCAAACATGTAAAATCTGATATTGATAATCAATCTCCAGAATTTATTACGCTTGAGAAAGAGTTCAAACAAAAACTTGATAACGCACTCTCACAACTTTCTGACCGCCAACGTGAAGTATTTTTACTGAGTCGAATTGACAAAAAAACCTATAAAGAAATTGCAGAATTATCTGGAGTCTCTGTAAAAGCTGTAGAAAAACTAATGCACAAAGCGTTACTCTCTCTGAGAGAGAGTATTGGAAATATTTAAAAAGGTAGGGTATACAACTATACAAGCGTTTACCTTTATATATATAGTATTATGATAGATTTAATAAATGACGAAACTTTTTTACCTCGATGGATAAACGGTGAGTTGACCGAGGTAGAACTCAGGGAGTTTAAAAAGCACCCTGATTATGATCTGTACGTCAAAATAAAGGATGGAACAGATCAACTTTATTTGCCCCATTATGATCTGGATACAGAATTGCGACGTATTCACGACACTAAAATTTCCAAAAACATTGTACCTCAGAAAAAAGTTATTCGCCTTTTTCCTTTGCTTGCAATTGCTGCTTCAATACTTATTGTTATTGGATTATTCTTTTACAACCCCGATACTACAATTAGTACGGGTTACGGAGAGACTTTAACTGTTGACCTTCCTGATGGATCTCAAACAACCCTCAATGCAATGTCCCAAATCGTGTATAATAAACGTGATTGGAAAAAAAACAGATCAATAAAACTTAATGGTGAGGCTTTTTTTGATGTTACTAATGGAAGTACTTTTAAAGTAGAAACTAAGAATGGATATATCACCGTACTTGGTACACAATTTAACGTTAACTCTGACACTGATTTTTTTGAAGTTGTTTGTTATGAAGGAATGGTAAAAGTTTCAAGTGAAGAAAAAGAAAAAGTATTATCAAAAAATGAAGCCTTTCGTTTCATTAATGGAGATGCCGAAGATTACTCTTTGACGCTGCAAGAAGATCCTACCTGGCTACATAACACCAGTAGTTTTTCTAGTGTACCACTTAAAATGGTACTACAAGAAATCGAAGACCAATATAATATAACTATAGAAAAAACTAATCTTGACTTAACGGTTTCGTATACAGGTACATTTCCTAATAATAATCTAGATGTGGCACTTAGAACAGTTTTTAGTACCTTAGGAATGAATTATAGATTGTCAGAAAATAAAAAAGATGTGATGGTCCAAAAGTAATCACATGCACAGAATCGTTTGCGTATTTATGTTTCTTTTGAGCGTACTGGCTTTTTCACAAGAGAAAACCAATACGCTCACATTTAATAACGCATCGCTAGTCAGTGCGTTACCTCAAATAGAAACATATTTTAATGTTTCATTTTCCTATATTGACCAAGTAGTCAATGGCAAATTTATTTCTTTAACAATATCAGAAAACTCAAAAGTAGCTTCGGTAATAAAAAGTATTGAACAACAAGCACTTATAAAAATTGAAACAATTAAAGAAACCAATTTTGCTATTAGACCATATAAATCAAATGATCAAGTAGCGCTTTGCGGAACTTTAATTGATGAGCAGCAAAATCCTCTAAAACAGGTATCTATTCGCATCATCCCAGAAAACAAAATCGTAACCACAGATACTAATGGAAATTTTGTTGCAGAGCAATTATTATATAACTCGATTTTAGAAATAGACCTACCAGGTTATGTTAAAAAAAGAATCTCAGCTTCAGAAATTTTTAGCAATTCATGTGCGCTAATAGAGATTTCAACTATAGAATTCTCTTTAGACCAAGTATTCATAAAAGATTTTTTAGCCAAAGGTATTTCTTTAAATCACAAAACTATTCAAATTAAAATTAGTGATCTTCAAGCATTACCTGGCTTGACCGAACCCGATATTTTATACAGTATCCAATTGGCTCCAGGAGTCAATAGTCCCTATGAGACTGCTTCAGGTCTACATGTGCGAGGTAGTACACCTCATCAAAATTTAGTCTTATGGAATGGTATTAAAACTTATCATCATGCACATTTGTACGGTATGTTATCGGCATTTAACCCATATGCTGTTGATGATGTTTTATTTTATAAAAGCGGGATACCAGAAAATTATGGGGATCGCTTAGCTAGTGTTGTGGATATTAGAAGTAGCTCTAAAATAACAAATAAATTTAAGGGAAGTATAGGTATGAATATGATCAATTCTGATGCAATCATTGACATCCCACTAATCAAAGATAAATTATCTGTTAAACTTACAGGTAGACGCTCATTTACCGACCTCCTAGAAACATTCACCTATAAAAAACTGGCAGATAGAGCATATCAAAACACCAAAATACAGAATAGAGATCAATCTGTCTCAGGAGATAATACTTTCTACTTTCTAGATTACAACACCACCGTAAATTACAATGCAACCAAACGCGACACACTACAAATAAACACCTTATATAGTAAAAATAAATTACGCTTTGATCAAGACAGTAGAACTTTAAAATATAGTGATAAGCTAATTACCGAAAATGAAGGATATAATATAAAATGGCATCATTCCTATCATCCTAATTTTAATCAAAAAACTTCTTTTTACTATACCAAATATGGATTGAACTATACTTTTGCAGCCGATTCTATTACAAAAAATATAGAAATTCGAACCAAAGAGAATAATATTCGCGAGTTAGGAACTAATGTGATTTTAAAATATTTATCAGGTACTAAAAGTAACATATCTACCGGTTATCAATATATTAAAAAATATTTTAAACATGGATTTGCTACTACTACTCCAGATTACTTTCTGATTTTAGATCAAGATGATCGTACGCTGGATATTCATGCTGCACATCTTGGCTATCAATTTGATGACGCCCAAAATTGGTTTGTATCTACTGGCATCCGTCTAAATCATTATTCTGGATTAGACAAAACCTATATAGAGCCTAGAATTGTAATTCAAAAACAGATAACCTCGTCTATCGAAATTAATGCAACAACCGAGTTTCGCTCACAAAGTGATAGTAATATTCGGGAATCCGTTATTAGTGATCTAACCTTAGAAAATGAAATCTGGAAACTTGCAGACACTACTAATTTTCCGATCTCCACAAGTACACAATATTCAATCGGTGGAAGTTTTAAAAAAAAAGGATGGAATTTTAATACTGATTTTTATCACAAACAGATTAAAGGGTTAACGACCTTAACCGCTGGATTTATAAATCCAATTGACAATCAATACCATGATGGAAAAAGTGAAATCTATGGAGTGGATATTTTTATTAAGAAAAAAATTAAACGATTCAATTCTTGGTTAAGCTATTCGTATATCAATACTCAAAACTTTTTCACTGATGTAAATAATAATAACTATTTCCCAGGTAATTGGAATATTAGACACTCACTTCGTTGGACTAGCTTTTATGATCTAGACCATTTACGTTTTTCGTTAGGTTGGACGTGGCATTCTGGCAAAGCGTATACCCAAGTTAGAGAAATAATAAATGAACAGGGACAAGTAACATTACAATATGGAGAACTTAACAGTTCTACTTTACCCATATACCATCGCATGGACCTTTCTGTAATCTACAATTTTAAACTTAAGGAATCATCCAAATTAAATTATAGGTTTGCTGTATCAATTCGCAATCTATACGACAGAAAAAATTTAATTAATAAAGAATTTAGGTCTGCAAATACTCTTGATAACAAATTTAGTTACTCAGATATGTATGGTATACGATTAACACCAAACTTAAGTTTTAGAATATTATGGTAAATTAAAAATTCCATTTTGAGTATTCAAAATGGAATTTTTAATTTACATGATTCTTTACTAGAATTGCTCTCTCCCAGAAAAATGAAATGCGCCTTCGATCGCTGCATTCTCATCACTATCACTACCGTGAACAGCGTTTTCACTTATTGAAGTTGCAAACTTTTTGCGAATTGTTCCCTCTGCTGCATCTTCTGGATTAGTAGCACCTATTAGAGTTCTAAAATCCTCAACCGCATTTTCTTTTTCAAGAATTGCAGCCACAATAGGACCACTAGTCATATACTCTACTAACTCTCCATAAAAAGGTCGTTCACTATGCACAGCATAAAACGCTTTTGCATCATCTGTGGTTAGTTGAGTTAATTTCATCGCTACAATTCTAAAACCTGAAGCTGCAATTTGCTCAAGGATTGCTCCGATATATCCTTTTCTTACCGCATCCGGCTTAAGCATTGTAAATGTTCTGTTTGTTGCCATTTTTATAATATTGATTGTTTTTTCCTCTCAAAAGAGGTTATTAAATTAATTTGGACATCACTAGCATATCCATTTTTTTTGCAAAAGTATAGATAAAACCTTCAAATCCAATATAATTTCTTAGAAACAATGAACCCTTTTCAAAATTAAGAACCAACAGTAAATTGTAATAATCCGATACGAACCTAAATGTATCTCCCGTTTTACATCACCTTTAAAATTTAATAACATTTATTGTATATTCGCTGATCTATGAAAACACCAGAGATAGAAGCTTTAAAAGTGCTCTTAGAAGAGTCAAAAAAAATTGTTATCATTCCGCACAAGAATCCTGATGGCGATGCAATCGGTTCTACTTTAGCTCTTAAACATTATCTAACCGCTTTAAATCAAGAAGTAGCTATCATTTCTCCTAATGATTATCCAGAGTTTTTAAAATGGATACCTGGTCAAGAAGAGATTATTAACTACGAAAGCGACAAGCAAAAAGGTGATGAGTTAATTGCCGCAGCAGATCTGATTTTTACTTTAGACTTTAATCATTTAGGGCGTTGCGGAGCTTTAGAAAATCCACTACGTGATGCCAATGGTACCTTTGTAATGATTGATCACCATCAACAACCCGATGATTATGCGTTTTTTACCTACAGTGATGTGTCGATGAGTTCGACTTGTCAAATGGTGTATCATTTCATAGAAAAAATGGGCGATTTAACTAAAATCACACCAGATATTGCAACTTGTATCTACGTTGGCATCATGACCGATACAGGATCATTTAGATTTCGATCAACGACCAGTACTACCCACCGGGTGCTTGCAACCTTAATTGATTTTGGAGCAGACAACACTGCTATCCACGAAAAAATATATGATACCAATACATACTCACGACTACAATTACAAGGTATTGCTTTACAAAATTTGAAGGTTTTACCCGAGTATCGTACAGCTTACATCACCATCTCTCAAGAAGAATTAGACCAACATGATTTTCGCAAAGGTGATACAGAAGGATTTGTAAATCTAGGTTTGTCCTTAAATAATATTGTTTTTGCTTTGATATTTATTGAAAATAAAAGTGAAGGAATCATCAAAATATCTCTTAGATCAAAAGGAGAGTTTTCAGTAAACGAATTTTCGCGTTTACATTTTGAAGGCGGAGGTCATCACAACGCAGCAGGGGGAAAAAGTAATCTTTCCATCAAAGAAACAGTTGCTAAATTAATTAGTATATTACCTGACTATAAAAATGCTTTAAACTCATGAGAACAATATTTCTGATTTTTGGTTTAACTATACTGCTTGTGAGTTGTAAAACACCCGAAGCCAGAAAACCAGTGAATACAAAGTCAGGATCTTTCTTGGATGAATCTATTACCCGAAATAAAAAACTATCGGCCAAAGAAGAATCTCGTATTCTCAAAATTATACAAAAAGATACACTTAATACGTACAAAGCATCTGATGGAGGTTTCTGGTATTACTACCACACCAAGGACACAGTAACAACAATTCAAAGTCCAAAATTTGGTGATACAGTAACCTTTAGCTATCAACTTAATGATCTTAATGACAATCTAATTTACTCTAAAAAAGAATTAGATACCATTGCCTATATTATTGATAAAGAAGAATTATTTTTGGGACTAAGAGAAGGACTTAAACTTATGAAACCCGGCGAAGTAATAACTTTTCTGTTTCCTTCGTATCAGGCATACGGATACTATGGTGATGACAATAAAATAGGAACCAATATCCCGCTTAAAGCGAAAGTTACATTACATACAATTAATCAAGAATCAACACTTAAAAACTAATATTTACTTTAAAAATGAAAAAACTCAATCTTTTATTCCTAGCCGTACTAACACTTATTTTAAGTAGCTGTGAAGAAAAATATCCTGATTTAAAGGATGGTCTATACGCAGAGATTGTAACCAATAAGGGTACTGCTATTGCCGAATTATTTTATAAAGAAACACCGATGACTGTTGCTAACTTTGTTTCGTTAGCCGAGGGTAATAATACAAAAGTCGACAGCGCTTATCAAGGAAAGAAATTTTATAATGGTATACTATTTCACCGTGTTATCAAAGATTTCATGATTCAAACTGGTGATCCATTAGGAACTGGTGCTGGAGATCCAGGTTATAAATTTCCAGACGAAATTGTAGATAGTCTTGTTCATGATAAAAAAGGAATTTTATCGATGGCAAATTCAGGGCCAAATACAAATGGTAGCCAATTTTTTATCACACTCAAGGCAACACCTTGGTTAGATGGAAAACATACAGTATTTGGTGAGATCGTTCAAGGTCAAGATGTAGTGGATAGTATTGGTACCGTCAAAACTAAAGTTGCAGATAAACCAGAAACTGAGGTTAAAATGCTCGAAGTTAATATTATAAGAAAAGGTAAGGATGCCAAATCATTTGATAGTGAAGCAATTTTTTCTGATAGATTAAAAAAAATTGAAGAAGAGACTGCAGAAAAAGAACGAGTTCAAAAAGAAAAAAGTGAAAAGGTTGCAGCCCGTTTTACAGAATTGAAGGCTAAAGCTGAAAAGCTTGAAAGTGGTCTGGAGATGGTATTTATTAATAAAGGTGATGGTGAGCAACCTAAAATGGGAAGTACTGTTTTAGTAAATTATGAAGGGTATTTTGCTGATGGAACAGCATTTGACACCAACATTGCTGAGAAAGCAAAAGAATTGGGCGTTTTTAACGAGCGTAGAGCAGCAGATCCTAGAGGATATGCTCCTATGCCAGTACCTTATTCTCCAGATGCGCAAATGATCGCAGGTTTTAAGGAAGGAATACAACAAATGAAAGTAGGTGATAAAGCAGTTTTATTTTTACCCGCACATTTAGCTTATGGTGAACGTGGCGCAGGTCCTATCCCACCAAATACGGATTTAATCTTTGAATTAGAAATTATCGATATACAAGACGATAAAAAACAATAAAATAATCTCATCAAAAATCCCGCTAATTTTAACTACTAGCGGGATTTTTTATTTAAACTATTTAGCAGGAATTCGCTTTAATATTTCCAAAGTAAAATTCCAGTATTTCTGAACCGAAGAAATACTGGCACGTTCATCTGGTGAATGAGCTCCTTTGATGGTTGGACCAAAAGAAATCATTTCCATAGTAGGATAATTTTGTCCTAAGATTCCGCATTCTAAGCCTGCGTGACAAGCTGCAACATTTGCTTTTGCACCATGTAATTCAGTATACAAAGCATCCATTACTTTTAAAATTGAAGAATTCATGTCTGGAGCCCAGCCAGGATAATCTCCACCTGTTGTAACTATACATCCCATTAACTCAAAGGTTGATGTCAATTTATTTACTAAATCCTGTTTGGATGACTCAACACTACTTCGCGTAAGACATTTTATTGTAATAGTACCTTTGCCTACTTCTACTTTGGCTATATTATTCGAAGTCTCAACCAAATCGGGAATCGCCGCGCTCATAGTATACACTCCGTTATGTGCTGCATACAGGGATTGTATTAGTTTAGTACTTAACTCGGGCGACATAGCAACTTTTGGAACTTCAATCTTATTTATATGAAACGCTAAATTTTCTTCAACTAGCTTCAATTCTTCTTTAATCCATAAAAATGTGTCATTAACTTTATTTTCAAAAGATTTCTGATCCTTTTTATCAATTACAATAGTAACAAAACTCTCTCTTGGGATGGCATTGCGTAAGCTACCACCTTTGATTGACTCTATTTGGAGTGCTGTTACTTTAGAACCTTCATATAATAAACGATTCATTATTTGATTAGCGTTTCCTAATCCTTTATTTATATCCATCCCAGAATGTCCTCCATTGAGACCGTTAATGGTCAATGAATAAGCCACAGTATTAGGCGTAATAGTTTCTTCGGTATAAGAACGACTAGCAGTAACATCTACGCCGCCTGCGCAGCCTACACCAATTTCATCATCCTCTTCAGTATCAAGATTTAATAGAATATCTCCCGTAAGCCATCCGCCTTTAAGTCCTTTGGCTCCTGTCATACCTGTTTCCTCATCAATAGTAAACAAGGCTTCAATAGCAGGATGTACAATAGTATTAGACTCCAATATAGCCATAATAGTGGCTACCCCAAGTCCATTATCTGCACCAAGAGTCGTACCCTTTGCCTTAACCCAATCCCCTTCGATTATCATATCAATACCCTGTGTATTAAAATCAAATTGTGTTTCTGCATTTTTTTGATGCACCATATCCAAATGGGATTGCATCACCACAGTTTTTCTATTCTCATATCCAGGAGTTGCGTTCTTACGAATAAGCACATTACCTGTTGCATCAACTTCAGTTTGTAACCCTAGAGACTTTCCAAAATGTTTCATAAA
Organism: Aquimarina rhodophyticola; assembly: GCF_042434915.1. Taxonomy (GTDB): domain Bacteria; phylum Bacteroidota; class Bacteroidia; order Flavobacteriales; family Flavobacteriaceae; genus Aquimarina. Next base: position 2,098,885 of record NZ_CP170198.1, read on the forward strand.
CGCTATTACACGTTCTTCTTTTTTTGAAGGTCTTGGAACCTCGTTTAAATCTGCAAATTTGTTCCACACTGCTTTAGGTTCTAAATCGCGTATTGCTGAATTCATATAAAATTGTATAATGATTTTAAAAAAAATAATCCTAGCGTGCAATGTAAGGAATTTTTGATTTTACCTCCTATCTTTGCTATATGCATTCGAAAACAAAAAAGCTCCTTACTTTCTTACTGCCTGTGCAATATTTGGGTATTCAAATGCTCTCTTTTTTTCCTGCATTGGTCGAAAAATTTTATAGTAATGGAGTATATATATACATTTCTAGAGCACTACGCTTTACCTTTGGTTGGCTTCCCTTTTCTTTCGGTGATATTTCATATATCATTTTAATCGGATTACTACTTCTGTATATATTTAAAATTGGTGTGAAAAGAAAAGTAAATTGGCAAATGATCGCTTGGGATGCGGGTGCTACTTGCTCTGTTATTTATGCTTCTTTTCACCTACTATGGGGTATTAACTATTACAGAATGCCCTTGCATAAAACTTTGAGCCTTGAGGATCAATACACCCAAGAACAATTGATATCTGTTACCGAAAGTCTAATTGAAAAAGCAAACCATATTCATCAACTACTTGAACAAAATGATTCTGTACCTATTCACTCGCCATATACAAAGGATGAAATTTTTGAGATTACAAAGAAAAGTTACGCTCGAGCCAGTCTTAGCTTTCCTACCCTAAAACTTTATCCTCAAAGCATTAAAAAATCATTGCTTAGTTTACCTTTAACTTATATGGGATTTAGTGGATATCTCAATCCTATTACGAACGAGGCACAAGTAAACAGCCATATTTTGAACTACAGGGCACCTACAACGAGTTGTCATGAACAAGCTCACCAAGCAGGATATGCTAAAGAAAATGAAGCTAATTTTATTGCTGCAATAATCACATTATATGATGAGGATCTTTATTTTAGATATAGCGGAATTACTTTTGCTCTAAAATTTTGTTTAAATGATGTATATAAACGGGATGAGCAAATTGCTATTTGCCTTGCTGAAAAGTTACGACCTGGAATTAGAGAAAATTATCGTCAAATAAATGATTTCTGGAAATCTTATCAAAATCCAATAGAACCATATTTTAAAGGCACCTACGACCGTTATCTAAAAATTAATAACCAGCCCAGCGGCATGGATTCTTATAATTATATGGTAGCTTTACTTGTAAATTATCTAAGTCATCAAAGTTCACAAAATAGTAGGTATAAAAATAAAGTATAGTATTGTTAAAAATTTCTTAATACAACTAGTCTTCTCTACTCAACTTTTATCTTTAGGTTTTATATTCCTTTAATAAAATTACATGAAAAAATTTACAACAACCTTCATCCTTTTGCTCTGGCTTTTTTTTGGTTATAGTCAAGATTACTTTCCTGTCAATGATGGCGTAAAAACTAAAAACAAAACCATTACAGTATTTACCAATGCTACAATCCATGTGGATGCCAAAAAAATCATTACAGATGGGATGATAATGATTCAAAATAATAAAATAATTGGTGTAGGTAAAAACTTAACACCTCCAAAAAACAGTCATACAATAAATCTAGAAGGGAAACATGTATATCCATCTTTCATAGATCCCTATACGAGTTTTGGTGTTACTCTTCCCACATCCAAAAGCAACGGAAGACGTAATAATGATCCGCAGTATGGTCCATCTCGCGAAGGATATTATTGGAATGATCATATTCGACCAGAAACCAATGTATTAACCTCTTTCAAATATGATGATAAAAATGCAAAAACTTATCTCGATCAGGGATTTGGGGTGGTGCAAACGCATTTTGCAGATGGCATTGCTAGAGGCACAGGTATGCTTATTGCCTTATCCAATACAGCAAATAATAATACACGCCTTTTAGATCAATCCTCTGCTCAATTCTTTTCTTTTGAAAAAAGTAAAGCCAGTAATCAAGCGTATCCTACTTCTTTAATGGGCGCCATGGCTCTATTACGTCAAATGTACTTGGACGCAGATTGGTATGTCAAAGGAAACACCACCTCAACCGATCTTTCGCTAGAAGCCTTACAGGCAAACAAAAACTTACCACAAATATTTGATGCTGGAAGTAGAATTAATAGCATACGAGCCGATAAAGTCGGAGATCAGTTTGGCATTCAATATACTTTATTGGGTGGCGGTGATGAATATGAAAGAATCAACGAAGTAAAAAATACTAATGCAACCTATATCATACCTATTAATTTTCCAGATGCTTACGATACTTCTGACCCTTATTTATCTTCTTTACTAAGTTTGGGAGCTATGCGTTATTGGAACCAAGCACCAACAAATCCAAGTGTCCTAGCCAAAAACAATATTCCATTTTCGATAACAACTCACAAATTGAAGAAGATCGACTCCTTCAAAGATCATATTTTAAAAGCTATCGAAAACGGCTTACATCCAAATGATGCTCTCGCTGCTTTGACTACTGTACCTGCAAAAATTATAGGAAAAGAAAATCTTTTAGGAGTTTTGAAAAAGGATGCATATGCCAATTTTTTGATAACTAACGGTGAGCTTTTCTCAAAGGAAACTATAATTTACGAAAATTGGGTATTGGGTAAAAAATATAGTGTGAATCCTATGGATGTACAAGATCTAACTGGTCACTATACTTTAACAATAAACTCAAAACAATATTCGGTTCATCTAACGGGCAAACCAGCTAAGCCAAAGGCTGAAATTAAACTCGACACATTGAATATCAAAAATAGTACAACCTATAAAGATAAGTGGCTAACACTTGTTCTGGCTGAAGATAATAAGACCAAACCCAGTTTTATAACACTTACGACTAGAATTAACGAACAAGGAATTTTTGAAAATAAAAAAGCTATATTGTCTGATGGTAGTATAACCACATTCAAATTAATTAAAAATGACGGAGTATCGGATCCTAAAAAAGAAGATGATACAAAGTCAAAAAACATCCCTTATATAGCTCCTGTATCCTATCCTAATATAGCTTTTGGGAATACAACCTTACCAAAACAGCAAACTTTACTCATTACAAACGCAACGGTTTGGACAAACGAAGCCGATGCTATTCTTGAAAATACCGATGTATTAATAAAAGATGGAAAAATTGCTTCAATAGGAAAAAATATAAAAGCTTCCAATGCTCTGATCATCGATGGCACAAATAAACATTTAACAACGGGTATTATTGATGAACATAGTCATATTGCTGCTGCTGCTATTAATGAAGCTGGACATAACTCATCTGCTGAAGTTACTATCGAAGATGTTGTACAGCCCGATGACATTGATATCTATCGTAATTTGGCTGGCGGTGTTACGTCAATTCAAATTTTACATGGTTCTGCTAACCCTATAGGTGGACGTTCTGCTATTATCAAATTAAAATGGGGGGAAACGGCAAAAAATATGATTTATGATGCCTCACCAAAATTCATAAAATTTGCATTAGGAGAAAATGTCAAGCAAAGTAATTGGGGAAGCCGTAGTCGTTTTCCACAATCGAGAATGGGTGTTGAACAGGTGTATATGGATTATTTTTCAAGAGCTCAGCAATATGACTCAAAGAAAAAATCAGGACTACCTTATCGCAAAGATATTGAAATGGAAACATTGGCAGAAATATTGAACGGTGAACGTTTTATTAGCTGTCATTCATATGTACAAAGTGAAATCAATATGCTTATGAAGGTAGCAGAGAAGTTTAATTTTAGAATAAACACCTTTACACATATTTTAGAAGGCTATAAGGTCGCCGATAAAATGGCAGCACACGGCGTGGGTGGATCAACATTCTCTGACTGGTGGGCTTACAAATACGAAGTAAATGATGCAATCCCTTACAATGCTGCGATTATGCATAATCAAGGTGTTACAGTTGCTATCAATAGTGATGATGCAGAAATGTCTAGAAGGTTAAATCAAGAAGCTGCAAAATCTGTGAAGTATGGCGGCATTAGCGAAGAAGATGCTTGGAAATTCGTAACCTTGAATCCTGCCAAACTTTTACATATTGATGATCGAGTTGGGAGTATCAAAGTAGGTAAAGATGCAGATCTCGTGTTATGGACAGATCATCCGTTATCTATCTATACTAAAGCAGAAAAAACTATTATTGAAGGTGCTATTTATTTTGATCTCCAAAAAGATAAAGAACAAAGAATTCAAATTGCTGCAGAAAAAAATAAACTTGCAGCTCTTATGCTCGAAGCCAAAAATAAAGGCTTCAAAACCCAAACAGCAAAGAAAAAAGAAAAACAACGTTTAGAATGTGAAACTCTAGAAACAATTAAGTAATTAGAGAATAGATTTAATCACACAGTAAAACTGTATAAACTAGATTTGAGGCTTTGCAAACATTGTAGTTATATTTAAGTCATATACAGTTATTATAAACCTTACATACAAAAGATGAAAGTAATTACATTATATATTGCATGTATCTTCCTAAGTTTTGGAGCACATGCGCAACAGACGCCAGCAAAGAAACAACTTAAACCCATCTCTATTCAAGGAGCTACCTTACATATAGGAAATGGGGAAATTATTGAAAATAGCTTAGTTGTTTTTGAAAATGGAAAAATCACATATGCTGGATCCAATGTACAAGATAACGTTATTGGATCTGTGATCGACGCTTCTAGTAAACATATTTACCCTGGCTTTATCGCCCCTAATACAACCTTAGGACTGGTAGAGATTGGAGCCGTGAGAGCAACCGATGATATTAGTGAAATTGGAGAATACAATCCTCATATTCGCAGTTTAATTGCTTATAATGCAGAGAGTAAAATAGTAGAAAGCATGCGACCTAATGGTGTACTTGTAGCTCAAGTTACACCAAGAGGGGGTCGTATATCAGGTACTTCGTCTATCGTACAACTTGACGCTTGGAACTGGGAAGATGCGGTACTTAAAAGCGATGACGCTATGCATATCAATTGGCCTGACTTATACACAAGAGGTCGTTGGTGGCTGGGAGAAGATCCAGGATATACACCTAATAAAAAATATCCTGAACAAGTGGCAGAACTCCAGATGTTTTTTAATCAAGCTAAGGCTTTAGAAAAAACTAAAACTTCTTCAGAACAGTTACCATATGAGGCCATGCAAGAAGTTTTTGAAAATAAACAGAAGGTTTTTATTCATGTTAATTACGAAAAAGGGATTCTAGAGGCTATTGCTTTTGCTAAAAAAAATAAAATTACATCATTGGTAATTGTTGGAGGTGATGAAGCTTATAAGGTAGGTAAGACACTAAAAGATAATAACATACCTGTATTACTTGCACGAACACATTCACTTCCAAATAAAGAAGATGATGATTACGATTTACCATACAAAAACGCTAAACTTTTGGTAGATATGGGTATTTTGGTTGGTTTACAGAATAGTGGGCAAATGGAACGAGCCAATGCTCGAAATTTACCATTTCAAGCAGGTACTGTAGCAGCACATGGATTAGATAAAGAAAAAGCGCTCCAGCTTATTACTTACAACAATGCGGTTATATTAGGTATTGATGATCTAGTAGGAACCATCGCTGTGGGAAAAGATGCTACGTTATTTATAAGTAAGGGAGATGCACTAGATATGCGCACCAATCAATTAGAAAAAGTTTTTATTCAAGGTAGAGATGTTAGTTTAGAAACTCATCAAACAACATTATATAAACGCTATAGCAATAAATATGGTCAATAAGAACTAAAATTTTCTATTATAAAAAAGTGCTCTTTTGATTAAGAGCACTTTTTTATAATTGTTAGTATCAACCATCATGTCTAAATTCTTTTATATCCTTCAGCGCATTTATCAGCTTATCTACATGCTGTATGGTACAACTCTCTCCCATGATGCCAATTCTCCAAATTTTTCCCGCAAAATTACCTAGCCCACCACCTACTTCAATATTGTAATTTTTCAGAAGTTTTGTTCGAAGCAGTGCTTCATCATTTCCTTTAGGTAAATAAACCGCATTTAAGTTTGGTAATCTATATTTGTGATCCACCAAAAATTTAAATCCTAAAGCTTCTAACTTTTCCACTAAATACGCGTGTACCTTCTGGTGTCTTAGATATCGATTTTCTAATCCTTCTTCAAGAACGATACATAGTGCTTGATGCAATGCAAAAATTGAAGAAACTGGAGCTGTATGGTGGTACGCTCGTTTTGAGCCACTCCAATAATTCTTGACCAAATTAAGATCCATAAACCAGCTTTGAACAGGTGTTTTTCTTGCCTCTATCACCTTTACCGCTGCTTTGGATAAACTAATTGGTGAAAGACCAGGAGGCGCACTCAAACATTTCTGTGTTCCTGTGTAGACAGCGTCGATTTTCCATTCGTCAACTTTTAACGGCATTCCACAATAAGAAGTCACCGCATCAACTACTAATAATGCCCCTGCATCATGAACTAGCTCACTTATTCTCTCTAGGGGTTGTAAAACTCCTGTTGAAGTTTCTGCGTGGACTATAGCTAGTACTTTTGGTTTCTTACATACTTTTAAAATAGTTGCTACCTGTTCCTCGGTAATAATAGATCCCCACGGTGACTCTATAGTATGCACAATGGCACCACAGCGCTCTGTAATCGCTACCATCCTTTCTCCAAAAACACCATTCACACAAATAATTGCTTCATCACCGGGTTCAAGTAGATTGACAAGACATGTTTCCATACCTGCAGTACCAGGAGCTGAAACTACAAATGACAATTCATTTTGGGTCATAAAAGTTTGCTGAACCATTTGTTTTACCTCGTCCATCAATACAACAAACTCTGGATCAAGATGACCTATCAAAGGCGTAGCCATAGCTTGTAGCACTTTAGGATGAACATCAGAAGGTCCTGGACCCATTAAAATTCTGTTAGTAGTTTTGAGTTTGATCATTATAAAAACAAGCTTTCAAAGTAAATAATTAATAGTATAAACGTAGACTCTAAAATTAAAAAAATAAAATTTTAGTGTTTTACTAATTTTCACTAATTATATGTGTTTGTACTCATTCATTGAACGAATGAATGGATAGTGGCAAAAACATGGTCAGAAATTGTGGATTTCGTAAATCAATCCATAATTTTTACGAATAAAAAAATACCTGCATTTTTAAAAACCTGTCTTATTATGTTTTTTGTTTCTTTTTCTTAGCGGCAGGAAATAGTACATTGTTGAGAATTAACCGATAACCAGGAGAATTAGGATGCAATTCAAGTTCAGTCTTAGGATCCCCTACTCTGTGCTGATAATCTTCTGGATCATGTCCTCCATAAAAAGTAAAAAAACCTTTCCCTTTTATACCATGAATATACCTGGCTTCTCCATTTGCTTTGTTTTCGCCCAAGATCAAAACATTTGATTTAATTTCTTGAGGATCATAGGCTGTTGTTTGTCCCATAAAACCCTTTACCAACGCAGTATGATTTTGGCATAACATGGTAGGAATTGGATCCCATTTGGCAGAAAAGTCCATTAACGTAAAATAATCTGTAGTTTTGGATATTTGTCGTTTTCGAGTCATATCGATTGTTGAAAACTCGTAAACATTTGGGCTTCTTTCAAGAGTAAAATTAGTAAAGGCAAAAGTTTTTGAATAATCTATTTTTGATTGATATCCTGGATCACTGGGATCACCATCAAACATCGGCTCACAGATATCTACATTTTCTGCAGACAAAGCTATCTCAAAACTATCTGTAGCACTGCACATAGCAAACATAAAACCTCCTCCTACAATATAATCTCTAATTTTTAGAGCGACGGCTAGTTTTTCTTCAGAAACTTTACTGTACCCTAATGATTTGGCAAGAGCTTCTGCCTGTTTTTTCTCGTTGATATACCAAGGTGTAGCTCTATAGGTCGCATAAAACTTCCCATATTGACCCGTAAAATCTTCATGATGTAAATGTAACCAATCGTATAAAATCAGATTATCTTCTAACACTTCTTTATCGTAAATAGTTTCATAAGGAATTTCTGCATAAGTCAAAACCATCGTTACGGCGTCGTCCCATGGTTGATTACCTTTTGGAGAATAAACTGCGATTTTGGGTGCTTTTTCTAAAATGACGGCTTCCATATTTTGCGACGGACTACTAATCTCAGCTAAGATGGATTCAGTTTGGGCTTCACTTATTACTTCATAAGATACGCCACGTATAACACACTCCTTTCTTATAAGCTCGGTATTAGGTAATAAAAAAGAACCTCCTCTGTAATTTAGCAACCACTTCACTTTTAAATCCTTACTCAATGACCAATAGGTTACTCCATATGCCTTTAAATGGTTTTGCTGATCATCAGCATCCATGGGTAAAAGAATATACGAAGCATTTGTAACTTGAAAACATACAATTGCCATAAAAAGCAAAAGCCTATATCTTCTTTCACTTAAAAGAGAAAATATAGGCTTGCTTACATGATTTTTTATTTTAAAACGGAATATCATCATCATTAGATTCATTTAAACTACTCCCAAAAGCTTCCTCTGCACTCGGTAAATGACCTGTACTAAAAGGATCTTCTTCTTTGCCATCATTCATTTTTGAATGAAATTCAAAAGGAGTACCAAAGTCATCTAAGTTATCAAATTTACCTAAATGACCTATAAATTTTAACCTAATGTTTTCAAGTCCACCATTACGGTGCTTTGCTACAATAAATTCGCCTTGTCCTTGAGTTGGAGAACGCTCCTCATCATCCCATTCGTCAATCTTATAATACTCTGGACGATAAATAAAGGATACAATATCTGCATCTTGCTCAATAGCACCAGATTCTCTAAGGTCACTAAGTAGTGGTCTTTTGCTACCCCCACGAGTTTCTACTGCACGAGATAACTGCGATAACGCGATTACTGGTACATTTAATTCTTTTGCGAGTGCCTTTAAGTTACGTGAAATAGTAGAGATTTCTTGCTCACGGTTTCCATTTTTCCCAGTGCCACCAGCAGTCATTAATTGCAAATAATCTATTACAATCATTCGTATACCATGTTGCGAACTTAATCTTCTTGCTTTTGCTCGCAAATCAAATATTGAAAGTGAAGGTGTGTCATCTATAAACAAAGGAGCTTTTTCCAAGTCCTTTACTTTTACATTGAGCTGCTCCCATTCGTGCTTTTCTAGTTTCCCAGTTCTCAATTTTTCTGAAGAAAGACCTGTTTCTGAAGAAATTAGTCGAGTAATTAATTGTACAGACGACATCTCTAAAGAAAAGAATGCAACAGGAATACCTTGTCCCACGGCTACATTACGCGCCATAGAAAGTGTTAAAGCCGTTTTACCCATACCAGGTCTTGCAGCTACAATGATTAAATCACTAGGTTGCCAACCAGAGGTTAAACGATCTAGCTTATCAAAGCCAGATGGTACTCCGCTAAGCCCCTCTTTATTTGAGATTTCTTGAATTTTTTTCTTAGCCTGAATTACCAAGTTTTGAGCAGTTTCTGTAGAGCGTTTTATATTTCCCTGTGTAACTTCATATAATCTAGACTCTGCCATGTCCAGAAGATCAAAAACATCGGTAGACTCATCATACGACTCCTCGATTATTTCATTAGAAATTTTAATGAGACTACGTTGTATGTATTTTTGTAAAATTATTCTTGCATGAAATTCAATATGGGCAGATGAGGATACTTTTTGGGTCAATTGAACCAAATAATAATCTCCGCCAGCTAAATCTAATTTTCCGTCTTTTTTTAATTGACTAGAAACCGTTAATAAGTCAATGGGTTCAGAGTTTTCAAAGAGTTTAAATATCGCTTCAAAAATATATTGATGTGCCTCGCGATAAAAAACATCGGGATTGAGTATATCAATAATTTCGTCTACCCCCTTCTTATCGATCATCATTGCTCCCAAGACAACCTCCTCTAAATCAATTGCTTGTGGTGGTATTTTCCCCTTTTCAAGCGAAATTACGTTTCCCCTTCCGTAATTTTTTTGTTGGGCTTGTTGTACTTTTTCCATAGCTACGAATGTAAACAAATTGTAAAGAGACAAGTCAAATACAGCATTGTGATTGTTAACTGTTCATAAACAATCGAACTGTTAATAACTTGTTTTTATTGTTAATAAGCATAAAAAAATCTGAAGTTACAAACTTCAGATTTAGTTAGTAAGTGATTTTTTAGGACTTATCCTTTGAAGACTCCCATGTTTGCATATTTATCCATACGCTTTTTCACTAATTCTTCTGGTGATAAGTTTTTGAATTCTAAATAAGAGCTATATATTTTTTCTTGAACCGTTTCAAACATCTTTTCACGATTACTATGTGCTCCTCCTAGAGGTTCTTTAATAATCTCGTCGATTAACTTTTGTTTTTTCATGTCAATAGCCGTCAATTTGAGAGCATCTGCCGCTTGTTCTTTATACTCCCAGCTACGCCAAAGAATTGAAGAACACGACTCTGGCGAGATCACAGAGTACCAAGTATTTTCTAACATCATCACCTTATCTCCAACACCAATACCTAATGCACCTCCACTAGCTCCTTCTCCAATTATAATTACAGAAATTGGAACTTTGAGACGTGTCATTTCCAAAATATTACGTGCAATAGCTTCTCCTTGACCACGTTCTTCGGCCTCTAAGCCTGGATAGGCTCCTGGCGTATCAACAAAACATACCACAGGTATATTAAATTTTTCTGCACTTTTCATCAGGCGAAGCGCTTTGCGATATCCTTCAGGATTTGCCATCCCAAAATTACGATACTGTCTAGTCTTGGTATTGTATCCTTTTTGCTGACCAACAAACATAAAGGTTTGCTCACCGACCTTACCCAAGCCACCGATCATAGCTTTATCATCCTTTACATTGCGATCTCCATGTAATTCTACAAACGTATCTCCACAAATTGCTTTTATATAATCAAGTGTATAAGGTCTTGAAGGATGTCTCGAAAGTTGAACACGCTGCCAAGCTGTAAGATTTTTATATATATCTTTTTTAGTCTCGTTCAATTTTTTTTCGATCTGTTTACAGGTAGTAGTAACATCAACGTCACTCTCCTGGCCTATTGCACAAGCTTTGTTAAACTGTTCTTCCAGCTCTTTAATAGGAAGTTCAAAATCTAAATATTCCATAATAAGAATATATTTTTTATTTACTTAGGTTAGCGGACAAATATAAAACTTTACTTGGGAAAGTTATATGATGACCTTTGTCTTTTTATTTTTTTTGAAATTTTTAAAAATTCCATTTAGAATTACTGTGCTTATAATTATAATCGCACCATAGTAAAATGAGGGACTCATCTGCTCTGCGTCTCCAAAAACTAAGTAGGCCAAAAAAATACCATAAACAGGCTCCATATTTATAGTTAACATGACTGTATAGGGGCTCAAATATTGCATCACTTTTACCGAACCTATAAATGCATATGCCGTACATATCGAAGATAATAAAAGCATATACATCCAATCTGAATACGATAATGTAAAAAATTGTAACGTAAATCCAGCGTCCCCTTTACTGTATATAGTTAACCCTAATAAATATACTGTAATAATCCCTACTCCACTCAATAATTCATAGAAAGATATAACCGATGGATCATATTTTTGCGCAATTTTACCATTAATTAATGAAAAAACTGCTGATAAAAATGCCGAGGATAGTGCATATACTATTCCCAAAAAATAATCTCCTTCGACATTAAAAATGATATAAAGACCTATTATTACTAACAAACCAAACAGTAACTCATACCAAATTATTTTTCTCTTATAAAAAATAGGTTCTAGTAATGAGGTAAAAAAAGCACCTGTTGATAATAATGCTAACGTAATTGAAACATTAGAAACTTTGATTGCAGCAAAAAATGTCACCCAATGCATTGCAATCACGCAACCAGCTGCTATTAAAATAAGTAATAATTTTTTGGATACTTTTAATCTAATTTTACTAAAATAAATAAAAATTAAAATAAACCCCGAGGCAAGTAACATTCTATACCATACTAACGGTAATGCTTCAATCGAAATTAACTCACCCAAAACCGCCGTAAAGCCCCAGACAAATACAATGAGGTGCAAATGCAGATAATTTTGAAGCTTAACGTTTGGCATTATATAAAAGATAAATTGCTAATAAACCAAAAGATACGTTTGGAAACCAAACCGCAACCAATGGCGGAAAATCAGATTGATTTGCCATGGTACCCAAAACTTTATCTATAAAAATAAAGATAAAAGCTAGTGAAATACCAACAGCTAGATTAACTCCCATACCTCCGCGACGTTTCATCGACGAAACCGCTACACCAATAACAGTCAAAATAAAAGCCGAAATGGGTATACTCCATCGTTTATAAGCAACTACCTTATAACGATTTATATCCGATGAACCCCGTTTACTCTCTTTTTCAATAAATTCTCTCAACTCCAAATAATTCAGCGTTTCTGCCACATACGTTACGGGAGTAAATTCGTCAATATTAAAAGGTAAGACAGTATCTTTTATCGGTAATTTTTCTATAACATCACGATCCTCTTCAACTTCTCTTTTGACAAAATCGCGAAGTTCATAAATACTATCTGTTACGTTATAGGTTATTTTACGAGCTGAAATTTTAATTTTTAATTTATTTCCATCAAAATATTCCAACGTGAAATTAGTAGCGGATCTATCCAAAGGTCTGAAATCATTGGCATATAAAAATACGCTATCGTTAATTTGACGATACACATTACTAGTTTCTTGGACTTTTTTATTCTTTTTTAAGTATGAATATTTAAATTCATTAAATCCCTGACTTGCATTTGGCGCGAGAAATAACCCCATAGCCAAGGCGCCTATACAAATTATTATGGCACCAATCATATATGGACGTAAAAATCTCCAAAAAGAAACGCCTGAACTTAGAATTGCTATAATTTCGGTATTATTAGCTAGCTTAGAGGTAAACCAAATAACAGATAGAAAGACGAATAATGGAAATAAAAGGTTTGCAAAATATATCGTGAAATCCAAATAATACGCAATGATAGCATCCAAAGGTACACTATGCTCAAGCATATTATCAATTTTCTCTGATAAATCTACAATAATACCTATTGGAATAAACAATAGAATCATTGTGAAAAAAGTGCCTAAATAGCGTTTTAATATATACCAATCTAGTATTTTCACTTATAATCTTTTATCCATTTGTTTTACCATTTGCTCTTTCCATGGTTTAAAATCCCCTGCTAATATATGTCTTCTTGCTTCACGAACCAACCACATATAGAATCCTAAATTATGGATAGTAGCAATTTGTTTACCTAACAACTCGTTTACTGTAAACAAATGTTTAAGATATGCCTTTGAATACTCGGTATCGACAAAAGTTATTGCCATATCATCGATAGGTGAGAAATCATCTTCCCATTTTTTATTTTTAATATTAATTGTTCCATGAGCGGTAAACAACATACCGTTGCGCGCATTTCTAGTGGGCATTACGCAATCAAACATATCCACACCCAAAGCGATATTTTCTAGTATGTTTATAGGAGTCCCAACACCCATTAAATAACGAGGTTTCTCTTCGGGAAGAATATTGGTTACTATCTCGGTCATTGCATACATCTCCTCGGCAGGTTCTCCTACAGATAGTCCGCCAATAGCATTACCTTTTGCATCGGCATTAGCGATATACTCTGCCGACTGCATTCGTAAATCTTTGTAAGTACTACCTTGCACTATGGGAAAAAGTGTTTGATCGTATCCATATTTGGTAGGCACCTTTTTTAAATGATTGATACATCGATCTAACCATCGATGTGTCATATGCATACTACGCTTTGCATAACCATAGTCACAAGGGTATGGTGTACATTCATCAAATGCCATAATAATATCTGCGCCTATAGATCGTTGAACCTCCATCACACTTTCTGGGCTAAAAAAATGAAGAGAACCATCAATATGAGATTTAAATTTTACACCTTCTTCCTTGATTTTTCGATTTGCAGAAAGTGAATACACTTGATAACCACCACTATCTGTTAAGATATTTCGATCCCAATTCATAAATTTATGAAGTCCCCCTGCCTGTTCCAAAATTTTAATTTGTGGCCTTAGGTACAAATGATACGTGTTGCCCAAAATAATATCAGGATTAATATCATTTTTTAGCTCTCTTTGGTGCACACCTTTTACAGTTCCCACCGTTCCAACTGGCATAAATATTGGGGTTTCTATCACACCATGATCTGTCGTTACCGTACCTGCTCTAGCGCTGCTTTGCGCATCTTTTGATAAAAGTTCGAATTGCATAATTTGTTTTTCGTCGTCGGCAAAGATAAGTATAACCATTAAATACCTATCACACTATATAAAGTTTAAGACTACATAAAAATAGCCACTACTTTTCTAACAGATTGTTATTAACAAGAATATCTTAATTAAAAGCTGCTTAGACATTTTGCCACACACTACAAATCCACTATTTTTGACCTTTCATTATTAAGATAACAAGCAGCATAATGCCAAAAACACAACAATTAGAAGATTTTGTAACTCAAGTACGCAGAGATATCCTGCGCCAAGTGCACAAAGTAAACTCAGGACACCCAGGAGGATCCTTAGGGTGCGCTGAATTTTTTGTAGCCCTGTATCAAGAAATTCTTGATCGTAAAGATGGTTTTGAAATGGACGGAATTGGAGAGGATTTATTTTTTCTCTCAAACGGTCATATTTCACCTGTATTTTATAGTGTGCTTGCACGAAGCGGGTATTTTCCAGTAGATGAACTTAATACCTTTAGACTTATCAATAGTAGACTACAGGGGCACCCCACTACTCACGAGGGATTACCTGGTGTTCGAATTGCTTCTGGATCCTTAGGACAAGGCATGTCTGTTGCAATAGGTGCCGCACTAGCCAAAAAACTTAATAATGACAACAAACTCATTTATAGTCTTCATGGCGATGGTGAATTGCAAGAAGGTCAAATTTGGGAAGCAGCTATGTATGCTGCAGGTAATAAAGTAGATAATCTCATCTCGACCATTGATTTGAATGGTCAACAAATTGATGGAGCTACCGACAGCGTTTTACCAATGGGCGATTTAAGAGCCAAATTTGAAGCTTTTGGATGGGAAGTAATGGATATTAAAGAAGGGAACTCGATAACTGCGGTTATAGATGGGCTTAAAGAAGCAAAAAGTAGAACAGGTAAGGGTAAACCAATTTGTGTTTTACTTCATACCGTCATGGGTAATGGTGTGGATTTTATGATGCATACCCATGCTTGGCACGGTAAAGCTCCAAATGACGAGCAATTAGCTACAGGGCTTGCTCAAAATCCAGAGACTTTAGGAGATTATTAATAACAAATTTATGTATCAACTGTACATGTTGATATGCTGAATAAAACTAACATGAAAAAATATATAGATACCGGTAAAAAAGACACACGTTCAGGTTTTGGTGCCGGGTTAGAAATGCTTGGTAAATCCAACGAAAATGTAGTTGCTCTATGCGCTGATTTAATTGGATCTCTTAAGATGGATGCATTTATTGCTAATAATCCTGACCGTTTTTTTCAAATCGGGATTGCTGAAGCAAATATGATGGGTATTGCTGCTGGTCTAACTATCGGAGGCAAAATACCGTTTACAGGAACATTTGCTAACTTTTCAACAGGTAGAGTCTATGATCAAATACGTCAATCAATTGCTTACAGTAATAAAAATGTGAAAATTTGTGCATCTCATGCTGGACTTACGTTGGGTGAAGATGGTGCAACACATCAAATTTTGGAAGACATTGGTCTTATGAAAATGTTACCTGGCATGACTGTAATTAATACATGTGATTACAATCAAACAAAGGCTGCAACACTTGCGATTGCAGAGCATGATGGACCCGTTTATTTAAGATTTGGTCGACCAAAAGTTGCTAATTTTACACCAGATGACCAAACTTTTGAAATCGGAAAAGCTGTACAGCTTCAAACCGGAGATAATGTTACTATCGTTGCCACAGGACACTTAGTCTGGGAGGCACTACAGGCAGCTGAACTACTTTTTCAAGAAGGAATAACTGCCGATGTTATCAATATTCATACGATAAAACCATTAGACGATGTTGCAATTTTAAATTCTGTAGCAAAGACAGGTTGTATTGTAACAGCAGAGGAGCACAACGTCTTAGGAGGTCTTGGAGAAAGTGTTGCTCGAGTACTTTCTGAAAAACATCCTACTCCACAAGAATTTGTTGCAACCAAAGATACCTTTGGAGAGAGTGGAACTCCTGAACAATTAATGGAAAAATACGGTCTAAATGCAGCAGCTATAGTTACAGCTGCCAAAAAAGCTATCGGACGTAAATAAAATTTATATTCCTAAATTAATAAAGCCTTCTGGATAAATAATTCAGGAGGCTTTGTATTTTACCTAGTAGTTCCTTTCTAAGTTAAATCCACATATCTCTATAGTATTTTAAAGAACACCCTAGATAAAGTATACATATAAAACTGAATACGTCTAATAATAATAATAGTGAATAACATTTAAGTGTACAAAAAATGGGTTTAGCTCTAAAAAGATAAACCCATCTCGAAATTCGATTTAAAAACTTTGAATACTTTAATTTTAAAACTTAATTTTTTACATCTCTATCATCGGCGTCCAAATGATTTTTGATACCATCACCATCGTCATCATAAAAAATTAGCTCTTCCTTACCTCTTATAAAACCATCACCATTAATATCAATACTTGTGATTTCATCCTTTGTTAAAGTACCATCGCCATCATCATCTCTATCTGCATAATTAGCAAAAGAATCTCCATCAGTATTATCGTCATTATCCAAAACTAATTGATCCATATCCAAATCTTCCAAATACGATGGAATTCCATCTCCATCATGATCAGACTCATTAACTACATACAATTGGATAGAAAATATTAGTGGAGAATATGCGGGAATACTAGCTGAACCTGAATTAAAATATCCAAGACCAGAAGGCATAAACAAAACAAAATTCCCAAAATCATTAGAAAAATCAATAGTTCCGTCAGCATTCTCTAAACCCTCGGAGGCTCCAGAGAATTCCATAAGTCCTTGCCTAAACCCTGGGACAACGGTAACCAAATCCAACCAAACTGGAGTGACTGAACTATCAAATATTTTACCATTATTCAAATTATTATCATCTGGTGACAAATCATATAACAATTCTCCCCTATAAGTAATTAGTGTTGAATCGGCAAAAGTGGGGTTATTTTTATTTTCTGCTCCTTTATTAAAATTTAAAAGATATAACGTATAATCTACATCCTCATTTTTAACAACTTTAGTTTGCAAAAGATTTGATTCAATAATAGGCTGACGATCCTTATTGTCTCCAGCAATGGTATCAAACATTACAATATTGTAATCAGGATTAGCAGGATTAGGAACGGTGTCAAAAAAGTGTGTTTCCAAATAAGATTTCAATATAGCAGCTTCTGCAATTTGTTGCTCAGCACGATCTCTCGGCGGAATAATTTCTTCTCCATCATCATCTTTTTTACAGGCATGTAAAGCAAGCAATATAACTCCTACTAGTATCGCATATTTTGTAATACTCATATGTTCTTTGTTTTGGTGGTGCAAGATACAATTTTCTTGTACTTTTGTTTAAAGATTTATTATAATTAAAACGCATTATATCTCAATTTTATGAGAGTTGACAAATATTTATGGTGTATTCGATATTTCAAAACAAGGAGTATTGCTACAAAAGCTTGTAAAGACGGAAAAGTCAAAGTTAATGGAGACTCGATTAAACCATCCAGAGAAGTGTATCCTAGTGATAAAATTACCGTTAGAAAAAATCAAATCACCTATGAACTCATCGTATTGGATACTCCAAAAAGTCGACTTGGCGCTAAGCTTGTCGATATGTATCGTAAAGACGTCACCCCTGCTGAAACGTTACAAAAAATGGATCTTTTAAAATATACAAAGGATTATTATCGTAAAAAAGGAAGTGGTAGGCCTACCAAAAAAGATCGGCGTACTATCGATGATTGGTTTGACGAACCTACCAATGCATTGGATAAAAAAGATGAAGAAGAGTGAAACTAACTGCAACATACTGGGACGACCGCTACGACAACAACCAGACCGGATGGGATATTGGCTTTGCATCACCTCCACTCACAACTTATTTTGATCAGTTAACTCGTAAGGATTTAAGAATACTGATTCCAGGATGTGGAAATTCTTACGAAGCAGAATATCTAATAAAAAATGGATTTTCTAATGTTTATATTCTGGATTATGCTACAACGGCTATTACCCGTTTTAAACAAAGGGTCCCACAATTCTCAACCGATCATTTGTATACCATGGATTTTTTTGAACTAAAAGATCAGTTTGACCTAATTATAGAACAAACTTTCTTTTGCGCTCTAGATAGTACATTACGTAACTCATATTGTCAAAAAATGAATGAACTACTAGCTATCGATGGTAAGCTAATAGGTGTACTCTTTGCTTCAAAGTTTACTGGTGATGGACCACCTTTTGGAGGTGATAAACAGGAGTATCTTGATTTATTTTCAAAAGGATTCAGAATAAAAATATTGGAACCATGTTACAATTCGATACCCCAACGAGCAGGAAACGAACTGTTTTTTATCTTTGAGAAACAAAACTTTCATCCAAAAAAGTAAGCAATAATCTATTTTAATAATTCACAACAACTATGGACAAGGTTAAAAACACGATTTTAACTCATAAACAAATTCAGCATAAAGTTAGACGTATCGCTTATCAAATCTATGAGTCAAATGTAAATGAAAGCGAGATTATTATAGCGGGTATCGCAGACAATGGATATATATTTGCAGAACGCATAGCTTCCGTATTAAAAAATATTTCTTCTATTCAAATAACGCTGTGTAAAGTTATCATCGATAAAAAAAATCCACAACAACCTATTAGCACCTCGTTGGCAGCCGCTACATACCAAAATAAATCGCTTGTGTTGATCGATGATGTTCTTAACTCTGGAACTACATTAATTTATGGTATAAAACATTTTTTAGAAGTTCCTTTACTTCGTTTTAAAACAGCAGTTCTTGTCAACAGAAATCATAAAAAATATCCAGTAAAAGCCGACTATAAAGGTATATCATTATCCACTTCATTAAATGAGCATGTTACAGTCACATTTGGAACACAAGATATAGCCACCTTAGAATAAGGTTTTAATTTCATCTATAATTTGATCGACGGTTTTATGATCTGTTTGAATTTTATATAATGATTGATTATAGTAAAATGAGCGTTCAAACAAATGTTTTCGTATAAAATCATGTAAGAGTACTTTACTTTTAATATGAGAAATCATAGGGCGTTTGTTACGTTGGTTAAATAAACGATCTGTAAGTACATCCAACGAGGTCTGTAAATAAACACTTTTATGTGCATCATCGTTTAGAATGCTTTGCATATTATCACCAAAGCATGGAGTCCCGCCACCTAGAGCAATTACACTATTTTTAGTTGATTTTAAAAGCTCTTTTAGATAGAAAGTTTCCTTTTTTCTAAAATACACCTCTCCTTTTTCAGAAAAAATTAAAGAAATTGATTTTTTTTCTTGTTTCTCAATATAGGTATCTAGATCCAAAAAATCGAAACCAATGTTTTTTGATAGTTTTTTACCAATCAGAGACTTACCACTACCCATGTAACCAAGTAATACTATATTCATATCCGTTTTTTGTGTACATCCAATCTCCCTAAAACCAAGGAAATTTAATTATTTACAAATTTATATCAATTTCTCCTTGAAAAATAAATTAATGATAGTATATTTGCACCCGCATTCGAGGATTAAGAGTGTATGACCGAGTAGCTCAGTTGGTAGAGCATCTCCCTTTTAAGGAGAGGGTCCTGGGTTCGAGCCCCAGCTCGGTCACTTTTTTTTGAACATTGTAAAATTTGTTTAGTTGTTCTTAAAAATCGAAGCTTAATTTTAATGACCTGGTAGCTCAGTTGGTAGAGCATCTCCCTTTTAAGGAGAGGGTCCTGGGTTCGAGCCCCAGCCCGGTCACTTGTTAAAAAGTACCTTATATTACTTTTTAGGTAGGTAAGCTAATAAAAAAAGTATCGCAGTTGCGATACTTTTTTTATTAGCTTTGTAAAGCATCTATTTTGCCCAGGTGCTGGAATTGGTAGACAGGCATGGTTGAGGGCCATGTGTCCTTTAGGGCGTGTGGGTTCGACTCCCATCCTGGGCACTCTATTGCAAATACATCGCAAAAATGGTACTACTCTGTACCAAAATCTCACATTTCAATCTATTCTATTTTTTTATTTTATTTTTTATTTAACAACCTCTATGTAAAAGTTTTCATTCTTTTAGTTAAGTTTGTTTAACGATTATATTGAAAAAGTGAACAACATAAAACAAAATTTCAGCATTAAAGATTTAGAGAATCTTTGTGGTGTTAAAGCACACACCATTAGAATTTGGGAGAAAAGATATAATCTTTTAAATCCAGAACGGACTGAGACCAATATACGCACATATAATTTAACCAATCTACAAAAACTCCTTAACGTTACGTACTTAGTTAATAGTGGTTATAAAATATCTCGTATATCGAAGCTTCAAAAAAATGAGATTGATGAGTATGCGAGGCGCATAGTAACAGAGAATAGCACAAAAAGCAAAGGTATCAATGCTTTTAAAATTGCTATGCTAAATTTTGACGTAACTCTTTTTCATACGACGTTTAATGAGCTTAAAGAAAAACGAACGTTTAGATCTATTTTCAATGAGATTTTTATCCCGTTTCTTACCGAGATTGGTTTTTTATGGCAAACAGGAACGATTACTCCTGCACATGAGCATTTTATCACGCATTTGATTAAACAAAAATTAAATATTTTCATAGAAGAGCTGCATCACACAAAAAGAACATCTAAGCAACAAACTTTTGTTCTTTTTTTACCGCAAAATGAAATTCATGACTTAGGCCTTTTATATGTAAATTATGAACTCCTTTCTCACGGATACCGAACTATTTATTTGGGCGCTAGTATCCCACTGGATGATCTAAAACATTTAATTACTATACATCCAGATGTAACCTTTGTATCTTATTTTACCGTTCAACCCGAAAAAGATGCTATACAGGAATATATTGAAGAGTTTGACACTCTAATTAATTCAGACGAAAAAAGAGAGTTTTGGATGTTAGGCAAACAAATTCAACATATAACAAATCGAAATTCTTCGACACATCGCTATTTTGAATCTATTCAAGAACTAGTAACTCAATTATAATCGTATGTCAAAAAAAGTTCATATTATAGGTTCTGGCTTTTCTTCATTATCTGCGGCTTGCTACCTCGCTTCGTCGGGATATGAAGTTACGATTTTAGAAAAAAATAAAAACATCGGCGGTAGAGCCCGACAATTGAAAAAGGATGGATTCACCTTTGATATGGGACCATCTTGGTACTGGATGCCAGATGTATTTGAGAGTTTCTTTAAAGATTTTAATAAAAGTGTTTCTGATTTTTATTCGCTCAAAAAACTAGATCCTGCGTATCGTGTATACTTCGGAAAACAAGATAGTATTAGTATTGGTGACACCTTAGATAAAATTTATGATGCTTTTGAAAAGGAGGAACCTGGAAGCTCAAAAAGACTAGCAAAGTTTATAAAAACTGCCAAAGATAATTATGCAATTGCAATTAATAATCTAGTATACCGACCAGGTGTATCCCCTCTGGAGCTCATAACATCAGAAACTATTCTTCGTATTGGTCAATTTTTTAGCACTATTGCCAAGGATGTTCGAAAAGAATTCACAAATGAGCGATTAGTCAAAATATTAGAATTTCCAGTATTATTTTTAGGAGCTAAACCTAGTAATACTCCGTCATTTTATAATTTTATGAACTACGCAGATTTCGGATTAGGGACTTGGCAGCCTAAAGGAGGTATGTTCGCGGTAATAGAAGGCATGGCACAATTGGCCAAATCATTGGGAGTACAGATAACAACTAATACTAGCGTTGACAAAATTGTTGTAGAAAAAGGTGTATGCAAAGGAATTATATCAAATTCTGAGTTTATTTCTTCAGATATCGTGCTATCTGGAGCAGATTACCATCATACTGAAACACTTTTGGATATAGAGTATCGTCAATACTCTGAAAGCTATTGGGAAAAGAAAATTTTCGCTCCCTCATCCTTATTATTTTACGTAGGTTTTGATAAAAAATTACAACATGTCAACCATCACAACCTTTTTTTTGACACTGATTTTGATACGCATGCTCGTGAAATCTATGACAGTCCAAAATGGCCAGATAAACCTTTATTCTACGCTAATTTTACTTCGATAACTGATCCAGATACCGCACCAGATAATTGTGAAAATGGTTTTTTTCTAATACCTATAGCTCCAGGTATTGTGGATACTTCAGAGATACGTGAAGAATATTTTCTTAAAATAATTAGTCGATTTGAAAAAATAACCAATCAATCTGTAAAAAAACATATTATCTTTAAAGAGAGTTTCTGTGTCAAAGATTTTGAACAACAGTATAACTCTTACAAAGGAAACGCTTATGGATTGGCCAACACGCTCCTACAAACAGCATTTTTAAGACCAAAATTAAAAAGTAAAAAGGTTCGGGGATTATTTTTCACAGGACAATTAACCGTACCAGGGCCAGGTGTACCACCAGCCTTAATTTCTGGTAAATTAGTAGCTGGATTGATCCAAAAATTTTCATTATCAGATAATACTAATACTAAATAATAAAACAGAGATTTCAATAATGCTCTTAATTCTAAAAGTAATAAAACCTTACTAATCGATGAAACAAATATTTGATAATGTATCGTATGGCTGTAGTAAATTGGTAACCAATTCGTATAGCACTTCCTTTTCCTTGGCTTCCAAAATGCTCTCTGATACCATTCGTCAGGATATATATAATATTTATGGTTTTGTACGTTTTGCCGACGAAATTGTAGATACTTTTCATGCCTACGACAAGACATATCTATTCGATGATTTTGAGAGACAGCTGTATGAGGCAATCGATAAAAAGATAAGTCTCAACCCCATTCTCAATGCTTTTCAAGAAACAGTGCATCGATATGCTATCCCAACAGAGCTTTATGAGGCATTTATGAAAAGTATGCGCCTAGATTTACATAAAAATAATTACTTAACCGCTCAAGAATTAAAAGAATACATCTATGGATCGGCAGATGTAGTTGGTTTAATGTGTTTAAAAGTTTTTGTGAAGGGTGACACAATCTCGTATAATGCACTTAAAAGAAATGCAATGCATTTAGGCTCTGCTTTTCAAAAGGTTAACTTTTTAAGAGATTTGAAGGCAGATCATGAGGGTTTAAATAGAAGTTATTTTCCTGATATGGATTTAAATCGGTTGGATGAGAATTCTAAACTCAAAATTATTACGGATATAGAAAATGATTTTAACCTAGGTCTTGAAGGAATTTTAAAACTTCCTATCGAAGCCAAGTTTGGCGTATACACTGCTTTTATTTACTATAAAAAATTATTACAGAAATTAAAAAAAACTCCATCTCTAGAAATAAAAAACAAAAGAATACGGGTTTCAAACTATCAAAAAGTTGGCTTGTTAGCAAAGTCTTATCTTGATTATAGATTAAAAATTATTTAATATTACGCTATGCAAATTTTAATATGGCTTCTCATATTTTTTGGTACTTTTTTGATTATGGAATTTATGGCTTGGTTTACTCATAAATTTGTAATGCATGGATTTTTATGGGTATTGCACAAAGATCATCATCACAAAAAGCATAAGAGTTGGTGGGAAAGAAATGATTTGTTTTTTGTTTTCTATGCTATTATAAGCATGACTTTTATTATGCTACATGACCCAATTACGTTTTGGATAGGAAAACCTGTAGGCTTTGGAATTTTAGCTTATGGAATAGCTTATTTTACGGTTCATGACATCTTTATTCACCAACGCTTTAAAATTTTTAGAAACAGCAACCATTGGTATGCTAAGGGTGTAAGACGTGCTCATAAAATGCATCATAAAAATATCGGAAAGAATAAAGGAGAATGTTTTGGGATGCTAATTGTACCGTTTAAATATTTCAAATCAAAATAAGCACTTGGTTTTATAACGGTTTATACAACCAATTTCCTTCCGTTTTATATGGCTGAAATCGTGCAAAAAGTTCCTCCTTATACCAATCAATTCTTTTCGTTTTTTTAATAGCATTTACATGACCCGAACTCTTATAGGCAAACTCATTTAACGATTTTTCATTTTCCCATATACTAAAGGTTGCCATCTGAAAAATGGGAGCTTCACCAATACCTTTTGAGAACAAAAGCGCATCATTCCTTACCAAACCCTGTTGTGAACTTGGTACGGTTTTCCAAAATAAAATTAGCTTGTTTATCTTTATTGTGGCTCTTGTAATAACTGCAATTTTTTCTACATCAGTATCAATACTATTTGAAGTAGTAAAAGGTGTTTTTGCGGCCCATGTGCCTTTTGATTTTATATTCTTTAAAAAAACAGTGTATTGATAACTTGTATGTTTCTTGAAACTTGTAAAACTTTTAGACTTTGCCAAATATTCATTTGCATCGTGCTCACTATTCCACACTTGTAATAAAGCGTAAACACTCCAATCTGGATATGGATTAAACTGAGACTTACCACTACCCAAAAGCTTATAAAATGATTGTCCATGTACAGTACGCAACCTAATGTGCATAAATAACATTGATGATACTGCCCATACTTTATTGTAAATACCTTGATACTTAAAAAAGGTAACCGTGGTAATTTGCTTTGTCATTTATTTAAGAATTAAATCATCAAGTAGCTTTCTCACCTGCTTCGTATTCCAATCAGCTGCACCCGTTTTATTAATCATAATACTCCCATCTCTATCTATAAGATATGTAGTAGGCAATGATGATGCATCCAAAGGTACTGGTAATGATGTAGTACTTCTATAAATAGGAAAATCATATCCTTTTGATCTCATAAATTTATCCAATACTGCATCCTCTTCATTCGTAACAAATAAAAACGTAACTCTATCTTTATAACTTATATATAAATTTTGCAAAGAAGGCATTTCTGCTATACAGGGAGGACACCATGTAGCCCAAAAATTTACAATAACAACTTTCCCATTACATGTATTAAAGTCTAAATTATCCGTATTTACTCCTTCCAAAACCCAATCATACGATATAACATGTTCTTGATCCTTTTGTTCAATAACTGAAGGACTAAAAGAAAAAAATCTTGTCAAATATATCTGAAGCAATCCCCGGGTATATGGAATTAAAAATAAAACAAGTACTAGTACGAATAACAAATTCGAAAGGTTCTTCTTATTAATTTTCATGGTAAGTAGTAAATCGATATATCTATAAAAATAGGTGTCTCCGCACAAATAGCCTAATTAAAAATCTAGGATTCTTCTCAAATAGAGCGAATAGTCTCATTAAAAATAAACACCCTCAAAAGCAAATGCATTTGAGGGTGTTTGAAAGGCTATTAACAATTGGTCTAACCGTTAACCTTTATTTTGCTTTTTAATTAAATTAAGAGCAGATCCTTCTTTAAACCATTCTATTTGCGGAGCATTATATGTATGATTCAATTTGATCTCATCTTTTGAACCATCAGCGTGTACGATTTCTAAGATAAGCTGTTTTTCTGGTGCAAATTGATCTAAGTCCAAAAAGTTAAAGGTATCATCTTCCTGTATTAAATCATAATCACTCTCATTAGCAAATGTCAAACCTAGCATTCCTTGCTTTTTCAGGTTTGTCTCATGTATACGGGCAAAAGATTTAACAATAACCGCTCTTACTCCAAGATGTCTAGGCTCCATAGCAGCATGCTCTCTAGAAGATCCTTCACCATAGTTATGATCACCCACTACAATTGTAGGGATACCTGCTGCTTTATATTCACGTTGAGTATCTGGCACACCACCGTACTCTGAATTTAATTGATTTTTTACAAAATTTGTCTTTTTATTATAAGCATTTACAGCTCCTATCAAACAATTATTTGAGATATTATCGAGGTGACCTCTATAACGCAACCAAGGCCCTGCCATAGATATGTGATCTGTAGTACATTTACCAAAAGCTTTAATAAGCAATTTGGCACCTGTTATATTCTTTCCATCCCACGGCTCAAAAGGAGTTAATAATTCAATACGTTCAGAATTAGGATCTACTTTTACAGCGACTCCAGAACCATCCTCTAGGGGTGCTAAATATCCAGCATCTTCTACTTCAAAACCTTTTGGTGGTAATTCCCATCCTGTTGGCTCATCAAACATCACTTCTTGACCATCTTCGTTTATCAAAGAATCCTTTAAAGGATTGAAATCCAAACGTCCAGCAACTGCTATTGCAGCAGTCAACTCTGGAGATGCTACGAATGCATGTGTATTAGGATTACCATCTGCACGTTTAGCAAAGTTTCTGTTAAAAGAATGAACTATACTGTTTTTGGGTGCATTTTTGGGATCACTATATCTCGCCCATTGACCGATACATGGCCCGCAGGCATTAGTGAAAATTTTTGCATCCAATTTTTCAAAAATATCGAGTAAGCCGTCTCTTTCTGCTGTAAACCTCACTTGCTCTGACCCGGGATTGATCCCTAGTTCTGCTTTCATTTTTAACCCTTTATCAATTGCCTGCTGTGCAATTGAAGATGCTCTGGATAAATCTTCATAAGACGAATTTGTACACGAACCGATCAATCCCCATTCCACTTTTAAAGGCCAGTCATTGGCTTTTGCCTTCTCAGTCATTTCACTACCAACTGTTGTGGATAAATCCGGAGTAAAAGGTCCATTTAACAAGGGTCCTAATTCAGATAGATTAATTTCTATCACTTGATCAAAATAATCTTCTGGATTTGCATATACCTCTGCATCTCCAGTAAGATGTTCTTTAACAGCATTAGCTGCATCAGCTACATCAGCACGATCTGTCGCACGCAAATAACGCTCCATAGACTCGTCATAGCCAAATGTAGATGTAGTAGCACCAATCTCGGCACCCATATTACAAATCGTTCCTTTACCTGTACAAGACATAGCAGTAGCACCAGGTCCAAAATATTCTACAATAGCACCAGTTCCACCTTTTACAGTAAGAATTTCGGCTACTTTTAAAATAACGTCTTTTGGAGCTGTCCAGCCACTAAGCTTTCCTGTTAGTTTAACACCTATTAGCTTTGGGAATTTTAACTCCCAAGGCATTCCTGCCATAACATCAACCGCATCTGCTCCACCAACACCAATTGCAACCATTCCTAACCCACCGGCATTTACTGTATGAGAATCTGTACCAATCATCATTCCTCCAGGAAATGCATAATTTTCTAAAACAACTTGATGAATAATTCCCGCACCAGGTTTCCAGAATCCAATTCCATATTTATTGGATACAGATTCTAAGAAATTAAAAACTTCACTACTACTGTTTAAAGCTGATTTTAAATCTGTATCTGCACCGACTTTGGCCTGGATAAGGTGATCACAGTGCACAGTTGTAGGCACAGCTACTTTACCCTTTCCTGCTTGCATAAATTGAAGCAACGCCATCTGTGCTGTAGCATCTTGACAAGCAATACGATCGGGAGCAAAATCTACATAATCCTTACCTCTGGTAAATGCAGTTGCTGCATTGCCATCCCATAAATGAGAATATAAAATTTTCTCTGCCAAGGTCAAAGGTTTACCAGTAACTTCACGAGCTGCTGTTACGCGCTCTGCCACTTGGTCATATACCTTTTTTATCATATCGATATCAAATGCCATATATTACAATTTTTTAGTGTTGAAAAGTCTTGCGAAAATACAAATTTTAAAGGATATTATTTAATGTATAGCCACTTTCCTTTGTTTTTACATATTTAAAAAAATATCATTGTTGAATTATTGAAATCGATAAAATTCGAATAAAAAATCTAATAAATTAATAAAAATGAACCTATATACAAGTCATAAATTGACAATAATTTACGAAAACGTTATTGTTACTTACTTACAAAGTTTATAAAAAGGAAAAAGGAGAAAATATAACATTCCTCCTTTTTCCTTTTGATCTAGATAGCAATCTACTGTTTTTTTCTCTTCTTATCTTTTGAATGAAGTTTATCATAAAGCGCTACTTGTGTTTCTGTCAAAGACTCTTTAAAAATTGACTTTAACAGCTCTTGCTTTTTCCTAAACTCTTCAATCATTTCTTTTTGGTCTTCTGTATAGAAATTTTGCATTCTTTCCTTTCTATTCTTTGTATACCCCTTCTTTGCATCTTTTCGTGCTTCTTTCCTTGCTTCTTTTTTTGCTTTAAGGGTAGCACGTTGTTCATCGGTAAAGGATTCTCTCAAAGCATTTTTATGAGCTTTTTTAGATTCTTTAATTGCATCCCATGACTCTTTTTGATTTTGATCTAGAGAAGCTAAAAACTCTTTTCTGTATTCTTTATGCTTTCCACGATGCTCAGTATTCTTTTCCTTTTGTGCAATGGCACCACTGATTGCAAAAACACACATAATCGCTACCAGTACTATTTGTTTCATTTCTTTCTTCATAATATTAAAGTTTTAGTTTTAATAATTAGACTGAAAGAAGTTTGAAAGGTTTAAATAATATAAAGAAATACTTTAGAATAGGCTTTGAATAATGGATTCAATTGAAACACCTTCAGCTTCAGCTTTGTAGTTTTTAATCATACGATGACGCAAAATTCCAAAAGCAACTGATTTGACATCTTCAATATCAGGAGAAAATTTACCTTGCACAGCTGCATGAGTTTTGGCTGCCAAAATTAAATTCTGTGATGCTCTAGGCCCAGCTCCCCAATCAATATATTGTTTAACTAAATCGGATGCTAATTCACCTTTTGGCCGTGTAGCTCCAACCATACGTACAGCATATTCTACCACGTTATCTGCTACTGGGATACGTCTTACTAATTCTTGAAATTCAACAATCTCTGTAGCTGTAAATAATGAATTAATCTGCTTATTACTGTTGCCTGTAGTACTTTTAACAACCTCTACCTCTTCCTCAAAACTTGGATATTGGAGCTCGATCGAAAACATAAATCGATCTAGTTGCGCCTCTGGCAAAGGATAGGTTCCCTCTTGCTCTATAGGGTTTTGAGTGGCTAACACAAAATAAGGTAGAGCTAATTTATAGTTTTGTCCAGCCACGGTAACCGAACGTTCTTGCATAGCTTCTAGAAGAGCAGCTTGAGTTTTTGGCGGAGTTCTATTAATCTCATCTGCAAGAATAATGTTAGAAAAAATAGGGCCTTTGAGAAATTTGAATTGCCTAGTTTCATCTAATATTTCACTACCCAAAATATCGCTTGGCATTAAATCTGGCGTAAATTGAATTCTTTTAAAATCTAAACCTAATGCTTTTGCTATGGTGTTTACCATTAAGGTTTTTGCTAAACCAGGGACTCCTACTAATAAAGCATGACCTCCAGAAAATACAGCGATCAATATTTGATCAATTACTTTTTCTTGACCAATGATTATTTTCCCTATTTCTTGTTTAAGCGCTTTGTGCTTTACAACCAATTTTTCTACCGCAGATACATCAGACATATGTTACTTGTTATTCGTTCTTTAACCAATTACCACTATACTCGCAATTTCTATATTCACCATTAATTTTGATATAGGTATCCATTATTTTTTCATCTTGCCAATCTCGAATGGCATCAATTTGTTTTTTCTTTAAAGCTAATTCTTGTATCTTAAGATAATCATTAGCATACTCTGCTATATGTTCGTCGTATCGGTTGAGTACGGTAATTAATTTAAATTTCTTTCTTCCTTGACGATCTTGATCAGGAATTACTAGAGAAATCTCATTTGTTTTCAATTTTGAAACTTGGTCATATAAGATAGGATCGACTTTGGTTAATTCAAATCGTGTATCTCCCGTAGTTGGATTAATTAATTGTCCGCCGTCCTCACGCGTTTCTTTTTCATCACTAAATTGACGTGCTGCGTCCTTAAATTTTATGGTTCCGGCTACTAATTCTGCACGTATAGAATCTACCAATTTTTTGGCAGTCTCTACCGTTTCTCTAGTAACATCGGGAATTAATAGGATGTGACGAACATCAATTTCTTCTCCTCTAATTTTATCTACTTTGAGTAAATGCCATCCAAAATCTGTTTTAAATGGCTCACTGACCTCTCCTTCTTGAGCACTAAAAGCTACGTCTTTAAATTCTTTTGCAAAAGGTGTTTGACGATTAAGGGTATACTTTCCTCCAGTAGATTTTGAACCAGGATCTTGAGAGTACAACACTGCTTTGGTAGCAAAACTACTTCCATTCTCTACTATATCTTCTCTAAACTGATTGAGTCGATCGATTACTTTTTGCTCTTCGGAGTCTGGAACCTTAGGCTCTATAATTATTTGAGCTAACTCGACTTCGGTACCAAAAAGCGGACGTTCATCTACTGGGATCTCATCAAAAAACTCTCGTACTTCTTCTGGCGTAACATCAATATCTGCGATAATTTTTGATCGCATTTTTTCTGCTAATTTGTTGGATTTATTTATCTCGAATAATTCCTTCCTAAATTCACTTACATCATCCTTTTTATAGAATTTAAGTACTTTCTCTACAGACCCTAGTTCTCTAGTCATGTAATCTAACTGTTGATCTACCATACTATTAACCTCTGCTTCTGGTACTAGTATACTGTCCTGTACTGCATGGTGCGCATATAGTTTGCTCTCAAAAAGGCTCCCTGCTAGTTGACACTGACTTACGTTTGCTGCAGAAACACCTTCACTAATTAATTGTTGATATGCTATATTAACATCACTATCCAAAATAACATGTTGGCCAATTACAGCGGCTACTCCATCGATCTTAATTCGTTGAAATGGTTGTACAGAATCTACAGAAGCAGCTATGGCAGGTTGTATGGTATCTTTAATCGGCTTCTCAATTACTTCGTCTTCAATGATCTCTTGGGCATTGCTCGTTATGGCCGTAGTCAATGAAAATAATGCACTGCATAGTGCTGTTTTAATTATATAGTTCAAATTGTTTGTCTTTAATCGCATCTTTTATAATGTCCTTTTCTAATTTTTTTGTCAATTCGAGTTTTCGTCGGTTTAAAATAATCTGTCGTATCGTCGGTGTTATAAACTCTATGGGAGCTTTTGTTCCCGCTTCTAACAGCTTAACTATTTTGATCATATAAATTCCTGACGTATCTCTAATCTGCACAAATTTACCATCTTTTATAAGCTTCTCCCTATTATTTTCTTTAAGAATTGGTAGTAAATTAATGACTCTATCCTTTGTTACCCAAACAGAATCATTAAAAGAATACGCTATAAAATCTATCTTATCTTCTAGCAAATCTTGCTTATCGTCTTCATTATAACGTTCAATTTTACGTTGCGTTGCAACAATCTCGTTATATGTTGTGGGCAAATGTAAGTAACGTAATTGTACTATATCATTATTGAGATTAAAATTATCAATATTTGTTGTATAGTAATTATTTACTTCTAAATCTGAAACCTCAACATCAATAGCTTTGTTAACTACTGCACTTTTATAGGCATTGATGTATAATGAACTGCGGTAATCCTCAACAAGTTCTTCAAATGTTTTTTGCTCTTTTTTGGTTAGATTTAATTCTGCTTTGTTAATAAACAACTGTTTTTTAGCCCATCGATTGATAAAATTATTAACTAGACTGATGCTATCTTCTTTACTTACACCTTCTGGAACCAATCCTTGAATATCTTCTTCATATAAATATGAATTATTGACTCTAGCCACCGTATTTTGCCGTAACTGTTTTTTAAAATTTTCACAAGAACTGAAAAAAATAAAAATGAATATTATATATATGTAGCGCATTAATTCTCTAGTTCAATTTTAAGTTTACGTAGTGTTGTTGAGTTAATTTTAACGTCATATCTTTTTTGAAGACTATTTAACCATTGTTTTTCGAGATAAGTTTGATAGTCATTGACCACTATACCCTTTATTTCTTCTAATGAAAGTGTTCTTGAAGGAATCTGTTCCTTTATAAACAACAATGTGAAATAGTTTTTTTCCTCCGTAATAGTATAATTCCCTACTGATTGCATCTGATCTATTTTAAATGGTAGTGCCTTGGCTGTTTGCACTATTTCATCAAAAATCACAGGTACTATATCATTCGTATTTACTTTTTCATTTATTTGTTTCAAAGGTATTCCTCTATGTAATTGATTTTTAATAGTTTGCAAAATACTCTTATCAACAGATGAAGCTTTAATAACTCTATATCTTTTGTCTTGTTGGTATTGATCAGTATGTTGCAAATAAAAAGCTTTTAAACCCACTGTATCATTTTGTGCTTTATCCCAAATTTTGGACTCCATCAAATCGAATAACAATAAGCCGTTACGATATTCATTTAAAACTGCAGCGTATTCTGAGTTCTCTGATTCTAAATTATTAGAGTAATAAACTAGGGCTTCATTTTTCTGAAATGCGCGAAATTGTTTTTTTATAAAGTCTTTCCCTTTTTGACGCCCGACACCAACATTTTTTAAAAAATTGATAAAATCTCGATACAAAATTTTTTTTGTGCCTATGACAAATACTTCTGTATATGCTTGTTTTTTGCTAAGTGTAATATCTTGAATAGCGGTCGTAGCTGTTATGGAATCAAAAAAAATGATATGTTGCTCATCTATAGATATATTGTACTTTTTAAGTAACTTTTCACTAAAAGAATCTACTTCCATTTTAGAACGATCATCCTTTTTAATTTGAGATCTCAACTTAGATTTAATTTTCTCAAAAGACTCTATCGGTTGCTTATCAATTACTTTGATGATATGCCACCCTTTATTTGTTTTAAAAGGTTTGGAAACCGCCCCAACCGTATCCAAACTAAAAGCAATGTTTTCAAAGATCTCAGAATTTGTTCCTCCTTTTTTAAAAGGTTTTGTAATACCATTTAAAATTTTAGCTTGATTATTTTCACTGTAGGCATTGAATAACGTTTCAAAAGAAACACCATTTTTATATTGTTTATAAAGGATCTCTATTTGCTTTTGGGCTTGTTTTTCTGTTCGATCGGGAGTTTCTTTTATAAGAATATCACTTACGGTAATGTAACCTGACACTTCTTCTTTTGCTATAGGTTGTACTATATGATAGCCAAAGGAAGTGCGAAAAGGCATGGAAACAGCTCCTAAAGGTGTTGTATACGCAGCGGTTTCAAAAGGGTAAACCATTGAAAAAACAGAAAACCATCCCAAATCGCCAAAGTTTACTTTTACTGATGGATCTTCACTATTTTCAATTGCAATGGCTTCAAAATCTGCTCCGTTATTAATAGAATCCCGCAAACTCATTAAATGCTTATATACTTTTAATGTATCACTTGGCGTACTAGAAGCATCCATAGTACGTAAGATGTGTTTTGCTTTAATTCGATAACGATAGCGCTCATAAGCTTCCTTGAGCATTGGTAAAGTTACTGCGGTATCCGACATGAAATTTGATCGCAATTGTTTCTCATAACCCGTTAACTCTGCTAGATATGATTTTTTCTTATCGAGCCCAAGTCGCTGCGCTTCTTTTATTTTTAATTTATAATGGGTGAATAATTCTAAATATTGATCAACCGTAAGTGTATCCGAATCTGGAGTAACACTTTTATTCTTTAAATAAATACTTTTAAACTCCTGAGCATATACTGGTTCCTCATTAATAGTAAGCAATATAGCAGACTCTTCCTGTCCCCATACTATTGAAGAGAGCAAAATTGCTGAGACAATTAGATTCTTTTTTATACTCATTGTTTTTAGAGAATTTTGAGGGATCGGACAAAAATAACAATATTAAGATATTCTACAACTACCTTACTAACGAATCCTTAGGTTGAATCGTATGTTAATACATTCTCTTTATCGCAGAGTACTCTTTAGAATGAATTCATATATTTCTAACATATCTCAATATTTTATAATATTTTGCTTGCTTAGTTTTTAAAATATGGAGAGAAAAATAAAACTCATATGGGATTTTAGAGGTCCCAATGCTGCACTCACAGCAAAACATCACGAAACTCATTTGAGAGAGTACGCCACTATTGAGAAACTTGCGTATTTTTTGACAAGTCAACAACATCTTTCAGAAATACACAGTATTGCTTTTATGGTAGTTAATGACAGTGATATGAAAAAAGTAAGAGATGCCTTAAAACCTCATCGAGGTCAAGTTTATAATGAATAAATTCATACACGCCACCTTTTTTACGTAAAGTACAATTATATTTGTACATCTCAGATTTTTTAATTTAAACAAAATAATGAAAAAAATAGCTTTAATAGCTATAATAATCTTTAGTGGATTTTATAGCAATGCTCAATCCAAAGTAGGAACTATTGATAGTGAATTTATCCTATCTAAAATGCCAGAACTTCCCAAAATTCAAGAAGATTTGAATGCTTACAATAAAAAACTGGAAGATGATCTAAAAGTGAAGGTAGATCAATATCAGGCAAAAATTGAAGCATATAAGACTCAAGCCGATACGTATACCGATCCTATGAAAAAGACTAAACAAGAGGAAATCATTACACTTGAGAATGATATCGCAAAATTTCGTCAAAATGGATCAAAACTTTTTCAAATAAAGCAAAATCAGCTATTACAACCTTTGTACCAAAAAATAGGCAAAACCCTTGAAGAAATAGCAAAAGCTGAAGGTTATTCACAAATACTCACCATCACAAGCAGTGGACTGGCCTATATTGATCCTAAATTTGACTTAACGAAATCAGTTATGTCTAAACTAGGAATTAAAGTAGAAGAATAAGTATTATAAAGATATATAGTTAATATAAAAAAGCATGAATGGATACTACCATTCATGCTTTTTTATAGTTAAGATTTTTAACTCTCTATCTACTATAATTAGGTGACTCTTTGGTTATCGTCACATCATGTGGATGACTTTCATTAATACCACTAGCAGT
Organism: Aquimarina rhodophyticola; assembly: GCF_042434915.1. Classification (GTDB taxonomy): domain Bacteria; phylum Bacteroidota; class Bacteroidia; order Flavobacteriales; family Flavobacteriaceae; genus Aquimarina. The sequence continues at coordinate 2,134,004 of NZ_CP170198.1, forward strand.
TATTTTTACAAATTTTCCGGTTTCTTGTAAAGTAGCAACATCTGCCGCACCACAATATCCCATCCCTGCACGTAAGCCTCCAACAAATTGATGAATACTTTCATACAAATCTCCCTTGTATGCAACACGCCCTACAATACCTTCTGGCACCAATTTTTTAATATCATCCTCAACATCTTGAAAATACCGATCTTTTGATCCTTTTTTCATAGCCTCAACAGATCCCATTCCGCGGTATGTTTTAAACTTTCTTCCTTCGTAAATAATAGTTTCGCCTGGTGATTCTTTTGTTCCAGCGAGTAAAGAACCTAGCATAACACAATCTGCGCCAGCTGCAATAGCTTTGGGGATATCTCCTGTATAGCGAATACCACCATCTGCGATAACAGGAACTCCCGATCCTTTAATTGCAGCTGCTACCTCTAAAACCGCCGAGAACTGAGGAAAACCAACACCGGCAACTACACGTGTCGTACAAATAGAACCTGGTCCTATTCCCACTTTAACCGCATCGGCTCCAGCAGCCACCAAATACTTCGCAGCTTCTGCAGTAGCGATATTTCCAACAATCACATCTAAATCAGGAAATTTTTGTTTTATCTCCTTAAGAACACTTACTACACCTTTAGTATGACCATGAGCAGTATCAATAACCACTGCATCGACTCCTGCATTAACAAGGGCATCTGCACGCTCAACAGCATCGCCCGTTACCCCAATAGCTGCAGCTACTCGTAGTCTCCCCAAAATATCCTTGTTAGCACTTGGCTTCAGCGTAAGCTTAGTTATATCTCTAAAGGTTATTAACCCTACCAGCGTATTATTATCATCTACTACAGGTAATTTCTCAATTTTATTCTGTTGTAAGATCACTTCTGCCTCTTGCAAAGAAGTTCCTTCTCCTACTGTCACGAGATTGCTACTTGTCATTACTTCAGAAATAGGGCGCCGATCATTTTTTTCAAAACGCAAGTCTCTATTGGTTACAATACCTAATAATTTTTTTTGTTCATCTACAATAGGTATCCCACCAATACTATGTTCGCGCATATAATTCTTTGCGTCAATAACTTTCGCACTGAGCGGAAGCGTAACAGGATCGATAATCATTCCACTTTCTGCACGTTTAACTTTGCGTACTTTGATGGCTTGCTCTTCGATCGTCATATTTTTATGAAGCACTCCGATACCTCCTTCTTGCGCCATGGCAATAGCCATACTGCTTTCTGTAACGGTATCCATCGCTGCAGAAACGATAGGCACATTTATTGTAATATTTCGAGTAAACTTTGATTGAATATTTACATCTCTAGGTAATACTTCTGAAAAGGCTGGAACTAAAAGGACATCATCATATGTGAGACCTTCACCTACGATTTTGGATTCGTGTGCTGTCATGGCAATTAAGATTTAATTGCGAGCAAATATACGTTATTTTATTTCTTTAAAATCGTTATCCCCTTGTTAAAAACAAGAGGATAACATAAAATATAGCGTTTTATTTTTTTCTATTTAGAATCCAAAACCAAAACCAACCTGTACCATATTTGTTTCTTCAGAATTAAATACACCTATATTAAAGGCTAAAGCATTAAGACCACTAATCCATAAACCACCACCCTGAGAAGTATGTAATGTATTTGAATCATCATTATTCACCCATACTCTACCATAGTCAAAACCACCGTAGACACCAAAAGTTATAGGAGCAACAGCTGTAATAAAACGTTTTACTCGAAGCTTAAGATCTGTACTTTGATAAAAATATGCTTTTCCGCTAAATCGTTCATTTCTAAAGCCTCTTAACCCGTTATTACCTCCAATTGACGGAGCGTGGTAAAACAAATAGTTATCACCTATGTTTGTTTTGCCTTCTAATGTCGTACCTAACACCAGATGTCCTGAGCGTATCAATTTATGACTTGCACCAAGTTTTAAGGAAACATAACCAAATTGATTATCGCTTTCGGCTATATTTGCTTTGTAGCCTCCTTTAATCCCGAAATACACTGCCTCTGTAGGAAAATCTTTTGCATCCTGATTGTAATAATACAGTCCCGCTTCACTACCAACATACTGTTGCTGATCAAAGGCTAAGGGGTTTATATTTTGCTCTGTAAAATAACGATCTTGTTCTTCTTTGACGCTAAATGATTCATACAACGCTTTTAAAGTAATAGATCTATGTCGTATACCAGCAGAAAATTTAATTTGCTGCATTCTTGCTCTGTTGAAAGATAAACCATTGTCATCATCGGTATTGACAGACTCGTTTCCGAATCCAAAGAAATTATTTGCGAATAGTTCATTTGTAAAATATCCTTCCACTTCAAAATTCCACTGCGGAAAAATATTAGCAAACTCACCTTTATATGATAATTCTATTCCTTTTAATAAAAAGTAATAATTTGCTCCAATTTTATGTTGATATCGAAATGGATTGCCATTAAACCCATTATTTGTATAGGTGTTGACAGCGCCTAAGAAAAATCCATCGTCGGGATTATATCCCAAAGTTGGTAATAATACATTATGATTTTCTTGAAAATATCTCCAATGAAAGGTATTGGTTTCATAAAGATTGGATAAGTACTTTGAAGGGGATTTTTCATCAAAATCTGAATCTTCAAATTTCCAATCATATACCTTTAATCTTTTTTTATTTTTGGTTATGTATCTATCTTTTCCATACCCACCAATGATTCGAATAAAAATTTCACGATCTCCTTCTCCAATAATTTCAAAGGTATCATCATCATTTAACCCATAGATCCATAATTCTTTCGTTTTATCACGGTCAAACGTTCTACTATAAATTTCTTTATTCTTTTCATCTGATAATTTACGCTTGATTGTCACTTTTGTCTTACCTTCTTTAAGACGTTCTATTAAAAAATGGTCATCTTTATGTGTACCTCGAATTGATATGGTGTTATCCAAGTACTCTCCATATGTTTGAGCATAGATATCTAATTTTGTAAGTCTTGACTTAAGATTTTGCTTAATTTTTGAAGCTGTACTATCTTGAACCTCTTTTGGAATTCTCAAAAATGCTGCATCTATTGTCTCTGCGCTAAGTTCTTTCTGTATTTTTTTGGCCTCCTCTTTCCATAAAGCTGCTCCATATTGCGTTACTAATGCCCTATCGAGATCATTGGCTTGCGCATTATACCATTTTATATTGTTGATTTCAGAATCGTATGATTGCCAAAATCTAGTATTTGGCATAAACATTTGTACGATTGGAATACCAATACCATCAAATTTTGAGAAGGTATTATCACGATCTCTGGGGATCGGTATAAAGGTTTTATCATCTTCATTTGTGGTATACTCCATCCATCTCCATTGATCCTGATGACGATCCCAATCGCCTATTAACATATCAAATATTCTAGCACGTACATAGGCTCTTTGATCAATAGTATAGGATTCATCTTCCTTAATTTTTTCTAGCATATCTGTCGTGCTTTCAAAATCTGAAACTTTACCTGCTTCTTTTGGGTTTGCTCGATTATATCCTTCAAAATTCTTTTGTTCTTCTGAGGGTCTTTCTTCGATAAAATATAATTCATCTCCAAAATCGGTATTAAACTCACCCAATCGTTCCTGTTTTGGTATATAGTATAGCTCTGCATTCGAATGATTTACATCAACTGCCTTTGCTAGAGGATCGATAACTAGTTGCATAAAGGGATGAGTAGTTGTAAAAAAATCCGAAATCAAATCCTCGGCCATTGTATTTTTATAATCCTCGGCAGTATAAGCTATCCCCCTTACTTTAAATTTTAAAAATTTCAAGGCGTTTTTACGTAAAGAACGCATTGCGTATTGTTTTCCTTCCGAATCGGTCAATCTTAAAGAAAAAGATTGGTGTCCGCCTCCTTCTTTCTGTACAGTGAGTCCACCATGCAATGTATCTAGATATGCTACCTTTGCAGTAACAGGAGTTCCAAAATAATCACGGTAACGCTCTCCCCATAATACCTTATAGAACCCTGATTTATCCAACTTATCTTCGTCTGTTAAAACCGTTGCTTTTTGTGTCTCACCTAATTGCTTTTGTTCATAAGTGGCAACTTTTGGTTCTTTGAAAGGCGGCAGTACCGCAAATCTAAACTCTTCATTTTTATCATTATCGGTTAAAAAAGTAACCTCGGATGATCCATCTTCGAAATAATCGACTTTAGCAAAACCTTTTTTTCCTTGTGTAAATACCCCTTCAAACTCCAAAGACCCACCTACCGTTGTTAAGACACCTTTTGATCTTTTGGTAGCTGATTTTGAACCTAACGAACCGCTGATTATTTGATGCATTTGACCTCCTTTTAAATATTGAAGGTTTTCTTCGTGTCCAGAAACGATGGTGACCCGATCCGATTTTTTTGCTATAGAACTTACAAGTATGCGCAAGTAGCGATATCGTCTCGCATTTAATTGCTCTGGCGAAAAACCTGCCATATCCTTAAAACCATCATAAATGTTACCTACTAGAGGAAGTGGTAATAGTTGACTAGAAAAAGTGTCTTTCCCAGCATATTCACCGTTACTATATACTGGATGGTGCATTGCTATAACTACATTTTTATCTTGCGCATCATTAATATAGCCTTCTAGTTCTTCTGCAAAACGCCTTCTGGTAAAAATATCGGTACATTTTTTATTAATCTCCTCTACTTTATTCCAATTTGCGATGAACCATGGAGAATTTACCACTATAATAGCAAGCTGATCGTTAACATCGATATATTCTAATGGACACCCATTTTTCTCTTGATATTCTACTTTTTCCTGCTCTTTTTCTTTAATATAATCTTCATATTCTTCTAGATCATCAATATCATTAGTTTTCCACTCGTTGTTACCAGGTATAAAAAGTGTTCTTCCTTTGTAATTCGAGACAATCTGTAACTGCTGTTCTAGTAACTTAAAGTCCTGATCTTTATTTTTTCTTTTAGGTGTTACATTGTCTCCTAAAAAAATCATTGTACTTTTCTTATCAGCGTTTTTTAATGTTTCTTCTAACTTATCAACTAACTTACTATCTACTGGATCTTTTGCATTACCCAAACCACTTGCCAAGTATAAAGTGTAAGTAGGAGTTTTATCAGACGTATTACTAATAGGATTGGTTAACCATTGTGGCTGATATGTCGCACAAGAAATCACACAAAAAATTAAAAAAACTAGTAACGCTATCCTACTACTTACTACGGAAAAATATCTCATATGTTTATTGTTAGGTTAAGAACACTTTTGTATCAATTTCAACTTAAATTGAAAGAGGCTTTGCTTAAAAATAACTTGGTGTTCAATTATTGTGGACTAAATTATTATCCGTTCTTATCACTACAATGCACATTTAGGTAACTTTATGATTAAAAGATTGGTTTTAGCATTTCCTTATGGAATATTACTTATTTTGTTGGCAAAGCTTTAAGACTTCTAAGCAAAAAAACCCGGTTTTCTCTATCCTTTATTCTGCTATTATATTATTTACTGAAATTGAACAAGAAAACTTATATACTATAAACCATTGTATTTAATAATGAACAGAAATTGAATTTAATCATATAAGAGGTAGGGTTACTATACTTTAAACCGTTTTATATATATAGCGAATACTTTACATTGATAAAGGACGCCGAAGAAAATTTTAGTCATGCATTTGGGGTTGCATAATTGATAAAGGACTCACCTAAACAATAGATGGGTCTTTTTTTTGTTTAAAAATTTCGTAGCACCCAAGGTAGGGTTACTATACTTTAAAACGTTTTATATATATAGCGAATACTTTACATTGATAAAGGACGCCGAAGGAAATTTTAGTCATGCATTTGGGGTTGCATAATTGATAAAGGACTCATCTAAACAATAGATGGGTCTCTTTTTTTAGTTTAAAAATTTTATGGTACTTAAGGTAGGGGTAGGGTTACTATACTTTAAGACGTTTTATATATATAGCGAATACTTTACATTGATAAAGGACGCCGAAGAAAATTTTAGTCATGCATTTGGGGTTGCATAATTGACAAAGGACTCATCTAAACAATAGATGGGTCTTTTTTTTAGTTTAAAAATTTCGTAGCACTAAAGGTAGGGTTACTATACTTTAAGACGTTTTATATATATAGCGAATACTTTACATTGATAAAGGACGCCGAAGAAAATTTTAGTCATGCATTTGGGGTTGCATAATTGACAAAGGACTCATCTAAACAATAGATGGGTCTTTTTTTTAGTTTAAAAATTTCGTAGCACTAAAGGTAGGGTTACTATACTTTAAGACGTTTTATATATATAGCGAATACTTTACATTGATAAAGGACGCCGAAGAAAATTTTAGTCATGCATTTGGGGTTGCATAATTGACAAAAGACTCATCTAAATAATAGATGGGTCTTTTTTTTTATAAATGTATTACTCTAACACAAAACTTAAACCCCCAGAAACAATAAAAGCAGTAAGGCCGCTGTCACGTTCATAATTATGTATTGCCACTTCAATTTTTTTCAAACCAAACGATAGAATGTGCAACTTTGTGAAAATATCGGTATAGCTAATTCCTAAACCAAATTGATTAGCTTTAAACTCTGAAAGATCATAATCTGAAGTGTAATATGTTTGTGTCGATACATGCTTATTAAAAGCAGCAAAATAATCTGCTGCACTTTGCGTATAAAAACGGTAACTAGGATACACTGTAAACTTGTCTGTCAGTTTATATGGCATCTCTATAGAGGCTGTATGAGAACCTATATTCCAGTCATCTTTATAAAATCTATAAAAAGAACGTAATACTATTTTTTCATTTACATAATAATGTAATCTAGCTCCTCCCGCAATTTTTAAACGAGAGTTTGGTAATCGCTCAATATCATCAGCATATGTGAAATTTTGAATAACTAAATCAGGTATGTCCAAAAATTGTACTCGTTGAAAAGGTGTGGATAGTAAACCCTCTTGATAAGTCACATCCAATGCTAAGGATCCCTGAAGCTTTTGAGATAGTATCTGAGAAAAACCCAGTCCAAATGAAAACGAATTGCGAGATTCATTCTCAAAAGGAGTAAAAGAAGGCAGATCTCTTAGTTCTGAAGGATAAATAGCATTCCATGTATCCAAGTAGACATTGACATTTGCACTTAATTCAGTGTTTTTTTGATTAAATAATTTAGTGAAGCTCCCACCAAAACCTATTGAGAAATAATCATATTCGGTAGCTATAGCTGTATTTACCGACCAAAGCGTAGTACGATTATCACTACTATGAGAATACGCTAATTTCATGGTACTTAATACATCACTTTTTGAAGCTCCAGATGATGCTATATAAGGATCTGCTACCTCATCACCATCAAAAGGGTTCACATTACTTGATGAAGCCGATGTATATGCCGAAATCCCTGCATCTATTGATAGTACAGAATCATCATTTAATGGAATAGCAACCACTATGGTTGGTGTACTATTAGTAAGTTCTTCGGTCCCTATACCACCAGTAACAGCGGCATTATCGCCATCTTGAGCATAGTAACTCATCAAAAAATCTAATTCAGTCGCTTCTAATACTCTACTTTTGTAGTTCGAGTTTGAGGATAAGGAGTCTATTTGAGCAAAACCGCTCCCACATACAATCAAAGACATGATTATAGCTGCTAACCCAAGCTTGATATTTGAATACTTATATAAACTCATAGAGTTGCCGTTTTTTCTAGTTACAACCACAGCCACCGCCTGTTTTACCACCGTTAGCACCTGCTGCAGCTTCTCTGTAAGCTTGAAAATTTGTTTCAAATCGATTTATTTTTTTAGAACGTAACTCCATATCTGGATCATTAATAGCCACTTTTTCATATTCTTTTACTACTGCACATGATTGCAAAACTACTATCAAAATTGCCGTAATAATTATATACTTAAGATTCATTGATTATCTTTTTTTATTTTTAAATTTTTAGATGTAATAACACTTCCTTTTTCGTCAATGATAATACACTCAACACCTGGTAATTGATCAACTCTATCGACACCCAAAGAAACTCCCATTACAAATATTGAAGTTGCTAATGCATCTGCAAGTTCTGCTTTGGGTGCAAAAACTGTGACACTTAGGATCCCCGAAGCGGGATACCCAGTTCTGGGATCAATAATATGAGTATATCGCTTATTATTAAAAGAAACGAACTTCTCGTAATTACCTGAAGTTACTACAGCCTGATTATATAAAGGTAGTATAGCATAGGCCTTTGATGTATCCATGGGATTAGTAATAGCAACCTGCCAGTTTTTAGCATTAGGTGGTTTGCCCCATGCATTCATATCACCAGATGCGTTGATAATACCTGCAACTACTCCTTTGCTTTGCAATAGTTGTTTCGCCATATCTGCAGCGTATCCTTTACCAATCGCTCCAAAACCTATTTTCATTCCTTTTCTACTTAAAAAAACAGTGGTATCATTTGAATTAAGTTTTAAATTTTGATAACCAACCCGGGATACCGAGGCTTTTATTTTTTCTGGGGAAGGCATATTACTCATACTACCGTCAAATTTCCAAATTGCATCCATAGAAGCGTATGTAATATCAAATGCTCCATCTGTTATTTTTGAAATATTTACTGATCGTTCTATGAGTTTAAACAACTCAAGAGATACAGCTACAGTTTGTTTTCCTGCATTTTTATTAATCAAAGAGGTTTGAGAATTGGCATCCCATGAGGAAATTAAGCGTTCAATACGTTCAATCTCATTAATTGCAAGATTAATAAAAGAAGTTCCCTCCTCTGGTGTATCAGCTACCACTGTTACTTCAAAATCACTGCCCATTTTACTAAACTTCTTTGTGTACACCTCTTGAGCTCGAAGCTGAATACTTGTAAGAAAAAATATGATAATACTTATCAATAAACTCAACGTGCTTCCCATGATCTCAAAATATCAATATAAACACTAGGTGCTACCTTTTTATATCCAACCTCACCTAATTTTTCTCCAGTCGCAGTCAACATTAATAATAAAGGAAAATGACCTTGTGGATTATAGGTATCAGCTAACATTTTATTTTGTTTTGCCGTTTCGGTTGAAAGTTGATTCTTCTTTTTACGTGGAAAATCTGCCTTTACCAATATATATTGAGCGTGCACAAATTCTTTAAAATCTTCGGTATCTAAAATAAAACGTTCAAGTTTTATACATGGTGCGCACCAATCAGAACCTGCAAATAATAAAAGAACTTTCTTATTTTCATCGTGTGCAATTTTTTGGGCTTCGGCAAAATTGGTCATCCATTCTTGAGCAGAAAGCGTAGCTATTCCGTACATGGTAATTAGCAAAACCATTAATATCTTTTTCATAGAAATTTTAACTAAATAATAAACAAGATACACAATAGCTCTTAAACGAAAGAACTTTATGCTTACTTATTAGTTAATATCCTTTGAAGATTGAGTTCTTTAAATCCTCCCAATCCGATTGTATTATGCTCAAAACAATAGTATCTCTTCTACCAGTGGGAGTTATAAAATGATTTCTTAGCCTGCCTTCTTCTACACAGCCAATCCGTTTCATCGCTTCAATACTACGCGTATTTTTTACATCGGCTCTAAATTCAACGCGTTGTACTTTCATGACTTCGAATGCATGAGATAACATTAAGAACTTACAGTTTCTATTCACACCTGTTCGTTGAAATTTCTTTCCGAACCACGTATATCCGATGGTACAACTTTGATGAATATTATTAATTTCATAAAACCTAGTAGTCCCTGCATACTCTTTATTCTTTTTATCAAAAACTAAAAAAGGATATGATGTACCAATTTTTCTATAATTAAGAGCATTTTGTATATAAGCTACGACGTCGATCTCTGATCGCATTGGTGCTAAGGAGTATTGAAATAACTCGGGTTCATTCTTAACAAACCGCCTTATGAATTCTGAATCAGATAGCTCCAAAGGTCGTAATTGCACATGCTCATTTTGGAGAATGTAATGGTCATCTTGAGAAAAATGAAGTGGAATATTTTTTATCAAAATACTAATTATTGGAGCTAAAATATTGTACTATGCTGCTTTTTCCAATGCTACATAATTAATAAGTTCTCCCTTGTAATTAAGTACAGGAAAACCTTTGATCGTACAGAGATATATAGATTTATCTTTTCTGTAATTAATTACGGATTCTTCAAAAGACTGTCTTGCATCTATAGCTTTACGTATTTTTTTTGAAACGGAAGGACATGTCTGTTCTCCTTGAAACATTTTTGGCGTCTTACCTATAACTTCGGTAGGTAAAAAACCATTCATTCGTTCTAGGTTATGACTTGCATAAACAATTTTAAGGGTGGGATCGGTAACTACCACAACGTTTTTGTTTACGATAAGTTCATTATAAAAATCTAAATGTAGCGCCCACGAATTGCTTAATTTAGTTAAAGATTCAATATCCTTTCTAAATTCAGCCTTCGCCAAAAAATGTTCTCCATAAAATTCCCAGCAAGACAACGGTAAATGATAATTATCCGATGCATTATAGCGTTTTGCTAAATGTTCTTCATAAATTTCTAAATCATTCATATTTCAGGAATTTTAACTATAAATTTTTGTGATTATAAGAGACTACGCCTTTTACTCATCTTACTATTTTTCAAATGTATTGAATTACAGCTACATCCTCAATTGAACAAAAGTTAATTTAATAATTAGAATTTTAACTGTACAGTTGCATACCAAGATATAGGTGCAGCAGGAATAATCCCAGGGCCCGGATATCCAGTAGCTCGTTGTGTAAAATAACTTTCGTCCAAAAGATTATTTATACCCGTTTCGATTTTAAAGTTTTTATAACTATAGGAAAAAGATATATCTACAATCGAATATGAAGGAATCTTACCTAAGGTTCCTTCTTCTTTGGTGCCTGGCAAGCCTTTTTCTGCATTGGTAACCTCGGTAAACTGTTCTGAGAGGTGAGTAAGCTGCACATTTGCAAGTAGATTTTTATATCCAAAACCTATTCCTGCTTTTAGATTTACTAAAGGTATAAACTCTACTTTATTGCCTACAATTGGTTCTTCGGAGCTAGTATATTCAGAATCAGTTAATGCTAAGTTAACAAACGAATTAAATACATAATTACTAGTATTTGAAAATAAAGTATTGGCTATATTCCAATTAGCATAACTCTCAAAACCATAAATTACTGCATCTCCTATATTACCACGAACTCGTTGTGCTCTATTATTAAAAACTTCTCCTATCCGATCATCATACCATATTGCAAAACCACCTACATCATAGGTAAAAGTATTATTAATTCTACCTCGCATTCCAATATCGGCTGTAAACCCTTTTTCGTCGCCAATATCTGGTTCTATAACAAAGGAAGGATTTACGATACGAATATCGCTAAATGTAACTGATCTATAATTTTGAGAAATATTAGTATACACCTCTATTCCACGATTAATCTTATAACTTGAACCTATACCAAATAGTACAAACGATCGCTCGAGAGTTTCATCATCCCTCTGAGCTGTATTATCAATAGGATTACCTGCATTATCAAAAATAACGCTTTGATATATCCCATCTGATTCGGTTTTTATATATTCGAAACGAACTCCTGGGGTTACAGAAAATTTATCTGTAAGATTAACTATATTCTCTCCAAAAACAGATATATTAAGGTTTGGAAAATCAAAAGTAGATTGATTTGGATAATCTGAAAATTTTGAATCTTTAAATGTAAAATCAGCATCAATATCTAAACTACCTGGTCCTTGTCGTGCATCGTTTAGAGCTTGATAGTATTTGGTTCCTATCAAAAAAACAGCTTTTTTATCCAAAATTTTATAACGACTCAATAATCGAGCTTCTGCTCCCCTATTTTGAAAATTTCCGATAATTAAATCTCTAGGGGTTACAAAATCTCCCTGAGAATCGACTTCGTCTACTGCTGTAATAGGGTTTGCATTGAGATTCGTTGGAACCCCACGAAAACCTAAAGCACTTCGTGAAGCATCCAATCCAAAAATATTGAAACTAAAGTCGGTCTTTTCTGAAAATTGGTGTTCTAACCTTAGAGAAAATAATTTCCAATCAACTTTAAACCAATTCCTAGATCGATAACTTACTTCAGGGGTTTGCTCAAATTGTGTATCTGTTAACCCTCCTGGCTGTTTGGCCAAATATGTAAGGTACGTGAATTCTCCTATAAGTTTTGTTTTATCAGATAGTTGATAGCCTAGATGGGCATAGAAATTCTTAGAATCAAACTCAGAATTAGGTCTAAACCCATCCCCCTTTTTGAAATTATAATAAGTGTAATAACTAAACTTACCTAAGCTTCCGCTTAAGCTAGTAAAACTTGTGAATAAATTAAATGACCCCAAAGATTGTCGTGAAATCAATTCGAGTTCTTTATTGGGGTTGGGTTCTTTCATTTTGAAATTTATAAGTCCACCAAATTGGGTCCCATATTGTAAGGATGCGGCTCCACGCACTACTTGAATTTCGCTCAATGCTTCGGCTGGAGGTGTGTAATAGCTCTCTGGATATCCCAAAACATCTGCACTAATATCATATCCATTTTGACGTGTGTTAAAATTGGCGGTTCTATTGGGGTCCAGACCTCTTCCACCAATATTGAGTTGTAAGCCTCCTACACTATTTTCATAAATATTTAAACCCGCCACTTGAGCATAAATTTGACGTGCATTATTTGAAGCTAAATTTCCAACAGCGTTGTCAAGTAAAACTACTTCGGTCTTTTTACCAGCGTATATAGCAGTACCTTCTACTGGTTTTAATTGTTTTAGGCCAAAAATTCGTTCCCTTCTTTGTGTTATTAATACTTCTGAGAGTTCTTCTCCAAGAGGTTTTAACCTAAAATTGACCGTAGTATCGCCTGTTACGACAACGGACTTTTCTAAAATTGCAAAATTGTAATTAAATACAGTAACTAGGTATTCTCCATCAGCTACATCTGTAAATTCAAACATACCGTTTGATTGAGATATAGTTTGCTCTCCTGTATTTTGATTATATATCTCGGCATTACTAATAGGTTGATTATTTTGATCAATTACAATGCCCGTCAGTTTGTATTGTGCGGTCATAAAACTTGTAATCAGTAATGCAAATATTACTGTACTATAATCCTTTAATTTCATCTTTAAATGGAATAATCCAGTTTTTATGTTTAAATGATTCTTTTTGTTTGCCAAGATCAACACTAGGATCAATATACAAACTGCTATGTCTTCCATTAAGTGCTACGTAACTTTCTACAAATACTTGTACATTTTTATGACCATCCTTTTCAAAATGTCTTTTCAAAAAATGAGCATATTCTAATATAAAATCAGGTTGAGTAGCCATTTGCTTTTGTTGAAACGGTGTTAAAAAATCATCATTATCTACATAAAACCTTTTACCTGACTGTTTGTCAACTATCTTAAAGTTAGCGTAACCTGCTTTTTCCATAAGCATAACTCTCCAAGAAAAACGAAATCCTTCTTCTGTCCAAAATAATTCTCCTGGATATACTAAATACCGAAAGGGCAAAAATAATTGAATTATGAAAAAAATAGTGATAAAAAATAGAGCAATTTTTCTTTGCTTAGTTTTAAAGAAAAAAACATTTTTAGAATCATAAAACTCTTTACTAATATTAAAAACTCTTGATATAATTCTTAAGATTTTATGGTGTACAGTAGCATCAAAAAATATTAATGTACTTATAATCATAATAAATGGAAACATCCCTATAGGAAACAGAACTCGAGTGAGTACATGAAATACAACTACTAATATAAATCCAAAAATTCTGGTTCTCTTATAAAGTAATAAAAATGGAATAGTGAGGTCATACAAGACTCCCACGTAACTAAATACATAGTGCACCCACTCTTGATGCATCATTTCGCCTAAAATAGGTAGATCATATTTTGAAGGTAACCATATTTTTAATGGCATAGCTTTCAATAACCAGTCAGAATTTAGTTTAGCTAATCCAGCATAAAAATATACGATTACTAATAATAATTTTATAGTATCAATAGTCCACCTTGGAATTTTCTGAAAAGATTTTTTTCTGATTCTGGCATCAACAGAAAAATAGACATTTGCAGGTAAAAAAATCATCAAAAAACTTACTATACTAATAAAATAATAATGATTTAAGTATGTAGTTTTGTCCATTAATTCGATATAAGTAAAGCTAAAGAAGAATGTTACAATTGCTATCTTATATTTATATCCAATCGCTACAAAAACTGCAGCAAGTGCGCAAATTATGAATAGTATATAGGTAAGAGAACCTACAGGCTTTACAAATTCAAGCCCGTAATATGAGAAGAAAAATTTGGGCTGTATATAAAACTTGTCGATCCAACCATTGCTCCAAAACCGTACAATGCTAATCAACATCATACTACCAAAAAAAATACGAAAGACTGCAAGTGATGCAGCCTCTGTACTTGTATTAAAATATTTTTTGAGGTAAAGAACCATACCCGTTTATAGCTTAATCACCATCTGCATCTACAAAATCAACTCTTACAGAAAATGCTTGTAACATGTCTACTTTGAGAAATACTACATTTTTTTGAAGTTCGTCATACGTTTCAAGCATCGGTGTGTTGTTCGTTTTAACTTGATCTGAAAAATTATCATTTAATATAGCTGCTTTTGATCTTGACGATTCGAATTGATTATTTATTTTTTGAACCAAATCTTCTCCTTTACTTATAGAATTTAAAAATTCAAGATAAGTTCTAAAACTCTCTCCTCTAGTAGAACTATTGTAATGCTTACCATTAAACAAATCCTGCATAGCGGATAAATTAGCATTGAACAATCTTTTTGAAAGATCTCCCTGATAAAAAGCTTCTACCTTGGTATTTAAAGCCTCGCTTGTAAATACTCCAGCAGGAATTCCTATTTTACCCGCTCTTAAATGTTTCTCATAATGAAAGATAAAATCGTTAACCAATTTATCTACAGAGCTGGTAGCAGATGAACCGCTATTAGCTACAAAAGTATCCCGATATCCATTTGTCCAGTCCGCTAAAACCTCCTGTGTAAGTCCATTCATTCTGGTAACTATTACCGAAAGATACTCCTTATAGTTGGCTCCGCTGGTTGTATTTGTATAAAACTCAATAGTACCTAAGTCCGTATCTGATAGTCCATTAATAAGGTAGTCTAACGCTGCAAACCCTTGTTCATCTTGTTGAGAAACCGTCGTAAGATCATAAGATCCAGAACTTATATTTTTTTCAACATTTTCGGTAGTTGTAGGATATACATTCATAAAATTTCTATATGAAATTTCTTCAGCTTTACCAATTTCAAACATGCTAACCGATTGCCAAGAAACATATGCATCTATCCATGTTTCTCTAAGTTTTAAAAGGCTACCTTGATCTGGTGCTATTATAAAGCTAGATGTAGACTTATTAAGGGCATCCATATCAGAAGCAAAATTTTGATACGCAGGTATTATAATATTGTCTGCAATATTTGCCAACATTAATTTTCGATCAAAAGTATCTTCACCTATCTGACTTTCATTATCATCTTCACTCGAACATGCTGTAAGCACGACTGCAGCAATAATCATTAAAAGTAAAAACTTCTTCATTTTATTTTTATTTATTCTTAATAAAGCTTTGCAAATGTAAAAAAAAGAGGTCAAAATACACTTAGATTTTGACCTCTTTTTTTGGATTTTATAAGTTGTTTAAGCTTTAGCTTCCAGCCTGTTCTACCGTGAAATTAAATTTTGATGCAATCATTACAGAGATTGTTTGTAAAGTCTCGGGAGTCACATCCCATAACCCATTGGTACTACCTGTCATTTGATCGAGTAATCCATCAACTTCGTCTCTAGTAAGATAAGGTGCATTAGTTTCTGGGTTTCTAGTAAATTGCAAACTATAAATAAAGCCATATCCTTCTGACAAATCATGAAATACTGCTGCATAATCAACAGTAGAAGATTCTAGCAGTTTTTTTCCTTGTTGTAAGTAATATACTGCTCTTACTCCGATCACTTCAGATATCTTTTCTCTTATGATTTCTGCTTGCTCATCTCTAATTGTATAATCTTTGGCAACTATTGCAGCTCTACCTAACTTAAATGCATTAAAGATATCTACAGCAATACCTGAAAAATCTGGATCACTCTCAACTCTACTAAGGTATTTACTTAAAAAATCATCATCACCTTCTTTATCATCTCCTACTATATTAACATTGGGAGTCGCTGGTGTTTTTGATGCGCCATACACATAACCGTATGCCTCATCCCACTTATGCTCCATGGTTGTATAGTTTTTACCCTCTTCAACAACTGCATTATCATTATTAAGTAGATTATCTGCCTCATCCAAAACAGCTGTACTTAAATAATTATTTAAAGCTTGATCTACCATCAAGGCTCCGATTAATCCTTTAGCAAAAATCTGATTCAGTTCTAGTCCTTTGGCATCAACATAGCGATTAGATCCGCCACCAGCTTCTTGCAATACCCCTGCATTGCCTGGGGTAGCCTCAACACTCCAGTTAGGAAACACTAAGGCTACCTGATTTTTTATTAAATTATCAAACTCTACTTTGATTGCAGTTGCAGCAGTACTATTAGCAGAAAAGTAATCTTTTGATGCTGCTGTTTTACTACGTACATTTTTATCAGATTCATTAAGCGCTGTTTCAGAAAAATCAGATTCCCCTTCAATATGAGCAAACATAGCATCAAGAGCTTCTTCTGTTAAAGCAGTATTTTTAAATGCTCCAATAATTTCTCCAGCCATAGCTATTCGTGTAGTTTGCCCTCCAAAACTAACCGTACTCTCCCCATTTCTCTCAAAGGCATAAGTTGTTGGTTCTTGAATAGTAACTCCTGTAGCATCATCATCATTAGAACAAGAACTTATCAAAAGGACTCCCGAAAAACATACTAAATTGATTAATTTTAAAACTTTCATCCCTATTTTATTTAGACTTAATTTAAATAGCTTTTTATATGTTGCAAATATATTGAACCTATTGTATTTGCCAAAAAATATTTAAAATTAATCTAAATAAAAATGGAGCTTATAATACAAGCTCCATTTGGGTAAGATCGTTATTTTAACGAAGATTAAGGTTTGATGGTATATTTAGCTCGTAAATTTTTAGTCCACTCGATAAGAATTTCTTTCTCTTCACCCTTCAAATTTCCATGAACCCACGTATACGATGCTAATGGCATTTCTCCCTCTTCTACCTCTTCAATCAACTCTTCTAATTTATGATCCTTTTTTTTGGTAGAGTAATTTTCCCATTGTGATACATTGAAATGCTCTTTTCCTTCTTCTACATGATCTGCTAACCAATAGGATACTGGAGCAATTTCGGCATACCAAGGATACCGTGTCTGGTTACTATGACAATCATAACAATTATTACGTAGTATGCTTTTTACTTTATCTGAAGGTTGTGTTTCTTTTTCAAAAGAAACTATCGATTCATATCCTAATTCATTTTTTTCGGGCCTTATAAATTGCATAATTAGTAATACAGCTATTAGCAGAAGTACAATGCTTTTAAAAAATTTATTCATTCTTATATATTTTAATGATAGTAACTAAAAATTTTTGTCGCTTCATTGTGACTTGATTCAAAACTTAACATTTTGACATTAGTATCTGCTTTTACCGAGGTAAAATACGATAACATACGCTCGGTTGGCATATTACCTGTCAAATCATCTTTTGCCATTGGGCATCCTCCAAAACCTTGAATTGCACCATCGAATCGCCTGCAACCAGCTTGATATGCTGCGTTTACCTTTTCAAACCATTTATCAGGAGTTGTATGCAGGTGCGCCCCAAATTCTATCAAAGAATATCTTGGTATTAAGTTTGAAAAAAGGTATTCAATAATTTCTGGCGTCGAAGTCCCCACGGTATCCGACAAGGACAAAATCTCAACTCCCATAGTGCTAAGTCGTTCTGTCCAAGCTGCTACTATATCTACATCCCATGGATCTCCATAAGGGTTTCCAAACCCCATAGAAAGATATGCCACCACTTTTTTATTAGCTTGATCTGCTATATTAAGGATTTCCTGTAAAATTTTGATAGACTCTGCAATAGTTTTATGGGTATTACGCATTTGAAAATTTTCTGAAATCGAAAAAGGGTATCCTAAATATTCAATTGCGGCATATTTAACTGCATCTTCAGCTCCTCTTACATTCGCTACTATTGCTAATAATTTACTTTGTGTTTTTGATAAGTCTAGCTGCGCAAGTACTTCGGCAGTATCCACCATTTGTGGGATTGCTTTGGGAGAAACAAAACTTCCAAAATCAATTGTATCAAAACCACATCGTAAAAGGGATTGAATATATTGTACTTTTGATGAGGTAGGTATAAAATCTCTAATACCTTGCATAGCATCCCGCGGACATTCAATAATCTTGACTTTCTCAATCATATAGATAAATCAACTTTTAGTTTTTATAAACACTATAAAAGTAAGGTTATTTTTCTGATAGAAGAATAAAAACTCCTATTGCACTAAATACAATTATTTGAATCCATTTAAGGAACATACCAACCGACTTTATTTCTCTTATACTTTGCGAAATATAATCAGCTAAAACAGCTATTAGCCCAAAGAAAAAGAAAGAAACACAAATAAATATGCATCCCAAAATATAGAACTGCGCTACGGTGCTTAACGTATTGCTAAATAAGAATGCAGGAAAAAAAGCCAAAAAGAATATAGAAACTTTGGGGTTCAATACATTCATAATAAACCCTTGCTTAAATAATTGTAATGGTTTTTTTCTAGGAATAGTGTCAGAATGCAAGTCTATCTTGCTATTTGCGATGTAGACTTTGAATGCTAAAAAAAATAGATAACCTGCTCCCAATATTTTGATAGTAAAAAAAAGTTGGTCACTTTGCTGAATCAATGCTGACATCCCTAAAGCAACCAGGGTCGTATGTATTATACAACCCGACATTAAGCCTGCAATGGTAGCGAAACCATATTTTTTACCATTAACTACGCTCTGCAGCAATACGAATATATTATCTGGTCCTGGAGTTATAGCTAACAGGGATGTCGCAATTATAAACGTGTATAAAATGTCATAGTTCATACTTAGTTTTATGCAATTATTGTTTCATACAAGCTACCAAACTTTTATTAATATCTTTTATCAATTGAGGCCCTTCATAAATAAAGCCGGTATATAATTGAACCAAACTAGCGCCGGCTTCTAATTTATCCAAGGCATCTTGAGCGGTATGTATACCCCCTACCCCTATAATAGGAAATGCTTGTTTACTATGTGTTGATAAAAAACGAATCACCTCGGTAGAGCGATCTTTAAGCGGCTTCCCGCTGAGCCCACCAATTTCTTTTGTAATCTGCTTACTTGATTGTAAACCTTCTCTTGAGATTGTTGTATTCGTAGCAATTACTCCGGCTATTTTGGTTACCGCTACAATATCTATGATATCTAACAACTGATCGTTGCTAAGATCAGGAGCTATTTTGAGTAATATCGGTTTTTGTTTAGGCTTTGCATTATTTTTTACCTGTAGCGCGTGAAGCAATGCTGTAAGTGGTTCTTTATCCTGCAGCGCTCTCAAATTAGGAGTGTTTGGTGAACTAACATTTACTACAAAATAATCAACAACGTCAAATAGAGCCTCAAAACAAATCTCATAATCTTTTACTGCCTCATCATTTGATGTAACCTTATTTTTTCCAATATTGCCTCCAATTAAAACACCCTTATTTTTTTTTAGACGTTTAACTGCCTCAGCTACACCTCCATTATTAAAACCCATACGATTTATAATCGCTTGATCTTTTTTAAGGCGAAATAATCTTTTTTTTGGATTACCCTCTTGAGGCTTTGGGGTTAAAGTTCCTATTTCAATAAAACCAAACCCCAAATCTGACAGCTCATTAAATAATTTTGCATCTTTATCAAAACCCGCCGCTAATCCTACTGGGTTATTAAATGTAAGACCAAAAACTTCTTTTTGTAACCTTTTATCTTTAACAGTATACAATGCCCTTGACAGAGCGGATGCTCCAGGTATACGAAATAGTCTTCTGATCCATTTAAATGTAAAATGATGTACTTTTTCAGGATCGTATTTAAAGAGTATTGGGCGAAGAATAATTTTATACATACATTTTTTTTGATCTAGCAAAAGTAGTGCTTTAGGATCAAAGTGAAAACATATCCATAAAAAAGCCCACTTCTATAATTGGTAGCGGGTCTCCTTGATTATTGCTCTGTGCCGTCCGAAATTATTTTTTGTATTTGATGTCAAGTAAGGAGCTACATAGTTCATTACTTGATTATAATTAACATATAATGATATACTTGTAAGTTATTTAATATGTAAAACATTAATCGGTACTGCAGTTTTAACTATTGTACGATTAGGGTTGTTAACTCCTACAAGTACAACCTCATCCAAAGACACACCAGATTGCATCGCAACAATGAGCTTTGAATTGAGGATAATTTTTTCTTGAGTTTCAAAACCTACCTATAAAAAATTAAGGTTTAACCCTAGTTTGCTAAGATTTAAGATCGACCATCCAAAACCTTTTCTGAAACTTCTTTTGTATAACCTACCATAGCAAGCTCAAAAGAAAATAGCAAGAACATTGCGTAAGTTCTAAACATAGTTTTAATTTTGATTATTGATAATTTGTGATTCCTAAAACATACAAAACACTTATCAACAAAACAGTACGTACACAAAAAAGAATATTCTAATTAGTTTGCTATGAAAAAGTATAAAAATGAAGATTTAACAAGAGTCCACTTAGATAAAGAAGATTTAATTAATCGATTTACTAGCTATGTTACTATTGACACAGAGAGTGATCCTAATAGCACGACTACTCCAAGTACCCAAAAGCAATGGAATCTCGCAAATTTACTCGTAGACGAATTAAAAAAAATTGGATTGAGTGATGTTACGATTGACGAGAATGCGTACATAATGGCTACGGTACCTAGTAATGTAGATTATAGTGTACCTACCATTGGTTTTATTTCGCATTTTGACACCACTCCAGATTTTACGGGTGCTAATGTAAAACCACAGCGAATTGATAATTATGACGGAAAAGACATAATCCTTAATAAAAAGGAAGATATTATTCTCTCACCTGATTATTTTGAAGATCTAAAGCTTTATATAGGTCAAACACTTATAACTACTGATGGGACTACGTTACTAGGAGCAGATGACAAAGCGGGTATAACAGAAATAATTTCGGCTGTCGAATACTTGATGAAGCATCCAGAAATAAAACACGGTGATATACGTATAGGTTTTACACCAGATGAAGAAATAGGTCGCGGTGCGCACAAGTTTGATGTGAAAAAATTCAATGCCGATTGGGCCTATACTATGGATGGAAGTCAAATTGGTGAATTAGAATATGAAAATTTTAACGCTGCTGGTGCTGTGGTTAAGATTAAAGGCAAGATTGTTCATCCTGGATATGCCAAAGGTAAAATGATCAATAGCATGTACATAGCTCAAGATTTTATAAACTCTTTACCTCGCCTAGAAACCCCAGAACATACGTCTGATAGACAAGGGTTTTTTCATTTACATCAAATGGAAGGTGAAGTAGAAGAAACAACTCTACACTACATTATAAGAGATCACGATAAAACACATTTTGAAGCTAGAAAAGATATGCTAAATAAATTAGCTAATGCTTTAAATGAGCAATACAACAAAGAGGTAGTAACAGTTACTATTAAAGATCAATACTACAATATGCGCGAAAAAGTTTCACCTGTTATGCATATAGTCGATTTGGCCGAAGAGGCAATGACATCACTCGATATTACACCCCTTATAAAACCAATTCGCGGAGGTACAGATGGAGCTCAGTTGAGTTTTATGGGGCTACCTTGCCCTAATATTTTTGCAGGGGGTCACAATTTTCATGGACGTTACGAATATGTTCCTGTAGAAAGTATGATCAAAGCCACCGAGGTAATTATAAGAATTGCAGAACTCGCTGTAATCAAAAATTAGTGAGTCTTATTCTCATATAGTATTAGACAGAAATAAAAAAGCGGGATAGTATTATACTATCCCGCTCAATAAATTAGAAAGGTTATTATTTCTTTTTGTCTTCCTTTTCTGGAGCATTAAGCTTATGACTCATATCTAAAGATATAGCTGATTTGTCATATGTTAATTTACCTGATCCGGTTTCAATAATAACCGCATTATTTTTTTCACTGAAATCAAAAACTTTACCGTGTAGTCCACTTTTGGTGACAATACGATCTCCTTTCTTTAAACTCTCAGCAAATTTTCTTTCCTTTTTTGCTTTTTGCATTTGCGGACGTATCATAAAAAAATACATCACTACAAAAATCAATATAAAAGGAGCAAATGATTGTAGTTGTTCCATAAAAAATTACTCGCTTACTGGAGTTCCGCTTACTGGTTGAGCTTTAGGTGTAACTAACGCTTTGATTTTAATCACTTCTTTACCTGTTTCAGTATTAGCAGTAATAGTAACTGTCTTATTTTGTTGGTTTGGCTTTCCGCTTGAGTTAAACTTTACTAGCATCTCACCAGTAGCACCAGGAGCGATAGGCTCTGTTGGGTAACTTGGCACAGTACAACCACAACTACCTTTAGCATTTACAATAACTAATGGAGCTTTACCAGTATTTGTAAACGAAAATGTATGCTCAACAACATCACCTTCATTTATAGTTCCAAAGTCATGCTCAGTTTCTGCAAATGTCATTACTGGAAATTCTGTGCTTTTTGCGTCACGCTCTGCAGCGATTTCTACATTTTCTTCGTTTACTTTTTTTGTTGCATTATCTTTACAAGACACTATTGTCATAGCAAAAATACCAGCCAAAATTAAGATTCCTTTTTTCATTACTTGGGTTTTAAATTAATTTAGGGTTAAAAATACTATTTTTTACCAAATTACATAAGTCCTCTACCAACTTTCTGTAACTTATCGCTTTCTTGATATTCTTTAGAAATTTTATCTAAAATACCGTTGATAAATATACTACTTTTTGGAGTACTATACTCTTTTGCTATTTCTAGATATTCATTGATTGTAACTTTTACCGGAATAGAAGGGAATTTTAAGAATTCACATATAGCCATATTGATAACTATTTTATCTAATTCTGCAATTCTATCTTTATCCCAGTTAGGTGTCCTTCCATCAATTTCTTTACTAAATTCTTCTGCATTTAGGCACGTTTTTCTAAAAACATCAATAGCAAATCTCCTATCCTCATGATCCTTAAATAAGTCTGGCAACGACAAACTTTCGGTATGTGTGGGCTTCATTTTTCTAAATGTTTTTAAAATAGCTGTATTAACCAGCGGCAGATCATCCACCCACGTTAAACGTTTATCTTCATAATAATCGTATAACTTTTCGTTTGGAGCGATAATTTCTTTAAAAATTTCGACTAGAAAATCTCGATCTTCTTTAAAAGAACTGAGTCCTGTACTCATATACTTTTTATAGACCTCACTCTCTTTTATAGCTTCCCATAAGATAATCACATACTCATCATCAAGCTCCCAACAATTGAGCTTCTTTTTTTCCATGATGGTTTTGAGCTCTTCATTTTTTTCTAAAAGCAATAAAACTTCGTTATTTACAAATTTTGTGTTTGGATTTTTATCCTCAGATGTGGCCAGATATTTCTTTTTACTTCTAGAAAGAAAATCTTCGGCGTGTTTTCTGATTTCTACCAGAAGTTGAAGATTGATTAGAAATAGATCATACATTTGATCAATACTGAAAAGAAGGAATTTTTCTTCTTTAATTAGGTCATCGCTTTGAGTCTGCTCCATTGAATAGAGTGCCTGCATTACCTTAACTCGAATATGTCTTCTGGTTAACATAGAAAATTACAAAGAACTTAACATTAATAAGGCGAAAACATCATTGCTTTCGCCTTGCAAAAATAGTATTATTTTTTATCTACTTATCTTAAATTTTCTTTTTTTCTATTCTCTATTCTTTCTTCTGCTATACGCATAGCTGCTGCATTCGTGGTGATATTGGCCTCTTGTGCTTTAGAAAGAATTTGTAACGTAGTATTATAGATATTCTCTGTTTTAGCCATGATTTGATCTCTTCCATATCCTTCTATCTCGGCATAAACATTAATAATTCCACCTGCATTAATTAGAAAATCTGGAGCATATACTATTCCTTTTTCTTGTAATAAAGCTCCATGTATATCCTCTACAGCTAATTGATTATTAGCTGCTCCTGCAATCACCTTTACTTTCAATTTATTAATGGTTTCATCATTGATAGTAGCTCCCAATGCACAGGGCGCATAGATATCAGCAGTTTCGGCATATAAATCTGAACCTCTATAAATTTCCGCTCCATATTTTTTGCTTACTTCGCTTAGTCGCTCTTCATTTATATCGGTGATAATAACGTTAGCTCCTTCTTCTTTTGCCAAACGTACTAACTCCTCCCCTACGTGACCGATTCCTTGAACCAAAATTCGTCTACCAGATAAACTATCATTTCCATACGCATGCTTGGTAGCTGCTTTCATTCCCATATAAACTCCATATGCAGTAACAGGCGAAGGGTTCCCTGCGCCTCCTTTAGATTCTGATATCCCTGTTACATAAGGAGTTACTTCGCGTACTGTATCCATATCTGATGTTTCCATACCAATATCTTCGGCAGTATAATACTTACCCCCCAGAGTATCTACAAATTTACCAAAACGTCTCATTAGATCAGGCGTTTTAATTAGTTTTGGATCACCAATAATTACTGCTTTACCACCTCCTAAATTTAAACCAGTGATAGCCGATTTATAGGTCATTCCTCTCGATAATCTTAGCACATCATTTAAGGCATCCCACTCGGTTTGATAATTATACATTCTAGTTCCACCTAAGGCAGGCCCTAAAACTGTGTTATGCACACCAATTATTGCCTTTAAACCTGTATCTTTGTCCTGACAAAAAACAATTTGTTCGTGATCATTAAAAGATAGCTGACCAAATACAGGAGCTTCTTTTTTTAATTGATTTGCAGTAAGCACTTCAGTCGTCATTTTTGGAAATTTTAAATGGTTACAATTAAATTATAATCAAAATTAGGCTGCTAAAATAACTTATTTTTACGAATCTATGTTTTATCATAGTATAATTTTAAGAATATATCAACAATTATTTTTTATAATATCAGTACAATATGCGTGCATTAAAGCATTTAAACAAGTATTTTCTTAAATATAAATCTCGCTTACTAGTGGGGCTCGTAATAACTATAATTGCTAGAATCTTTGCTATTGCAGTCCCAAAGTTTATTGGTGACTCTGTAGATGTGGTAGACCTATATTTAAAAAATGAGGTGAAAGATCTTGATCTTGTAAAAGAAGAATTAATCATCAATATCTTACTAATAATCGGTGCTGCACTTATCGCTGCTTTTTTTACTTTTTTAATGCGACAAACGTTTATCGTGGTATCACGATATATCGAATATGATTTAAAAAATGAAATCTATAGGCATTACGAGCGTTTATCCCTTAACTTCTACAAAAAAAATCGTACTGGGGATTTAATGAATAGAATTAGTGAAGATGTATCCAAAGTACGAATGTATGTAGGACCTGCTATCATGTATAGTGTTAATACACTTACACTGTTTGTCGTTGTTATAGGGTACATGATAAGTATTGCACCAGAACTTACCTTATATACAATTGCACCACTTCCAGTTCTTTCTTTGTCGATTTATAAACTGAGTGTTTCAATCCATAAAAAGAGTACTATTGTACAACAATATTTATCCAAACTAACCACATTTACTCAAGAATCCTTTAGCGGTATTACTGTTATAAAAGCTTATGGAATAGAAAAACAAACTAAAAAAAGTTTTACCGAATTATCAGACCAAAATAAGGACAAGAATATTGATTTAGCCAAGGTGCAAGCTTTATTTTTCCCCTTAATGGCACTCCTGATCGGTCTTAGCAATCTAATTGTTATTTATATTGGAGGAAAACAATACTTAGATGGAACTATTACCGAGCTTGGTGTGATTGTCGAATTTATTATATTCGTAAACATGCTTACCTGGCCAGTTGCAACGGTAGGATGGGTTACTTCTATCGTGCAGCAAGCTGAAGCTTCACAAGTTCGTATTAATGAATTTTTAAGTCAAGAACCCGAAATCCTGAATAAAATTTCTACTAGAACTCCTGTACAAGGAAACATAGTTTTTAACGATGTAACCTTTACCTATGACGACACTAATATCACCGCCTTAAAAGGTATTAACTTAACCATAAAACGAGGAGAAACACTAGCTATTATTGGAAAAACAGGGTCGGGAAAATCAACAATTTTAGATTTGATAGGGAGACTTTATGACGTATCAGGAGGAGAAATACGTATAGATGACACTACAATCGATCAGCTAAATCTTGTAGATCTAAGAACATCTATTGGTTATGTACCTCAAGATGCCTTTCTTTTTAGTGATTCAATAAAAAATAATATCAGCTTTGGTAAAGAAGATGCAAGCCAAGAGGAAATCGAAGCTGCTGCAAAAAAAGCTGTTGTACATACTAACATAATAAATTTTAGCAAAGGATATGAAACAGTACTTGGAGAACGTGGTATAACGCTTTCTGGAGGTCAAAAACAACGAGTTTCTATTGCACGAGCTATCATTAAAGATCCAGCGATTCTACTTTTTGATGATTGCTTATCAGCTGTCGATACTGAAACGGAAGAACAAATTCTTACTAATTTAACAGAAATCACCAAAAACAAAACAACATTAATTGTTAGTCACCGAATCTCTACAGTAAAAAATGCTGATAAAATTATCGTATTAAATGAGGGAAAAATCATACAAGAAGGTACTCACAATCAACTATTAAACACCGAAGGTTACTATAAAAAATTATATTTAAAACAACTAAGCGAAAAAGAAATTTGAGTTTTTGTTGCTGGATTAACATTTTTTTTGGATTTTTGAATTCATCATACTATACTAATTAATTAAGAAATAGGATTATGAGTGACCATGAAATGATGGAGAAAGAAGAAATTTTCTCAAAAGTCTTAAGAGCAGGTAGAAGAACATATTTCTTTGACGTACGAGCTACAAAGGCCGGAGATTATTATCTGACCATAACAGAAAGTAAGAAGTTCACCAATGATGATGGATCTTTTCATTACAAAAAGCATAAAATCTATTTATATAAAGAAGATTTTGCTGGGTTTACCGAAATTTTAAATGAAATGACCGATTATGTGATTAATGAAAAAGGTGAAGAGGTAATTAGTGAAAGACACCAAAAGGATTATCAAAAATCACAAGATCAAGAAATTTACGCATCCCAAGAAAATGTTGAAGTGGCCGCTACAACATCTGCAGAAAGTTTTACAGATGTTAGTTTTGATGATATCTAGATAATTAACTTCTTTTTATTATACAAGCCGTTTCTTATGTTAAGAAACGGCTTTTTTATAGGTAATTATTTATCTTGCTCTTTCAATTCTTAATACTCTCCTATTTATGTACAGAAAGAGCGTTTTTATATTTTTTTGTGTCATCAATTTTGTGTCTGCACAAAATGAATTATCACTGAATTATTATTTACCTGATAGTATTGCATATAATCCCAACATTCCCAAACCACAAGATATATTGGGATACATACCTGGAGAATGGCACGTATCCCATGACAAACTCGTAGAATACATGCGAGCATTAGCTCAAAGCTCTCCAAGAATTACATTAAAGAACAGAGGTGTTACTTTTGAAAACCGCCCACTTTTGTTACTCACTATAACATCTCCCAAGAATCAAAATAATATATCAAGTATACAACAACAGCATCTTAGAGGTATTGATCAGAAGTTAACAGACAGTATAATTGATACAATGCCGGTAGTTGTTTATCAAGGTTTCTCTATACATGGTAATGAACCTAGTGGATCTAATGCTGCCTTGCTATTAGCCTATTATCTAGCTGCTGCAGAAAGTGAAAATATTAAAAAACTATTATCTAGCACTGTAATTCTTTTAGATCCTTCCTTCAATCCAGATGGCTTACAACGCTTTGCAAGCTGGGTTAACACCAATAAAAATAATATTAGTACTGCAGATCCTCAAGACAGAGAGTTCAATGAAACTTGGCCTGGCGGACGAACCAATCATTATTGGTTTGATATGAATCGTGACTGGTTACCAGCTCAATTACCAGAATCACAAGCTAGGATTTCAACTTTTCATGAATGGTATCCTAATATTCTGACAGATCATCATGAAATGGGAACCAACAGTACATTTTTCTTTCAACCTGGTATACCATCTCGTACACACCCCCTAACTCCAACACAAAATCAAGAGTTGACTAGAGAGATTGGTACGTACCATGCTTCAGCGCTGGACAAGATAGGATCTTTGTATTATACCGAAGAGGATTATGATGATTTTTATTACGGCAAAGGTTCAACGTTTCCTGATATTCATGGAAGTATTGGTATCTTATTTGAACAAGCCAGTTCTAGAGGCCATGCTCAAAACAGTGATAACGGAGTTTTGACATTTCCTTTCACAATAAGAAACCAATTCACAGCAGCACTCTCGACATTAACCGCTGCAACAAACATGCGTACCACGTTACTAAAATATCAAAACGATTTTTACACGAATGCAATTAAAGATGAAGGTTATTATATTTTTGGAAATAAAAAAGACGCCTCCTCTACACATGCTCTAGCATCAATTTTAAAAAGGCATAAGATTAAATTTTATAACTTACAAAAAAACGAAACATTCAAATCTTTAGATTTCAAAAAGGGCAACAGCTACATTGTTCCCAAAAATCAAAGACAAAACAAACTAATCGAAGCTATTTTTGAGAAAAGAACCACTTTTAAAGATAGCCTTTTCTATGATATTTCGGCATGGACTTTACCTCTTGCTTTTAATCAGCAATTTATTGAAGTTCAAAAAAATGTCAAACTCGGATCCCAG
Source organism: Aquimarina rhodophyticola (assembly GCF_042434915.1). Taxonomy (GTDB): domain Bacteria; phylum Bacteroidota; class Bacteroidia; order Flavobacteriales; family Flavobacteriaceae; genus Aquimarina. The sequence continues at coordinate 2,163,095 of NZ_CP170198.1, forward strand.
GTAGACACTATTAAAGCTCTTTCTACTGCTATCACAAATACGAGCGATTACGGCTATGTCATGGAGTGGCACGACTATTATAGTCCTAAAGTAGTATTCAAAATTTTAAATAAAGGATTACGAGCAAAAGTTAGTATGCAACCTTTTTCTATACAAAACAAATCTTATGACTATGGTACTATATTTATTCCCTGTCAAAATCAAAACCTAAAACCAACAGAATTATTTAACTTTCTCAATACCTTATCCAAAGAGCATCATATTACAATTGACCCTGTAGCTACTGGTTTAACTACTGGGATAGATCTAGGAAGTTCAAAGTTTAAACCTTTACAAAAGCCCAATATAGCCATTTTAGTTGGCGAAGGCGTTAATCCATATGATGCTGGCGAAATTTGGCATTTATTAGATCAACGCTACGATATCCCTAGCAGTAGGCTTGATATACTTCATTTGAACAAAAGTGAATTAGATAAGTATACGCATCTAATCATCCCAAGTAGCTCTGTAGATACATTTGAACAAGCTCATCAAAAAAAAATAACGAATTGGTTACATAATGGAGGAGCTTTGATAGGTTTTAGGAATACTGTAGAAATATTTGACTCATGGAATTTATTAAATTCAGATCTCATAAAACCAGAAAATCTAGCTAAAAACATTTCTTTTGCTGAGAAAGATAACTTTTATGGAGCGCAACACATTGGGGGTGCAATTTTTGAGACAGAATTAGATCGTTCTCATCCAATCAATTTTGGATACCACACTAATAAACTTCCTATTTTTCGCAATACAACCCACTTTATAAAAGCAGATGTAGAAGATTTCAATAATCCTATTAAATATACTAAACACCCCCTATTAAGTGGATATATTAGCAAGAAAAACCTTGATAGTCTGGCTAATACTGTACCTTTTGTTCACAAAGAAGTTGAAAAAGGTCGTGTCATGGTATTCACAGATAATGTGAATTTTAGAGGATTCTGGTATGGCACAAATAAATTAATGATGAATGCTATTTTTTTTAACCAAATGATGTAACCTTTACATTAAGCTAAAAAATTATAAATAAAGTCTTGAAATACTTCTGTTATTTTTGAAAACTAACATTATCATTTACGTAATAAAAAAAGTAAAATTATGGCTAAAACCTCTTCAACAATGTTACCCTTGGGAACAAAAGCTCCCGGTTTTACACTCATAGATACCGTAACTAATTTACACTATAGTTTAGTAAAGGAAAAAGTAGAAAAAGGAGTCGTAATCATGTTTATATGTAATCACTGTCCATTTGTAATACATGTAAATGATGAACTCGTTAGAATTGCAAATGACTATAGAACTCAAGGTTTTACATTTATAGCCATAAGTAGTAATGACGTTACAAAATACCCACAAGATGGTCCTCAACGTATGCGTCAAGTTGCTAGAGAAAATAATTATACTTTTCCATATTTATATGATGAGACTCAAGAAGTAGCAAAAGCTTATCATGCAGCATGTACACCAGACTTTTTCGTTTTTAATAGTGAATTAGCATTAATTTATAGAGGTCAGTTAGATGATTCTAGACCTGGCAATGGGATAGCTGTTAGTGGTAGAGATTTACGATCAGCGCTAGATGCTGTACTTAGAAACTCATCGGTTAGTCCAAATCAAAAACCAAGCATAGGCTGTAACATTAAATGGAAATAGCATTTTTGAAAATAACACCAGAACACACCTATCTATTCTAAACGATCATAAAATAAAAGTTCCTCTGATGGTAAAACAGCTAATGTAAGAATTGAGTCGGTAAGCTGCTCTATTCTAAATTGATGCTTCGACCTATTATTACTCAACCAACAAGAAATAACATCTCCCTCGATCTTCATTTTGTAACGGCTTATATATTTATCATTTTTATAATTTATTTTTAACACTCCGTCAAAAACTATTTTTTCCGTTCTATCCAAAATTGAAACCCACTTCCCCTGCACCGCACTATAAGCGTTTTTATTTATAAACTTGGCATCTAAAAGTTTTTTCATTTTCTTACTATATGAAAATACATTAGAATTTTTATTTATTGGCAGAACTGCTTTTCCAATAGTCTTTTTATCTATTTGTTTACCGTTCTTATAAAAATATTGTTCTTCGTATTTAGTATACGCAGAAGAATAGTCCAATGCATCACTACTAGCACCACTTTTCATATAAGGGCGTTGCTTATAACTAACAAAAATTAATTCATCATTCCAAAAATAATAATCTGTAACTACATCTGCATTAGGTGTCCCTATAGTTTTAACCATCTTTTTTAAACGATTATGTTCGTAGTATCCATTAAAAGATGGACCATGATCAACCATTTCGGTTAAAAATTCTTCTGGTTCTAAGCTCAAAATATCAAATTCGGTATAACTATCAATTATCTCAGTCTGATTTTTGATATCGTTTAAAATTTCATCATTGGTTTGTCCAAAAACTATACTTGTATAGAGGCAGACCAAAAATAGTGGCGTATAATGTTTCATATTCTTGAGGATCGACCTTTGAATTAAATAAAATTAACAAAAAAAGATGTAAGATGTGTACTACTAAAAAAATTCCCGATTACAATTAAACGACAAAATAGTATTTTTTACCATACTTTGAACTATAGAAAAGTTAAAAGTAATGTTTTAATCGTTTTTACAAGTAATTATACCACAATTACTTACTAAGTGTATACTATGCATATAAAAAAGCGTCTTTAACCTTAGATTAAAGACGCTTTTTTAAATGTATATATTATAATTATTTCACCGCAACTAGCTCTACATCAAATATCAATGTAGCGTTAGGCGGTATCACTCCTCCTGCGCCCTGTGAGCCATAACCTAATGATGGAGGTATTACAAAACGTGCTTTATCTCCTGTTTGCAATAATGCTATACCTTCATCCCAACCAGAGATAACCTGCCCCATTCCTAATGAGAAATCGATAGGCTGATTTCGCTTGTACGAAGAATCGAATACAGTACCATCGGTTAGACTACCTTTGTAATGCACAGAAACTGTTTTACCCTTTTCTGCTGCTACTCCAGTTCCTTTTTGAATGATCTTATAACAAAGTCCACTTTCAGTTTTATCAAAACCAGCTGCGATTTCATCCAGCAAACCTTCAGCTTGCTTTTTTGCAGCAGCTTCACGTTCTGCTTTTGCACCGTTAAAATGTCTAAAGGACTCAACAGCGTTGAAATTTTTAGCATCCTCTCCTATCCTAATGATCTCCAAAGATTCAATTACGTCACCTTGCTTTATTTTATTAACCACATCTTGACCTTCTGTAACCTTACCAAAAACAGTATGTTTTCCGTCAAGCCAAGCTGTTTCAATATGTGTAATAAAAAACTGACTTCCATTAGTTCCTGCTCCAGCATTCGCCATAGATAAAACACCAGGGCCATCATGCTTTAAATCTGGATGGATTTCATCATCGAACTGATATCCTGGACCACCTGATCCAGTTCCTTGAGGATCCCCTCCTTGAATCATAAAATCTTCAATAACTCTATGAAATTTTAATCCATTATAATAAGGTTTTCCCTGCGGGATAGCTTCGTTATCTATATTACCTTCAGCTAAACCAACAAAATTCCCTACCGTACCTGGAGTCTTTTTGTATTCTAGATTGACAAGAATTTCTCCTTGCGTCGTATTAAATTTTGCATATAATCCGTCTTGCATAGTAGCTATTTTTATTTTTTTAAAGAAAATTTATTGAAGCGCAAAGATAACAATACGCATTGAATCGCCCAATAGACTCCTTACTTATACTCGTTTATAATACAAAAAAACTTTGTACTATAGTGCACAAAGTTTTTTTGAAGAATCTATCTTGTGAATTCTAATTTGCTACTTCACTAATAAATTTTATGCGATACAATCTTATTTCCTCATCATCATAATCCCCATCAAACTCCTCTAAAGCCTCGTCAATCTTATCACTATCTGCATCAATAAAGTATTCATGAATTTCTTCTTGCTGATCTTCATCTAAAATATCATCTATCCAGTAATCGATATTAAGTTTGGTACCACTATAAACAATAGCCTCCATCTCCTTAATAAATTCTGTCATATTCATTCCTTTAGCCGAAGCAATATCATCTAAAGGTAGTTTGCGATCTACATTTTGAATTATATACAGTTTTAAACCACTGTTTGCACCTGTACTTTTAACCACAAAATCGTCGGGGCGCATTATCTCATTATCTTCTACATACTTCGAGATGAATTCTACAAATGGCTTACCGTATTTCTTGGCTTTTCCTTCACCAACGCCATGTACATTAGCCATCTCTTCGATCGAAATGGGATATTTTAGTGCCATATCCTCTAGAGACGGATCCTGAAATACTACAAAAGGCGGTACTCCAAGTTTTTTACCAACAGATTTCCGCAAATCCTTTAGCATCCCCACCAATTTTTCATCGGTACTAGCAGCTTTACCACTAGCCTTTGCCGATGTGATAATAGAATCATCACCCACCTCATTATAGGTATGATCTTCGGTCATCATGAAACTTTCGGGGGTTTTAATAAAATTTCGTCCTTTGCTAGTGATACGAATAACTCCATAAGTTTCAATATCCTTTTTCAGGAAACCTGCAACCAATACTTGACGTATTAGCGCCATCCAATATCCCGTATCACGATGATTACCTGATCCAAAAAATTCCTGATTATGGGTTTTATGTGAAATTATTAAGGCGTTACTTTTACCAATAAGCGTATTGACAAGATCTTTTGATTTATATATTTCACCCGTTTTACTTACTACTTCTAAAAGAATTTTCACATCATCTTGAGCTTCGTGTTTTTTCTTTGGGTTACGTACGTTATCATCCATATCAGCTCCATCCCCTGTTACTTCATCAAACTCTTCACCGAAATAATGTAATATAAATTTTCGCCTAGAAATCGAAGTTTCTGCAAATGCAACGACCTCTTGCAATAAAGCATGTCCAATCTCTTGTTCTGCAACAGGCTTACCACTCATAAACTTCTCAAGTTTTTCTATATCTTTATATGAGTAATATGCTAAACAGTGCCCCTCACCTCCATCACGACCGGCTCTCCCTGTTTCTTGATAATAACTTTCAATACTTTTAGGAATATCATGATGTATTACAAAACGTACATCGGGTTTATCAATCCCCATTCCAAAAGCTATGGTAGCAACAACGACATCTACATCTTCCATCAAAAACATATCTTGATGTCGCGCTCTAGTCTTAGCATCTAACCCTGCGTGATAGGGAACCGCTTTCACACCATTAACTTCTAACGTTTGAGCCAATTCTTCAACTCGTTTTCTGCTCAAACAATATATAATACCACTTTTGCCATTGTTTTGCTTCACAAAACGAATGATATCTGAATCGACATTTTTTGTTTTTGGTCGTATCTCATAAAACAAATTAGGACGATTGAACGATGCCTTAAAAGTATTAGCGTCACTCATCCCAAGATTCTTAAGAATATCTTCTTGGACTTTGGGTGTAGCAGTAGCCGTTAATCCTATAATAGGAATGTTCTCACCTATACGCTTAATAATACTTTTTAGGTTACGATATTCTGGTCTAAAATCATGACCCCATTCACTAATACAGTGAGCCTCATCAATTGCTAAGAAAGAAATTTTTTGTTGCTTTAAAAAATCAACATATTCTTCTTTGGTTAACGATTCGGGCGCTACATATAAAAGTTTAGTAACGCCACTTGTTATATCATCCTTAACATTCTTTATCTCAGATTTGTTAAGGGAAGAGTTTAAAACATGGGCTATACCCTCTTCTGATGATATACTACGTATCGCATCTACTTGATTTTTCATCAATGCGATCAAAGGAGAAACAACAATTGCTGTACCTTCGCACATTAAGGCAGGCAGTTGGTAACATAGGGACTTCCCTCCACCTGTAGGCATTACTACAAAAGTATTTTCTTTTTTTAAAAGACTTTGTATAACCTTTTCCTGCAATCCTCTAAATTGACTAAAGCCAAAATGCTTCTTTAGCGCATCCTGTAAGTCATTTTCATTCAAACTCATTAAATTATATACCTTTTATATCCAATTAAATTAAATCATCCCTATAGCCTGTTTCCCCAAACACAGTTATAGAATCTTTCTTTCGTATTGATACCCACAAATATAATCAAAGCTTAATTTATTAAGCTTTTTTTGATGAGTATTTAAATATTATAAGGTATTACATACCTTTGCATATTTAAAGATAACAAAATCTTTTAATGACAACACGCAAAATTAGTAAATTTTGAATACATCACATACGATACTATCCAATGCCAAAAAAACCATAGCCGAACAAGCTAAGGCTATAGCTAATCTCGAAAACCTTATAGATGAGGATTTTGCGAAAGCAGTACAAACCATACATAACTCTAGCGGTCGCGTTATTTTTACTGGAATTGGTAAGAGTGCTATTATTGCTGCAAAAATTGTAGCAACCATGAATTCTACTGGTACCCCCGCAGTTTTTATGCATGCTGCAGATGCCATCCATGGAGATCTCGGTAACATTTTAACCGATGATGTAGTTGTTTGCATCTCAAAAAGTGGAAATACTCCAGAGATTAAAGTATTAGTACCTCTCATTAAAAATTTTAAAAACACATTGATCGGGATAACAGCGAATAGAAATTCTTTTTTAGGTACAGAGGCTGATTACGTATTAAATGCGTATGTCGAAAAAGAGGTGTGCCCCAATAATTTAGCTCCTACAACAAGTACTACAGCACAACTAGTAATTGGAGATGCATTAGCTATATGTCTACTTAATCTCAAAGGTTTTTCTAGCAAAGACTTTGCAAAATATCATCCAGGAGGAGCCCTTGGTAAAAAATTATACCTAAGAGTTAGTGACATTACTTCAAAAAACGAAAAACCTCAAGTCACTCAAAATGCTAGCATTAATGAAGTAATCGTTGAAATGACCGAGAAACGTTTAGGAACAACTGCCGTGACTTTGGACGACAAAATTGTAGGCATAATTACCGATGGTGATTTACGTAGAATGTTATCCTCCAACAGCTCTTTTGATGGGTTAGCGGCAAAAGACATAATGTCTATAAATCCTAAAATAATTAATAATGAAGCGATGGCAGTTGATGCTCTTGACATGCTAGAATCGAACGGAATTTCTCAATTGCTCGCTGAAGAAAATGGCAAGTACTCAGGTTTGCTCCACATCCATGATTTAATGAGAGAAGGCATCATATAATGATAAAGAAAAGTAAAAAAAATCCACAAGCCATGTCTTTTTTAGATCATCTAGAAGAACTGAGATGGCACCTGATTAGAGCTACTGTTGCAGTATTAATTGCAGGCATAGTAGCTTTTATATCCAAAGAATTTATATTTGACGTTATCATATTTGGACCAAAGAAAGCTAATTTCCCAACTTATAAAGGTTTATGTGATCTCTCAAAATTTCTAGGTTTCGATGAAAGCTTATGTTTCAAAGAACTTCCGTTTAGTGTTCAAAGTAGAAAAGTAGCTGGACAATTTTCGGTTCATATTTGGACATCAATCACTGCAGGTTTCATTATTGCGTTTCCTTATATTCTCTATCAATTTTGGAAATTTATTGCTCCTGCTCTTTATGATACCGAAAAAAAACACTCTAAAGGTTTTATTTTCGTTTGTTCTTTACTTTTTTTTGCTGGTGTACTTTTTGGATACTACATAATTACCCCGCTTTCCATTAATTTTTTAGGTGGTTATCAAGTTAGTAAAGAGGTGGTTAATGAATTTGATATTGATAGTTATATTGCTTTAGTAAGAGCATCGGTAATTGCTTGTGGTCTTATATTTGAGTTACCTGTTATCATGTTTTTCTTGACCAAAGTCGGACTAGTATCCCCAGAATCTTTAAGGAAATATAGAAAATTTGCGTTAGTTATTGTACTCATTTTATCCGCAATTATAACTCCACCTGATATTGTGAGTCAAATCATTGTAGCAATCCCCATTCTCATCTTATATGAGATTAGTATCTTTATCTCAAAATACGTAATTAATAAAGAAAAGCAACAACTAAATATTAAAAAATAATGAGCAATATTGTTGATGATTTTAACGCTTATCGCGAAAAGATGAACTCAAGAATTCTAGAAGATAATAATAAGATTATCAAAAGAATTTTCAATTTGGACACCAACGCTTTTATGGAGGGCGCTTTAAATGTAAAAACTAAAGAGCTTCTAGGCTTGGTTGCATCTGCAGTGTTACGCTGTGATGATTGTGTACGTTACCATTTAGAAACCTGCCATAAAGAAGGACTTACAAAAGATGAAGTTGCAGAAGCCTTGGGTATAGCGACCTTGGTTGGTGGTACTATTGTAATTCCACACTTACGACGTGCATATGAATTTTGGGATGCATTAGAAGCCAAAGCTTAAAATAGTTGGTGCAGCGTTTAAAAGTATAGAAACCGCTACTATTTATAAAAATCCTTAGATATTCAAAAATGAAATTAAAGGCAGAAAATTTAATCAAATCGTATAAAGGACGTAAAGTCGTTAAAGGCATTTCTTTGGAGGTCAATCAAGGAGAAATCGTTGGATTACTAGGCCCTAATGGTGCTGGTAAAACTACCTCTTTTTATATGATTGTAGGTCTGGTAAAACCTAATAGCGGGAAAATATCATTGGACACTATGGATATTACAAAATATCCTATGTACAAAAGAGCTCAAAACGGTATTGGATATTTGGCACAAGAAGCCTCTGTCTTTAGAAAACTTAGTATAGAAGATAATATTTTAAGCGTATTACAACTCACAAAATTATCGAAGAAGGAGCAATTTCATAAAATGGAGTCTCTTATCGAAGAGTTTGGATTAGGTCATATTCGCAAAAATAGAGGTGACTTATTAAGTGGTGGTGAAAGAAGACGTACCGAAATTGCTCGAGCCTTGGCAACCGACCCTAATTTTATTCTTCTTGACGAACCATTTGCTGGAGTAGATCCAGTCGCGGTAGAGGATATCCAACGCATTGTTGCTCAATTAAAAAATAAAAATATAGGTATTTTGATCACCGATCATAATGTACAAGAAACCTTAGCGATAACAGATCGCACCTATTTGATGTTTGAAGGAAGTATCTTAAAAGCAGGAAAACCTGAAGAACTTGCCGAAGATGAAATGGTAAGAAAAGTTTATCTCGGTCAAAATTTTGAGCTTCGAAAGAAAAAACTTGACTTTTAAAGGTTCATCCTACTTTAATTTTTAATTCAACTGCTTATAATTGCCAACAAGATTTGGTAAGCTCATAAAAGTTGTGCAATACTCCATTATACTGGAATGTATTAATGGGATGCATTCCTATTTTATGTAATACTTTATTAGAACTAATATTAGCTACATCAGCAATAGCACATATTTTCTTTAGTTCTAAAATTTTGAAACCATACTTTAAAAAAGCTTCTGCGGTTTCAGTAGCATACCCTTTACCCCAATAGTCTTGTATAAAACGATAACCTAGATCATGATAATTACTCTGTTTATTAATTTCGTCAGTAATTAGTTTTAAACCACTCCATCCAATAAATGTACCCGAAGCCTTTTCTATAACAGCCCATCTACCGATACCGTTTTGACGATATTGACTTTGTATATTAGCTATATATTCTTGTGATTTACTAATATCAGTTACAGGATTATTACCTAGATAAATATGTACAGACGGATTACTATCAAGTGTGTACATCCCATAGATATCGGTATCTAATAGCTCCCGACAAATTAATCTATCTGTTTCTATATACTTAAGCACTCGTCATATTTCTTAAATTTTAGCATCCGTTTGACTTCCGAAAAATAAGGACAGCAAAATATACAGCAGAATAACCAATGGAATTGCAATAAATTTAAATACAATAATTAAAAGTAATGTTATGATTAAAAACGAGTAACGAATTTTATTTTCTTTAAAATTCCATGTTTTAAATTTAAGAGCAAATAATTTTATTTCTGCATTTAAAAGATAACAACTCAGCAAAGTTAAAGCGATTAAAAAATATTCATTTAAAATAATTTTAACTATCCAAGTTTCTGCCTCAAATTTTAAAATTAAAGGCAAACTTAAAATCAATAATGTGTTGGCGGGTGTTGGCAAACCAATAAAAGAACTAGTTTGTCTGGTATCAACATTAAATTTTGCTAATCGATAAGCCGAGGCGAGAGTAATTAAAAAACCGATTAGGGACACATATGAGCTATCAAAACTTGCCCATATCTGATCCGAAGCCCAAGTTGGCGGAGTTATATAAAACGGTTTTCCTAAAACCTGAGTCAAAAGTTGAAACATTATAATACCTGGCACAACACCGCTAGTAACCATATCTGCCAAAGAATCCAGTTGTAATCCAAGTTCGCTTTGTGCATTAAGTAATCGTGCTGCAAGACCATCAAAGAAATCAAAAAATATTCCAAGCATCACAAATAAAGCTGCCATTTCAAGATGTCCTTGTACGGCCAACAAAGTTGCTATACACCCACAAAATAAATTTGCGAGCGTGATTATATTTGGCACTTGTTTTTTTATCCACATGTAATAAAATTTACGTAAAAATAGCAAACTATTTAGCTATCACACAAAACCAGCACAACATTCTTCAAATCGTCTTAATATGATCATTATTTTTTAATCTAATTACCTAACATTTAACTCTGAAGCTACAAAGTGATTCATTTTAATATGAAGAAGTATAATTATCTAAACAATTAGGTTTATTTTCGTACCAATCAGCTTCACTTTTGTATGAGAAATTTAATTTTTGCAATACTTTCAGGTCTTATATTAGCCATTGGATGGCCTACTTACGGCTTTCCTTTGTTACTTTTTTTTGGTTTTACCCCTTTATTGTTAATAGATCATGCGCTCAAGAGTGATAAACGTGGAAGTTTAAAAATCTTTGGATATAGTTTTTTAACTTTTTTTATATGGAATGTTAGTACCACATGGTGGATTTACAACTCAACCGCTTTTGGCATGTGGTTTGCCGAGATTGCAAACACCCTTTTAATGTCACTAGTTTTTCTGATTTATCATAAAATCTCAAAACGTACCACATTTACCAACGGCTCTATATTTTTAATATGTTTATGGCTAGGGTTTGAATACATGCACTTACAATGGGAGTTTTCATGGCCTTGGCTAACGCTTGGTAACGGGTTTGCAAACTACACTTCGTGGATACAGTGGTACGAATATACAGGCGTTTTTGGCGGATCGTTGTGGATTTGGATAGTTAACATCAGTCTTTTTAAAAGTATGGTACGCTATAATATATATAGAGAGAAAAAAATCCTTATCCGCACCGCTATACTTAATAGCGCCTATATTTTGACGCCTATATTACTTTCTTTTATTATTCTAAAAACCTATAAAGAAACAGGACTAAAACAAGAAATTTTAATCGTACAACCCAATATAGATCCTTATACCGAAAAATATAACACCACCGATGTACGAGTAAGCGAACTCCTTACCAGATTGGTACAAGACTCTATAAGCTCATCTGTAAATTTCATTATAGCACCAGAAACTGTATTTGCAGATAATAACAATTTATCTCAATTCGAATACTCTATTGCAAAGCGCACGTCTCAGCAATTAATTGATAAGTATCCTGCAACTCATGTCGTTTCGGGCATCTCGATGTATGATCGATTTAACGATCCAAAAAAGGTTCACGATCAAACAAATCAATTGGGTCCAAATGATTATTATGACGATTACAATTCTGCCTTTTTTGTAAGACCCGACGGTACTACCGAGTTGTATCATAAAACAAAACTTGTTGTCGGTGTAGAAAATTTTCCTTATCAAAGCGTTCTCAAACCAATTTTGGGGGATGCTATGATCGATTTAGGAGGAACTGTAGCAAAAAAAACAACACAAGAAAATAGAGAAGTTTTTTTTACTAAGGATAGCACAGGGGTAGCTCCTATTATTTGTTATGAAAGTGTTTATGGAGAGTTTGTAACCGGCTATGTTAGAAATAAAGCAAATTTTCTTGCAATTATTACTAACGATGCTTGGTGGGGCAACACTCAAGGCCATCAACAGCATCTTGCATATGCTCGCCTTAGAGCTATAGAGACCCGTAGAAGTGTTGCTCGTAGTGCTAACACTGGGATATCAGCGATTATAGATCAAAAAGGAACGATCACCCAATCGTTACCCTACGGCATTCAAGGAGTATTAAAAGGCCAATTGGCAACAAACAAAACTATTACCTTTTATGTTCGCGCGGGTGATTATATCGCTAGAATAGCCATTTTTGTTGCTGTTTTCATTTTTTTAATAGCTATAACTATTAGAAAAAAAGCTTTAAATCACTTTCCTAATAAATAACTATTAGTAAATATATAGTTTAAAAGTATTTAAAGTATTCTATCACTTATTGTTCAATTTGTAGTTATTTTGCATCACTTTTAATGATCAACTTACGAGGAGTTTTTAGTGCGTTTAAAATCGTATGACCACAAATTACTCGCAGTTATCTTAAAGACCTTTTTTATACTAATAAGATAATTATAAAGTAACTTCATTGTGAATTACGTATCCATAGAAAATATTGCCAAGTCTTTTGGTGAACGAATACTTTTTAAGAATATTTCCTTCGGAATTAATGAGGGGCAAAAAATCGGATTTGTAGCCAAAAACGGAACGGGAAAAACATCTTTACTTAATATAGTAGCTGGTGGAGAACATCCTGATGAAGGACAGGTTGTCTATCGCAAAGACTTAAAAATTGCTTTTTTACCTCAAGAACCTGATCTTGATCCAACACTTACTGTCGAGCAAACTATTTTTGCTGCGGATAACGAAATTCTAAGAGCACTTAATGCCTATGATAAAGCATTAAAAGACTTAGATAATACAGACGCATATCAAAGTGCTTTTGAACGTATGGAAGCATTAAACGCTTGGGATTTTGAGACACAGTATAAACAGATTTTGTTTAAATTAAAATTAGAAAATCTAGACCAAAAAGTTGCTATGCTTTCTGGAGGTCAAAAAAAGCGATTAGCCTTAGCTAATATTTTACTTAGCAAGCCTGACTTATTATACCTCGATGAACCTACGAATCACTTGGATCTCGAAATGATAGAGTGGCTCGAAGAATATTTTGCAAAAGAAAATTTTACGCTTTTTATGGTAACCCATGATCGTTATTTCTTAGAAAATGTATGTAATGAAATTGTTGAACTCGAAGACGGACAACTCTATACATACAAAGGAAATTATGCATATTACCTCGATAACAAAGAAGCTCGAATCACAAACGAACAGATCAATACCAATAAAGCCAAACAACTATACAAAAATGAATTAGCATGGATGCGCAAGCAACCCAAAGCAAGAACCACCAAATCAAAATCGCGAATCGATGATTTTTACGAAATCAAAGAGCGAGCACACAAACGACGCAATGACCATGCTATTGAACTAGAAATCAATATGGAACGTATGGGGAGTAAAATTTTAGAACTTCACAATGTCTCCCATAGTTTTGAGGATTTGGTAATTTTAAATAAGTACGAATACGTTTTTAAAAAAGGTGAACGTATTGGTATTATTGGAAAGAATGGAACTGGTAAATCTACATTTCTCAATATGTTGACTGGGGCTATACAACCTAATCAAGGAAAAATTATTCTTGGTGAGACTATCAAGTTTGGGTATTACACTCAAAAAGGAATTACGATCAAAGAGGGGCAAAAAGTGATCGATGTTATCAAAGAGTTCGGTGAATACATCCCTTTAAAAAAAGGAAGACAAATATCTGCCCAACAATTATTAGAACGATTTCTTTTTGATCGTAAAAAGCAATATGACTTTGTCGAAAAATTAAGTGGTGGTGAACGTAAAAGGCTTTATTTATGCACGGTTTTAATACAAAACCCAAATTTTCTTATTCTTGATGAACCTACTAATGATCTAGATATTGTTACTTTAAATGTCTTAGAGAATTTTTTATTGGATTTTCCTGGCTGTTTATTGGTCGTTTCTCACGATCGTTATTTTATGGATAAAATTGTAGATCACCTATTTGTTTTTAAAGGTAATGGCGTTATTGAGGACTTCCCAGGAAATTATACCGATTATCGAATTTATGAAGACAGTAAAACTCCAGAGATTACAACATCTGAACATGATGAGACTCCTGTAAAAACTAAAAATTCTTGGAAAAAAGAAACCTCTACAAGCTTATCGTATAACGAACAAAAAGAGTTTAATCGCATAGAACGTGATTTAAAAAAATGGGAACTCAAAAAAAGCGAATTAGAAAAACTTTTTCTGGACACTTCACTTTCGCAAGAGCAAATTAATGATGCTTCGTCTGAGCTTCAAAAAATTATTCAAAGTATCGAGGAGGGTGAGATTAGGTGGCTAGAACTTTCTGAAAAAATGGAATAATGTAGTCTCAATAATTTATCGTAATAAAGTACATTATGCGCAAGATTCGCATCAAATCGTATCTCAACTTCTTGTGGCACTCTACGAACCAACATGGTGTCCACTCTCCATTTGTGTATTTACTCGTGACTTGTTGTATTTATAGTCGTACAAAAAACTCCTTGAATCGTAAGCTTGAGCACTATTATTTACAATCAACTACTATCAATATCAAAGAAGCAAAACTTTTGATAAGGTTGGCTTCGTATTTTGGGGTTAATTCAATTTTGATTGGAAATACTCTAAAAAACACATTAGGACCAATAATGCGGTTACACACCTCAAATTGCAAAAACGTAAATACCATAACAGAGGAACAATACGATCTTATACTTATAGATAGTAGCGAATTAGTGAGGTCAAAAAGCTTGCTCAATAAACTCATAGACGCTATGCATAATGACAGTATTTTAATATTGCGCAATATTTATGTACAATCAGAAAATGAAACTTTATGGCGTTCCTTACATAATCATAAAGCTTTTAATGTCTCTATAGATCTATACACCCATGGATTACTTTTTATTAGAAAGGAGCAAGTCAAAGAGCACTTTGTAATTAGATGGTAACCTCGTTTAAAGGATCGTTTGGGTAAGGTTTATTAGGTCTTTTAACTTTATTTCAAAAAATCCACTTGATAATGCTTAAATAAAAATCACGTACGCTCTATTTTTATAATCATCTGGTAGTTTTTACTTAAATTTTAAAGTTTTTTTTTGAATTACTCTTTCGTTACGCTGCTGTTGAAAATGATTTAAAGTATAATTACAATAATTGAAGGAAAAAATTGTAACTAATGACTAGAATTTGCGTCTTATTTTTAAGTTTAATGTTAGATGATATTAAAGCATCGTACTCTAGTCTCGATATTATATTTTATTTTGACGTCCTCAATATTAAAATTGGCATAACAAATTAATTGTATGGAAAATGTAATCGAAATTCGTGGAATTATTAGAAATTTTCAATTGGGACAAGAAACTGTTCATGTTTTAAAAAATATTGATCTTGATATTAAACGTGGAGAATATATGGCAATTATGGGACCCTCGGGATCAGGGAAATCTACTTTGATGAATTTATTGGGGTGTCTGGATACTCCTACCGCTGGAACTTATATTCTCAATGGGAATGATGTAAGTAAAATGAGTGATGATGAATTAGCAGAGATTAGAAATCGAGAAATTGGATTTGTGTTTCAGACCTTTAATCTTTTACCAAGAACAACTGCACTTGAAAATGTAGCTTTACCAATGATATATGCAGGAGCCTCTAAGAAAGAGCGCACCATGAGAGCTGAAGAAGTATTAACAGACGTTGGATTGGCTGATAGAATGGATCATAAACCAAATCAATTATCAGGTGGACAACGACAGCGTGTTGCTGTTGGGCGTGCCTTGGTCAATAAACCTTCTATCATTCTTGCCGATGAGCCTACGGGTAACTTGGATTCAAAAACAAGTTTGGAGATCATGCAACTATTTGATGCCATACATAAAGCTGGTAATACGGTGATTCTAGTTACACATGAAGAAGAAGTCGCTGCTCATGCGCACCGCATCATTCGTTTACGAGACGGCACTATTGAAAGTGATACTCGTAAAACATTATAAAACAAAAATTTGCGTTAGGGATAGTAGTGAAAATCCCGAAGTCTTGCTTAAACAAGACAAGGATTACAGCGAATAGCCCGCTCGAACGCCCTCGTACTTAATTTAATTGCGCACTATTTTATCTTGTGCATTGTGCATCAAGATTATTTGTATTTTGCGATACATTTTAAACTTTGATACATGCAACCTGTACAAATCATACTCTTAATTGGCGGATACTTTGGTGTACTGCTATTGATATCATACTTTACTGGAAAACAGTCTGGCAAT